>CAZYYT010000108.1:0-7234 GCA_964651775.1 uncultured Oscillospiraceae bacterium | reverse complement strand
TGCTATGGATAGGGGTGAGAAGGAAGAGGCGCTTTCGATGAAAATCGAAATAGAGCCACAAAATATAACCGATTACATTAAAAATCAAGTTGTATTGGGCGTTAATACCCATCTTTTAACTATTCTAAATGAGGCTATTGAGGATTCGTACAAAAGGCTTATTGCACCATCTATTGAAAACGAGATAAGAAACGCTCTTACAGAGCGTGCACAAGCCTCCGCAATTGGGCTTTTCAGCGTTAATCTTACGAACCTTCTTCTTGTTCCGCCTGTTAAAGGCCATATTGTGCTTGGGGTTGACCCGGGGTACAGAACAGGGTGTAAGCTTGCAGTTGTTGATAACACAGGAAAGGTACTTGAAACGGGTGTTGGGTACTTTACGCTTGATCACCACGATATAGAAAAGGCGAAAAATCAGGTTAAGGCAATGATTGAAAGAAATGGCGTTACGCTTGTTTCTATCGGTAATGGCACTGCCACGGGTGAAAGTGAAAAGTTTATCGCAGAGCTACTCGCGGAGATTTCAAGACCTATTAAGTATATGATAGTTTCAGAGGCAGGCGCTTCTGTTTATAGTGCAAGCAAGCTTGGCGCGGAGGAGTTTCCTGATTACGATGTTTCTTTACGTAGCGCAATATCTATCGCCAGAAGACTTCAAGATCCACTTGCCGAGCTTGTTAAAATTGATCCGCGTTCAATCGGTGTTGGTCAATATCAGCACGATTGCAATCAAAAGCAACTTGCAGGTGCGCTTGGTGGCGTTGTTGAAAGCTGTGTTAACAGCGTCGGTGTTGATTTAAATACCGCTTCAGCACCGCTTCTTAGCTATATCGCAGGCATATCATCTGCAGTGGCAAAAAATATTGTTACGTATCGTGAAGAAAACGGAAGCTTCCTCTCAAGAAAACAGCTTCTTAAGGTTAGCAAGCTTGGAGCTAAAGCTTTTGAGCAGTGTGCAGGCTTCATGAGAATCCCCGGTGGAAAGGATGTTTTAGATAACACCTCTGTCCATCCCGAAAGCTACGATGCCGCAAGAAAGATTATTTCACTTTGCGGATATACCGACGAAGAAATTAAAAAAGGTGCCTTTGGTGATATAAAAACAAAAATCAGCAAAGACACTGCCGATAGTGTATCCAGTGAGTTTGAAATTGGCTCCTACACGATAAATGATATCTGTGACACACTTTCAAAGCCTGGCCGTGATATGCGTGACGGACTTCCCCAGCCTCTACTTAGAAGTGGTTGTATGTCACTTGAAGAGCTTACTAACGGACAGATATTAGAGGGCACCGTTCGTAATGTTATAGACTTCGGCGCATTTGTGGATATTGGCGTTCATCAAGACGGGCTTGTTCACATTTCTCAGATTTCTGACAAGTTTATAAAGCATCCGACAGACGTGCTTAGTATCGGAGATATAGTTAAGGTTAAAATCCTTGATGTTGACAAAGAGAAAAAGAGAATTTCTCTTACAATGAAGTTATAGAGAAGCAAGTCTTGTTATATTGTTTAATATATTGACTTAAGTGTAATTTTATGGTATTATTTTCTAGACAATTCAAATTAAAGTATAGAAAGGACGATTCAATAATGAAAAAATCAGTTGCAATTACACTTGCGCTTGCACTTGTTCTAACTTTTGGTGCATGCGGACAGAAAAAGGGTTCCGGAGAAAAGGTATACAAAATTTCTTCAGACAATTCATTTGCACCATTTGAATTCCTTGATTCTAAAACAAATACTTACATTGGCGTTGACATGGATATACTTAAAGCAATTTCAGAGGACCAGGGTTTTAAATACGAAATGAAAAATGAAGGATTTGACGCTGCTATGGGTTCTGTTCAGTCAGGTCAGGCAGATGCAATGATCGCAGGTATGACAATTAGACCTGATAGAGAAAAAACCTTTGATTTTTCTGAAGGATATTTTGAAGATGGTCAGATTCTTGTGACAAAGGCAGGAAGTGACATAAAGTCAGTAGAGGACCTTAAAGGTAAGAAGGTTGCCGCTAAAACAAGCACAATCAGTGCTGAGCTTACAGAAAAGTTTTCAAAGGAAATCGGCTTTGATGTTACATATTATGAGGATTCGCCCACAATGTACACAGCTGTTGAAAGCGGTACAAATGATGCTTGCTTTGAGGATAGAAGCGTTATTGGTTGGGCAATTAAGGAATCGGGGCTTGGCCTTCAGACAGTTGGCGATGTTATTGAACCCGGTTTTTATGGCTTTGCTGTAAGAAAGGGTACAAATCCGGAGCTTATTGAGATGTTTAACAAGGGTCTTGCAAACATCAAGGCTTCAGGTAAGTACGATGAAATTCTTGCAAAATACGGATATTGATAATATAACTTTTTAATGTTCGTTTTATCGGGGACGCATATGCTTCCCCGATATATTCTTATACACGCTTATGGAGAGAGAGATTTTTTATGGATTTTACGAAGGTTTTGACAGAGGCTACACCGCTTCTTTTAGAAGGAATTAAGCTTACAGTGTCCATATCACTTATTTCACTAATAATTGGAATGCTGATTGGCTTTTTAATATATGTTTTGAGAAGCTCCAAATTCTTTTTGCTTTCATTTATCGCAAAGTTTTATCTTTGGATAATTCGCGGCACACCAATGCTTGTACAGGCATTTATAGTATACTTTGGTTTTCCGCAGCTGATGCTTCTTATTCTTCCCGGATTCAGGATGGACCCATATACTGCCGGTGTAATCACGCTTAGCCTCAATGCAGGTGCTTATCTTTCGGAAATTTTCCGCGGTGGTATAGAGGCGGTAAACAAAGGCCAGATAGAGGCGTCACGCTCACTCGGTCTTTCATCATCAAAAACTATGCTTAAGGTTGTGCTTCCGCAGGCAATTAAAATTGCAATTCCTTCAATGGTAAACCAATTTATAATCACAGTTAAGGATACTTCTATCCTATCTATTATAGGTCTTGCCGATGTTGTTAACAAGGCAAAGGTTTATGTTGGAAAATCGTATCAGTTTTTCGCAACTTACACTCTTGTTGCAGTGTTTTACCTTGTGGTAATTTCACTGCTTATGATAATTTCAGAATATTTGGAGAAGAAGTTTAATTATGAAAGAAAAGGTAATCGTTAAAAAACTAAAAAAAAGCTTCCATTCACTTAATGTGCTAAATGGAATTGATATAACCATAAATGAGGGTGAGGTTGTTTGTATCATCGGCCCTTCAGGTAGCGGCAAATCAACATTTTTGCGTTGCCTTAATAAGCTGGAAACGTCAACCGAGGGGCAAATAATAGTTGATGGTTACGACATTACCGATAAGAAAACTGATATAAACGCTGTCAGAAGCAATATTGGCATGGTTTTTCAGCAGTTTAATTTATTTTCTCATCAGTCTGTTAAAAAAAATATTATGTTTGCCCCGCTTGAACTAAAGAAGATGACCAGGAAAGAGGCTGAGGAAAAGACCTCGGAGCTTCTTAAAAGGGTAGGGCTTGAGGATAAGGCAGAAAGTTACCCACATCAGCTTTCTGGTGGTCAGCAGCAGCGCGTTGCAATCGCAAGGGCGCTTGCCATGAACCCCGATATTATGCTTTTTGATGAGCCGACGTCTGCGCTTGACCCTGAAATGGTTGGTGAGGTGCTTTCAGTTATGAAGGAGCTTGCTAAAGAGGGTATGACAATGGTTGTTGTTACCCACGAAATGGGCTTTGCGCGGGAGGTTGCTGACAGAGTTATATTTATTGACGATGGCTTAATAGTTGAAGAGGGAACGCCCCAAGAAATTTTTAGCAGTCCCAAAAATCCGCGAACAATTGATTTTTTAAACAAAGTGCTATAATAAAAAGCTTACGGAAATTTCCGTAAGCTTTTTTGTTTATTTTATATACTTTGCTTCCATATAAAAGCGTTTTTCGTTTGCCTCCCCCATTGAGAAGGTTTTTCTCGGAAGTGCGCCATCCTCAATAACTGTGCTGAATAGTGAGCCTTTGTCAGGCTTGGGAAGTAAAAATCCTACAGCGTTATTTTCCTTTACAAGCTTTATAACAACGTCTTCACCATGGATATAGTCAACCTCACAATTAAGCGTATCAAGGTATTTTTGAAGTGTGCCAACCTCAATCGGACTTGTTACGTTATTTATATAAAGGTCTTTATTCCCTTCTTTTGTTACCATCACAATGTGCTGGTCGCCACCTTCACCGCAGCCAAGCGCGTCCTCAATTTTTGATGCAAACTCCTTTTCATCTACACCAAAAACTATCCTGTGAATCGGCTCAAACTCAAGCACATCATCGTGGATATTTTCTATTTCAACAAGGCAGAAGCGCGCGGGGTGTGATGCCCTCTCCTCTTCGTTGAGAGAAGGTTTAAGGTTATCCCAGCACTGCTTTGCGGTAGCAAGGGAATGGTTTCCGTCACCCACTGCAAAAACAAGTCCATCTTCTGCATTTTTAGAGAAACCATCAAATTCCTTTAAGAATTCATCTGCATTTTCACCATCTATTAGATAGCCACAAAGATGTCCGCCATTTTCCATTAAATCAAAATCGTAAAGCTTCTCGCCCTTTTTTATGTTTTCAATAAGGGCTTTTTTCTTATCGTCTATAAGAAGCATAACGTGCGGAAGCTCAAGCGGGGCATTTTGTCTTATTTTTACACGCGGGGGGATTCTGGAAAGCACTGTCCCCTCGGTTGCCCTTATTCTGCTTTTAACGCCCTTGTGAAAATCATACTCCTCAAGGTCAATTGCGCCAATTAACCCCTTTCTTACTCTGCCACCTGAAAGGGTGCGTTCAACATATATAAAGCAGTCCTTGTATTCTTCAAACACGCCTTCACTTATATATTTTTGCATTGTGCTGTTGATTTTATCAATGCGACCGTCACCCTCTGCTAAAAAAGCTTCGGGATAAACAAGGTTAAGCGTACTTTTGCTTTCACCTACAAAAGAAGAAACGCGCTCCCAATACTGTGGCTCTGACGTGTACTGGTCGCAAGCAACAACGGCCCATTTTGTAGGATTTTCAACCTTTGGCAAAAGTATATTTGCTTTATTTAAAAGTGCCATATCTATCACTCCATTTCGTTTAATTCATAAAGAACTGCCGACGAAACCACAAGTCCTGCGGTTTCTGTTCTTAATATGCGTTTTCCAAGCGTAACAGGCGTTACACCATTTTGTATTGCATATGAAATTTCATCCTTGTCAAAACCGCCCTCCGGCCCTATCATGATGCTAACGCTTTTTGCTGCGCTACCTAAAAGCGCCTTTTTAAGTGAGGTTTCCTTCTCCTCTTCATAAGGAATTAACGAAAGGTCACTTTTTGCAGCTTCTATAACTGCATTTTTATAGCTTAACACATCCCCAACTTCGGGCACGATTCCGCGTTTACTTTGTTTTGCCGCCTCAAGCGCTATTTTTCTAAGACGCTCAAGCTTTTCTTTTTTATCAAGCTTTGCAACTGCGCGTGTGGTGTCTACGGGGACAATCTTTACAACACCAACCTCCGTTGCCTTTTGAACTATCGTTTCAAGCTTCGGGTTTTTGGGCACGCCTTGATACAGCGTTATTTTAACCTTTGGCTCTGTTTCTGCCTGTCTAAAAGAAGAAATCTCCGCCGTTACACATTTTTCATCAAATGCCGTAAGCACAGCCTCATAAAAAGTGCCTTCGCCGTCACAAAGGGTAACAGCGTCACCCTTTTTCATACGAAGCACCTTACCAATATGCTTTGCCTCTTCCCCGGTAATAGTGGCAGTATTTTCATTTATCATTGACTTTGTAATATAAAAATTAGCCATAAGCCCTACCTCGATATTATACAATACCAATCCTTATCTCTTTGAATATCAATTATTTCAAAGCCGTTTTTCTCAATTTCTGCCTTAACCTCTTCAAAGCGATGCTCAATAATTCCACTTGAAATAAAGATTCCGTCTTCTGTCATGTAACGCCTTACATCCTTTGAAAGCGGAATTATAACATCGGCAACGATATTTGCCACAACAATGTTATAAGGGCCAAAAGATTCTGTCTCTTCTTTAAGCGCATTATTTGTTATGATGTTTCCGTCAAGAACAGTATATGTATCCTCGAAGATGCCGTTTAGATAGGCATTACTCATCGCAATTTTTTTACAGTTAGGGTCAATATCTATTGCGCGTGCACTTTTTGCCCCAAGCATAAGTGATATTATAGATAATATACCACTGCCACAGCCAAGGTCAAGCACCTTGTCACCTTTTTTTACAAGCTTATCAAGGTTTTCAACACATAGGCGTGTTGTTTCGTGCTGACCGCTTCCAAATGTCATGCCGGGGTCAATATTAAACACAATTTTACCTTCCCCATCGTCTATCGTTTCCCACTGTGGCTTTATAACAAGTCTGTCGCCAACATAGATGGGTTTAAAAAACTGCTTCCAATTGTTTTCCCAGTCCTCTTCTTTAAGGGCTTCAAGCTTAATACCAAGCGAGCCAAGGGTGTGATTTTTGTCAAGACTTTTAAGGGCAGCCAAATCATCTTTTATAAACTGAAGCTGTCTTTGTCCTTCTTCATTATTTTCAACATAGATTTTAACCCTTGTTTCACCGGACATTTTTTCGTAAAGCTTTTCATCTACATAATCCCAGTACTGCCTATTATTTTCAAGGAAGTCCTCAAAATCATCTTTATCTTCTATTTCAAAGCCTGTAATACCAAGGTCCATAAGCCTTGAGCAAAGCGAATCAATCCCCTCAGGCGCTGTGTAAATACTTACAGCTAACCACTCCATACGATTTCTCCTTATTTAAAGTAATCTTTTATTTTATCAGTGAACTTTTTATGTTGATTATAGTTTTTTTCGTTGCTTTCCTTTGCAAACTCCTCAAGAATTTCACGCTGACGTGCGCTTAAGCTTCTTGGCACCTCAACAAAAACCCTAACAATCTGGTCACCCCTTGCGCCACCTCTTGTGCTGGGGATTCCCTTGCCCTTTAGCCTAAACTTTGTTCCGTGCTGGGTGCCTTCAGGGAAGCGCTGCATAACATTTCCGTCAATTGTGGGGATATCTATTTCGCAACCAAGCGATGCCTGCACAAATGTAATCGGCACATCAACATAAACTGTATTACCCTCACGCATAAATACGGAGTTTTTCTTAATGTATACGGTTATAAGAAGGTCACCCGACGGGCCACCCTTACTGCCTGCTTCACCCTGACCTTGGACGGAAACCGTCTGTCCGTGGTCTATTCCC
>CAZYYT010000107.1:0-7362 GCA_964651775.1 uncultured Oscillospiraceae bacterium | reverse complement strand
TAGCTCAATTGGCAGAGCAGCTGATTTGTAATCAGCAGGTTGTAGGTTCAAGTCCTATTACCAGCTCCAGGGAGAGTTCCCGAGTGGCCAAAGGGGGCAGACTGTAAATCTGTTGTCTATGACTTCGATGGTCCGAATCCATCCTCTCCCACCAGAAAAGCACTTCATTATGAAGTGCTTTTTTATATTTTCATCTGTAACAAAATGAATAGGCTTTATAAGTGAAATTTTTTTAATGGATGGTATTTGGATAAAAAGAAGGATATAATTTCACCTTTATAAAGAGAAGATTATATGCTCACACACTTAATTTAATAGTAGGTATTGTTTATTCTTTAAATTATTAAAAAAAATTATAAAAACCTCTTGACTTTAGCACAGTAGAGTGGTAATATACTAACATAACAAATAAGTCGAGTAATAAAGGAGAACTAAACAATGAAAAAATTATTATCAGTAATTCTTACAGTAATGCTTGCATTCGCACTCTTTACAGCTTGCGGAAAAAAAGCACAAACAGGCAGTCAAGCTGGCGAAAGCAAAACAAGCTACGAAGGTCTTGGTATTGGCATTGAGCTTACAAGTGAAGAGTATGGTATTGGGTTTAGAAAAGGCTCTGACCTTACAAACGAAGTAAACAAGATTATGGATGAGCTTAAGGAAAATGGAACACTTCAGGCAATCGCAGGAAAGTACGATGTTGTAATTTCAGATGGCACTGCTCCTGAAGAAGAAGAAGCAACACTTAAGGACCTTGATTACATAAAGGCTAACGGTAAGCTTATTGTTGGTATCACAGATTATAAGCCGATGAACTTTAAAGACAAAAAAGGTGAGTGGACAGGGTTTGACACAGAATTTGCAAAGGCAGTTTGCGAAAAGCTTGGTGTTGAGGTTGAGTTTATCGAAATTGACTGGGATAATAAGTTCCTTGCGCTTGAGTCAAAGTCTATCGACTGTATCTGGAACGGTATGACAATATCTGAAGAAGTTTTGAAAAACACAAGTTGCTCAAAGCCATATGCAAGAAATGCACAGGTTGTAGTTATGGACGAAGACAAGCTTCAAGACTACAAAACTGCTGAAGATATGAAAGACCTTACATTTGCTGCAGAAGCAGGCTCTGCCGGATATCAGGCAGCTGTTGATAACGGATTTAAAAATGTAGTTGAAGCAGGCGCACAGACTGACGCTCTTTTAGAGGTAGCAAGTGGCTCAAGTGACGCATGTATCATTGACCTTACAATGGCACAGGCAATGCTTAAGAAATAATATATAAACTATATTCAGAGCAAGGCAGTGAGCTTTTAGGCTTATTGCCTTCGCTTTGGGTTTGCGAGGAAATAATATGTCTATATTTTCGGAAGTAACACTTAAACTACTTGAAGGTTTTGGTGTAACATTAAAAATATTTTTGTTGACACTGGCGTTCTCACTTCCACTAGGGCTTATAATAAGCTTTGGCTCAAGGTGCAGGGTGGTTTTTGTTAAGTGGATTGTAAAGCTTTTTATATGGATCATCAGGGGAACACCTCTTATGCTTCAGCTTATAGTAATCTACTATGGCCCAGGCCTTGTAGGACGATGGGCAGGCAACATGATAGATGCTGGGGCTAGTGGGTTTTTGATTCAGTGGCTTTCCACATGGACAGTTTTTGACAAGTTCTTTGCACTTATGCTTGCGTTTGTTATTAATTATTCCTGCTATTTTTCAGAAATATATCGTGGTGGTATAGAATCTATCACCCAGGGCCAATATGAGGCAGGCCAGGTGCTTGGTATGACGAAAACACAGGTATTTTTTAAGGTTGTGTTGCTTCAGGTGTTTAAGCGCATTTTACCACCCATGAGTAACGAAATAATTACGCTCGTAAAGGATACATCACTTGCAAGAATAATAATGGTATATGAAATTATTTGGGAAGCACAGAAGTTTATTAAGTCAGAAGGCCTTATATGGCCACTTTTCTACACAGGTGTGTACTATTTGTTGTTCTGTGGTGTGCTTACACTGCTTTTTGGATATATAGAAAAGAAAATGAGTTATTTCAGGAGTTAATGATATGCCAATATTAGAAGTAAAAAATATAGTTAAAAACTTTGGCAAGATTAATGTTTTACGTGGTGTTGACTTTTCAGTTGAAAAGGGTGAGGTTGTAGCAATAATAGGCTCTTCAGGTAGTGGTAAAACAACGCTTTTAAGGTGTATAAACTTTCTTGAAGAGGCTGACGGTGGACAAATTATTGCCGATGGGGAGGTTATATTTGACAGTGACTCAAAAAAGAAGCCTACATCTTCGGAAATTAGGAAAAGTCAGCTTAATTTTGGGTTAGTATTTCAGTCGTTTAATCTATTTCCACAATATAGTGCACTTGAAAACGTAACGCTTGCACCCAAGCTTTTGGCGAAAGAGCGCCCGGATTTTAATAAAAACAAAAAGCAGATTCTTGCTGAGATAGAAGAAAATGCAAAGGCACTTCTTGAAAGGGTTGGCCTTGGTGACAGAATGCATTACTATCCGTGTCAGCTTTCAGGCGGTCAGCAACAGCGCGTTTCTATTGCACGTGCACTTGCCTTAAACCCCAAGGTACTCTTTTTTGATGAGCCGACATCTGCCCTTGACCCCGAACTTACGGGTGAAATTCTTCGCGTTATACGTGACCTTGCATCTAAAAATGTTACAATGGTTATCGTAACACACGAAATCGAGTTTGCTAAAAATGTGGCAGACAGAATTATATTTATGGCAGATGGCGCAGTGCTTGAGGATGGAACCCCACAAGAGGTTATCGACAATCCTAAAAACTCAAAAACCCGTACATTCCTTCAGAAACTTTACGAAAAATGAGAGGAAGAGTGAATATGGATAAGAGCTTAGATTTTTCTAATTTATATAAGGCAGTATTATCACTTAAAAGTGAGGATGAATGCAAGGCTTTCTTTGAGGATATTTGCACAATAAAGGAGCTTGAGGCAATTAATCAGCGACTTGAGGTTGCAAGAATGCTTTCAAAAGAAAAAACCTTTAATGAGATAGTTGCATCTACCGGTGCTTCAACAACTACCATTTCAAGGGTAAATCGTTGCCTTCGCTATGGTGCAGGCGGATATAAGCTTGTATTGGATGAAAAAAAGTAATAAAGTGCATTAAGAAGAGAGGTGATTATTGAAATGAAGCTTTGTAATAAATGTTGGAAAAAAATTGAAGATGAAGTTGAGTACTGCCCATATTGTGGTGAAAAAAATGATATGGCAGCTAATAGTAATTCTGGTCAAAACTCTGGCACAGGAATTGATGAAAATAATGAGGATGAACCGAGTATGGGTATGGCGATAGTGGGCTTTTTGTTTCCTTTATTTGGATTTATTATCTATTTGTGCTTAAAAAGTGAAAAACCCAAAAAGGCAAGTAGTGCAGCAAATGGAGCTGTTTTCGGCCTTATAATAGGAATTGTGGTGGCAATTTTTAGTAATTTAAATTATTAATAATATAAAATAAGATTGATAAAGCTTATAAACAAAAGAAGAGAATTCACATTGTGGATTCTCTTCTTTTGTTTATAAGCTATATTTCCACTCTTTCTTGGGTTTTGTTTTTATCCATCGGCCACCTGTAAAGTCGGGGATTTCGACAAGAGCACCACCAAGTGCGATTGATTTTTCAGAAAGTGCGCTGATGCACATCCAAGCAGCCGCATCATAAACGTCAATCGGTGGCCAAAAGCCCTCTTTTGTGCTTTCAACAAATGCGCGCAAAACGTGATAGTCAATTCCGCCGTGTCCTGCATCTATACCAAGCCTAAAGTATTCCTCCCAAATGGGGTTATCATACTTTTCATAAAATTCATTTGCATTGCCTGGCTTAACATTGGTTTCTTCTGTTTCGCTACACTTTTCTTCTACAAGAAGTGTGTTTGTTTCACCAAGGTAGCATCCCTTTGTACCGCGAACAGTGAATTCACGGTTGTAGTATGGACGGGGAAGGGTCGTGTCAAGTGTAAGTGTAATTGTTTCACCACCTGCACATTTAATAACTGTAGTAACAACATCACCCTGCATAAAATCAGCCTTTGCAAGCTTGTGGTCATTTCCGTAAAGCCTTTCGTTATAAACATTAAGCCCTGCAGATTTTGAAGAAAAAGAGCTAAGCGAAACCATTCTGTTACCATGATTAATGTTTAGTACCTTTGCAATCGGGCCAAGCTCGTGCGTGGGGTAGTTATCGCAGTTTCTTCCAAGATAATTGCGAAGTCTGTAGTGCCTGTTTTGCTCACCCTGTGAAATTTCAATTCTTAAATCGTGACAATATCCTCCATGACAGTGAACAATCTCCCCAAAGAGACCCTGTTTTACCATATTAAGCACCATAAGCTCTGTTCTGTCATAACAACAGTTTTCAAGAAGCATAAAGTGGGCGCCTGTTTCCTCTTGTGTACGAACAAGTCTGTAGCAATCCTCAACACTATACGCACCCCCAACCTCAAGTGCAACTGCCTTGTGTGCCTTCATAGCTGCAATGGCTATCGGTACGTGCATCTCCCAAGAACAGAAAATCATAACAGTATCAATTTTGGGATTGTTTATAATCTCCATATAATCTGTTGTGCCCTCAAGGTCAATATCATAGGTTTCCTTCATGCTTTTTATAGTAGTTTCAACTCTATCGGGGTACTCGTCACAAACCGACACAAGAGTAACGTCATCCATCTTAGCGAGGTTATGTATAAGACCGGGGTACATTGTGCCGCAGAAAAATCCACGCTGGCCAAGACCAATCACACCAACTGAAAGTTTTTCCTTCATTTATATAATCTCCTTTACAAGAAAAATTGTTTATGATACAATCATAATGTAATTTAATTTGAAAATCTATACTAATTTAGATACTTTTTTTATAAAATCAGATACCAGGGGGTGCGATATGGATAATTTTTATAAGCTTAATAAAATGGTCAGTGTAACTGACTTATATCACTGCTTTTGCCCAACATATGGTCCTGATTTTAATTTTGAAGGTGAAAGACACGACTTTTGGGAGTGTGTGTATGTGCTTCAAGGCTCCGTAGGTGTAGCGGAGGATAACAAGGTTTACGAGCTTAATAAAAACGATATTGTTTTTCATAAACCGATGGAATTTCACCGGATTTGGGCATCCAACAAAACATCCCCAAGCCTTATTATTACCTCGTTTAAGGCAGAAGGCGTAGGGATGGAGTTTTTGTCAAATGGCGTGTTTTCACTTGATGAAAAGTGCATTAAGCTTATGTGTGAAGCAACAGAGATAGCAACAGAAAACATAATAAAAAAAGAGCCCGAGGGTGAAATATATGAGCAGATACTTTCAAATAGGCTTGAATCAATGATGCTTTACATGCTTATGAATATGAACATCACCGGCACAGAAAATGAAACCTACACAGCGTCAAACTACAAGGCAATCGTTAATGTTTTAAGTAATAACCTTGATAAGCCACTGCAAATAAGTGACATAGCAAAAATGACGGGTATGAGTGAAAGTAATCTAAAAAAATGCTTTCGCAGGTATTCGGGAATGGGTGTAATAAAATACTTTAACAATATGAAAATCATGAAGGCACAAACTCTTGTAAGGCAAGGTTTTTCAATGCAAGAGGTAAGTGACATGCTTGGATATGCAAGCCAAAACTATTTTTCAACTGCATTTAAAAAGGAAGTGGGACTGTCACCGCTTGAGTACAGAAAAAAGATAAGTGGTGGAAGATAAAAAACGATTATCAATCGTTTTCTTAACGCTCCCGTTTGCGGTGCCCTGCATCTGCTTTCGGCAATAAATTGCCTAACCATCTGCAGACCGCCGCACAACCCTGCGCCTTCACTTCATCTGCCACAGGCAGCGTTCTGGCTCGGTTCCCTCTCAGAGTTCGAGTCTCGCCATACTATCTAAATAAAAAAACCACCTACTGCCTAAAGGCAATAAGTGGTTTTTTGGTCGGAGTGGCGAGACTCGAACTCGCGGCCCCCGCATCCCAAATGCGGTACGCTACCAGCTGCGCTACACCCCGAAGACCATACGTTATTATAATATAAACTAAACCTAAATGCAAGAGAAATTTTAAAAAAATAAAAATTCTATTAAAGCTCAATCTCTACAGGTTTACGATTTTTATAATATACATATGATTTGAAGCCATTTTCTCTCAAAAGATCTGCGGCTTTTAAAAGCCCGAAGGAAACATTTTCGGCCTTGTGTGCATCACTTCCTATAGTTACAAGTGTGCCGCCAAGCTCCTTATACATTTTGATAATTGTTTCATTTGGCATAAAGTCAAAAATCTGCCTTGAAAGCTCGGAGGTGTTAAGCTCCAGGGCTTTTTTTCGTGCAATTAACTGAGTAAGAATCGTTTTTATTTTATCATAATAGGGCTCAATCTTTATGCCTCTCTTATACACTCCATTTATATATCTAAATGGAAGCGTCAAGTGTGCAAGCGCATCAAAATCGGCTGTTTTCGTTGTTTCAAGGCATATGTCAAAGTAAATATTAATGATGTAATCAAGCTCTTCAACTGTTATTTTTGAAAAGTCAATCTCACTTAAATATTGGCTTACAAGCCTAAAAGGAACTGCGTGAACGCTTGCAAGTACAAAATCTGGATTAGTTGCCTTTATAATACGGTTTGCATAGCTTGGCATACATAAAATATCACCCATTTCCAGACCTTTTAAAACAATAAGCTGGCCACTAAATTTCTGACCTACCTCGCGCGCGCGCGAAGTGGAATTTACGGCCACGCTATATGCATTATCAGTAATACAGGATGCAATGTTTATGTGGTCGGTAAAAGTAATACCCTTAAGTGAGTTTTTTACTGCCGATATACACATAGCCTCTGCACTTTCGGTGCAGTCTCTTGAAAATTCTGTATGAACGTGTGAATTGAACATTTTAATCACCTTCTTCCTATGTATTATACAATTTTTTCATTTAAAAGTCAAACTTCTTAAAAACTGTAACAAATTTGAAATACAAAATTAAAAAACTAAAAAAATTATTTATGATAAACCACTAAATATAGCGTGGGGGATTCCCAATATATCAATATATGCGAATAAAAAAAGAAAATTAAAAAAATTATGTAAATTGTTAAATTTTTTTCCAAAAACTATTGAAATTCCATTAAATTTATAGTAGAATGTAGTCATGGTGCAAAAAAGTGTATTAAAGTGCAAAAAAGTGGAGGTGAAAATGTTGTTTCTAGGTGAATACTCGCATAACATCGACGCAAAGGGCAGAATAATTATGCCTGCAAAATTTCGTGAGCAGCTTGGGCAGCATTTTGTAATCACCAAGGGCTTCGAGGGTTGCTTCGGCAGCTTCGGTA
>CAZYYT010000106.1:0-7429 GCA_964651775.1 uncultured Oscillospiraceae bacterium | reverse complement strand
TACATAGAGCCACGCTTCATAGCCTCGTCAAATTTCTTTGCAATTTTAGGTGCTGATACCACCATTTTTGTAACTGTAGAGTTCAGGGGCTCATTATTTATAATTTCAAACATTTTCATTCTTTCCTTTCAATAGTCGTTTTTGTGCTTCAAGAGTATTTTCACGACTACCAAATGCGGTTAATCTTAAATATCCTTCGCCGTTTTTACCGAATCCACACCCCGGGGTACCAACAATATTATAGTTTCCAAGCAAATAATCAAAATAAGTCCAGCTATCCATATTATCGGGACACTTCATCCATATATACGGAGACTCCTTGCCGCCGATATGCCATATATCAAGCTTTGTAAGGGTTTCGGAAATAATCTTTGCATTTTGCTTGTAATAATCAATATTTACCTTTATTTGTCTTTGACCTTCTTCTGAAAATACAGCAGCCGCACCCTTTTGAATAATATAAGGAACACCATTGAATTTTGTTGTTTGTCTTCTGAGCCACAGCTTATTTAGATATGTGTTATTAAATACAAGTGTTTTCGGCACCACGGTATATCCGCAACGTGTTCCTGTAAACCCAGCAGTTTTTGAAAGAGAACAGAATTCTATTGCACAGTCTTTTGCACCCTCTATTTCAAAAATACTCTTTGGATAATTTTCATCGTTTATAAACGCCTCATATGCTGCGTCAAACAAGATAAGTGCGTTTTTTTTCTTTGCATATTTCACCCATTGTGCAAGTTGTTCTCTGTTATAAACTGCCCCTGTAGGATTGTTTGGTGAGCAAAGGTAGATGATATCTGCATCAACATCATAATCCGGCATAGGACAAAATGAGTTGTCACTGTTTGCATCCATATACAGAATTTTTCTTCCATCCATAATATTTGTATCCACATAGACAGGATATACTGGATTGGGAATCAAAACCGTATTTTCCTCGCTCAAAATATCAAGAATATTTCCAAGGTCGCTCTTTGCTCCGTCACTTACAAAGATTTCATCAGCTTCGAGATATACTTTGCTTTCTTCGTAATGCTTCTTAATTGCCTCCTTCAAAAAGTCATATCCCTGTTCGGGACCGTAGCCACGGAAGGTTTCCTCACATCCCATTTCCTTTGAGGCACTTACCAAGGCTTCCACAACCGCCGGACAAAGTGGTTTTGTTACATCTCCAATTCCAAGCCTTATAACCTTTGCCTCCGGATGCTGTTCCTGATATTCACGAACTTTTTTTGCAACTGTTGAAAAGAGATAGCTTTCCTCAAGATTTAAATAATTTCTATTAATCTTCATATTTTCACCACTCCTTCAAATGCAATAACAGCATTGCCTGTCATAAATACTGTTTTATCATCAGTGTACTTTATCACTAAATCTCCGCCACGAAGCTTCACGGTTATATCCTCATTCTTATCGCAATATCCGTTTTCGCAGGCAGCAACAACTGCCGCACAAGCCCCTGTACCACAAGCCCATGTTTCACCGCTTCCACGTTCCCATACTCTCATCTTGATTGTGTGCTCATCAATCATTTTAATAAATTCTGTATTGACTCTTTCGGGGAACAAAACGCTATTTTCAAATTTTGGACCGATTTTTTCTACATCAAAACCATCTACATTATCTACAAACACAATGCAATGGGGATTTCCCATAGATACCGCCGTAATCTCATATTCCGACTCTGCGATATTTACTTTTCTGCCAATAACTGTTTCTCCGTCTAATGCCACGGGGATATTCTTTGGAACAAGCTCTGCCTTTCCCATATTGACCTGTGCGGATACTATCCCGCCGTCCTGTTTAAATAGTTTCAGCTTTTTAATACCGCTTAAAGTTTCTATTGTAATCTCAGTCTTATTTACGATGCCTTTTTCGTACAGATATTTACCTACACATCTAATGGCATTTCCGCACATTCTGCCTTCACTTCCATCAAGGTTAAACATTCTCATTTTTGCATCGGCAACCTCTGACGAACAGATTAGAACAACTCCATCTCCGCCGATACCCTTGTGTCTGTCTGAAAGGCTTACACTAAGTCCTTCAGGGTTATCAATCTTCTGATTAAAGCAATTAAAATAAATATAGTCATTGCCGCACCCATGCATTTTCGTAAATTCAAGTTCCATTTTTGCTCCTCTCATGTGATTAATATCAACCAATTCTGTACTATACTCGCTGTACCTGCTTTTAATACTGTCCGCCAATGCGTCGGCAGTGTCTATTGAGGTAAGGCAAGGTATATTTCTCTCAATTGCCTTACGCCTTATTTTCACGCTATCCCTTGTAGGAATTCTGCCCTTTGATGAGGTTGAAAGAACATAATTCACCTTGCCACTTTCAATGAGCGTAATGGCATTAATTTCATTTTCGTGTATTTTATATACAACCTCAGCCTTTAAATCGTTCTCTCTTAAAACCTCCGCAGTGCCTGCTGTTGCATACAGCTTAAATCCGAGCTCTGCATATTTTTTGGCAACATCTGCAACTTCAGCTTTGTCGCTATCACGAACAGTAATAAAAATTCCGCCCTTTGTCCTCATATTGTAGCCACTTGACAAAAGCCCTTTCATGACCGCTTCTTCTCTTGTATTGGCAATGCCCAAAACTTCACCGGTAGATTTCATTTCAGGTCCTAGGTGATTATCTACATCCTGAAGTTTTTCAAATGAGAACACAGGTACCTTTGCCGCATAGTATGGTGATGACGGATAAAGTCCTGTTCCATATCCTAAATCACAAAGCTTTTCTCCAAGCATAACTCTTGTTGCAATCTCCACCATAGGAATTCCTGTAACCTTGCTGATATATGGAATTGTTCTTGAGGAACGGGGGTTTACCTCTATGACATAAAGTTCATTTTCATAAATCAGGTATTGGATATTCACAAGTCCGACCGCACCCAAGGATATTGAAAGATTTTTCGCACTCTTTATAATCTTTTCTTTAATCTCATCGCTGATGTTCCAGGATGGATATACAGCTATGGAATCTCCAGAATGTATACCGCTTCGTTCAATGTGCTCCATAATACCGGGAATCAAAATATCATCTCCGTCACAGATTGCATCTATTTCAAGCTCTGTTCCCATAAGGTATTTATCAATCAGAATCGGATTTTCAATTTCGTGTGTAAGAATAATTTTCATATATTCTTTGATGTCATCTTCACTAAAGGCAATAATCATATTTTGACCGCCAAGCACATAGGACGGGCGCATCAATACCGGATATCCGACCTTTTCTGCTGCCGAAAGGGCTTCTTCTAATGTCATAACAGTCATTCCGACAGGACGTGCAATCCCATACTTTTCAAGTAGCTTGTCAAACTGTTCTCTGTCTTCTGCCATATCTATACTTTCAGCAGACGTACCGATAATTTTTACATCGTTTTTTGCAAGATGATTGGTAAGCTTGATTGCAGTCTGACCTCCAAAAGCAACGATAACACCATAAGGCTTTTCTGTTTGGATAATATTCATAACATCTTCATTTGTCAAAGGCTCAAAATACAGTCTATCTGCGGTGTCATAGTCTGTTGATACTGTTTCGGGATTGTTATTAACAATAACCACATTGTATCCGAGCTTTTTAAGCGCCATGACACATCTTACCGAGGCATAGTCAAATTCTACGCCCTGACCGATACGAATAGGGCCGGAACCGAAAACAATGATTGTTTTCTTGCTTTTATCAGATTTTTGGATAAATTCTAATGCTTCGTTTTCACTCTCATAGCTTGCATAAAAGTAAGGTGTTACCGCTTTAAATTCAGCAGCACAGGTATCTACCGTTTTATATGAGGCGTATACCTTATTCTGTATCTTTTGCTTTGACAGCTTTTCAATGCTTGAGTCTAAAAATCCAAGCTGTTTTGCCGAAAGATATAATTCATCGGTCAAGATATTTTCTTTAAGCTTATTTTCAAATTCAGAAAGATTTTTGAGTCTTTCTAAAAACCATTCGTCTATCATTGTAATCTGGTGAATTTCTGCAACTTTTATATTACGTTTCAATGCCTCAAAGACTGTAAATAATCTCATGTCATCACAAGAATACAATCTTGAATGTATTTCATCGTCGGTCATTTTTTCGAACTCGTTATAATCTAATGTTTCCTGATGAATTTCTACACCCCTGACTGCTTTCATCAAGGCTTCTTCAAAGGTTGTGCCTATGCTCATAACCTCACCTGTGGCTTTCATCTGCGTTCCCAATCTTTTGCTTGCATACACAAATTTATCAAATGGCCATTTGGGGAACTTAACCACGATATAGTCAAGAGCAGGTTCAAATGCTGCGTAGGTTTTGCCTGTTATATCGTTTATGATTTCATCAAGACTATATCCAACAGCGATTTTTGTTGCAACCTTAGCAATCGGATAGCCTGTTGCTTTTGAGGCAAGCGCTGATGAGCGAGACACTCTTGGATTAACCTCAATAACTGCATATTCAAAAGTTTCGGGATTTAATGCAAATTGACAGTTACAGCCACCCTCAACCTTTAATTCACTTATGATATTAAGCGCCGCAGTTCTAAGCATCTGATATTCCTTATCTGCAAGGGTGACGGTTGGTGCAACAACGATTGAATCACCTGTATGAACGCCAACGGGATCAAAATTTTCCATAGCACATACTGTAATAACGTTTCCTGTTTTATCCCTGATTACTTCAAATTCAACTTCTTTCCAACCTGCAATACATTTTTCAACAAGTATTTGATTGATTGGAGAGTGATAAATCCCATTGTAGGCAATTTCGCGAAGCTCTGTTTCATCCTCAGCGATACCACCGCCTGTCCCTCCCAAGGTAAATGCAGGACGGATAATAAGAGGATAGCCGGTCAGATTTGCAAAATCTACCGCTGATTCCACATCTGTTACAACTATTGAGGGAATAACAGGTTCACCGATTTTTTCCATTGTTTCCTTAAACAATTCTCTGTCTTCAGCTTTGTTGATAGTGTCAAGATTGGCACCCAAAAGCTCTACACCCATTTTTTCTAAAAAGCCTTCCTTTGCAAGCTGCATGGAAAGGGTTAGTCCGATTTGACCGCCAAGAGTTGATAAAAGTCCGTCAGGCTTTTCTTTTTCGACAATTCGTTTCATTGTAACAAGGTTAAGTGGCTCTAAATATATTTCATCAGCCATGCTTTTATCCGTCATAATTGTTGCAGGGTTTGAGTTTACTAAGACAACCTCCAAGCCTTCGGCTTTTAATATTTTTAATGCCTGCGTTCCTGCATAATCAAATTCAGCAGCCTGCCCTATTACGATAGGCCCGGAGCCTATAAGCATTACTTTTTTCAGGTTTTTATCAAGTGGCAACTTATTTCACTCCTTTCATTAGACTGACAAATTTATCAAATAAAAAATTAGTATCCTGCGGACCTCCGCACGCTTCGGGATGAAACTGTACTGAGAACGCAGGCATATCTGTATATATAATTCCCTCGCAGGAATTGTCGTTTAAGTTAATAAAATTGCATCTTGCATTTTCGGGCAGGCTTTCCTTGATAACCGCATATCCGTGATTTTGGCTTGTGATATAAACTCGGTTTGTATCCAAATCCTTAGCCGGATGATTTGCACCACGATGCCCATATTTTAATTTTTCGGTTTGTGCCCCACTTGATAATGCAAGAAGCTGATGTCCCAAGCATATACCAAGGGTCGGTATTTTTTGCTCGTTTAATTTTTTTAGTTCAGCGATAATTTCTGTGTTTTCTTCCGGATCGCCGGGACCGTTCGAGAGGAGAATGCCGTCAGGGTTCATTTTAAGTATATCTTCGGCTTTTGTATGATAGGGAAGTACTGTTACTTCACAATTTCTTTTTACAAGCTCTCTTACCATATTCAGCTTCACACCGAAATCCCACAGGACAACCCTTTTCCTAGGGTTTTCTGTAGTATATATTTCTTTTTCACCACTGCTGACACTTTTTACCGCATTTTTAACACTGTATTCTTTAAGCTCGTTTTTGATTTTTTCAATATCTGCAATATCATCGGTAATTATACCGTTCATTGTTCCACTATCTCTGAGTATTCTTGTGAGTTCACGGGTATCAATTCCCGAAAGTCCGACAATATTGTTTTTTCTTAAGTATTCCGAAAGTGTTCCCCCGCACCGAAAGTTAGAGGGCGTTTCACAGATATTCTTTGCGATATATCCTTTCAGGAATGGTTTTCTGCTTTCAAAGTCCTCGCTTATTGTTCCGTAGTTTCCAATCAAAGGAAAGGTTTGTACGATGATCTGCCCGAAATAACTGGGGTCGGTGATTGTTTCGTTATAGCCTGTCATTGCAGTTGTAAAAACAAGCTCGCCCACAGTTTCTCCAATTTTACCGAAGCCTTTTCCCTTGAATATTTTTCCGTTTTCAAGCACGAGATACAGTGTATTCATAACGGACCTCCTTATATATTTTAATCCTCCGTACTTTTAGAGGAAATCTTTTGGTTGTATATGTTTGTATATTTCTTGGATGGTACTTCGGTCGGGTATGCCCCATCAAAGCACGCCGTACAAAATTTATCTTTCATATCCTCACCCGCAAGATTTTTGGCATCTTGAAGGCTTAAATATCCCAAAGAGTCCACGCCTATCATCTTTGCAATCTTCGATAAGGTATAATTGCAGGCAATAAGATTTTCCTTTGAGTCTATGTCTGTTCCGTAGTAACATGGATTTAAAAATGGTGGTGCCGACACTCTCATATGAACCTCTGTAGCACCAGCCTCACGAAGCAGTCCTACAATTCTTCGGCAGGTTGTGCCTCTTACAATAGAATCATCAATGAGAATAATTCTTTTGCCTTTTACAACATCTGAAATGACATTTAGTTTAATTCTAACGCCATCCTCACGAGCAGTTTGTCCGGGAGAGATAAATGTTCTGCCTATATATTTGTTTTTAATAAAGCCTATTTCATAAGGAATTCCCGATGCCTTTGAATAACCGATAGCTGCGTCAAGTCCCGAATCTGGAACGCCGATGACAACATCCGCAGTGACCGCATGTGCCTTTGCTAAAAACTCACCTGCACGGACTCTGCATGTGTGAACATTTTTACCCTCTATCTGCGAATCCGGTCTGGCAAAATAAATGTATTCAAATACGCAGAAGGATTGCTTTTCCTTATTGCAATGAGTGGTGATTGATTTAATTCCATCCTTTGTAAAAACAACAATTTCTCCGGGCAGTACATCACGCACAAGCTTAGCTCCCACTGAATCAATGGCACAACTTTCCGAGGCTATCACATATGTTCCGTCTTGCTTTACACCAAAGCAAAGTGGTCTGAAACCGTTTGGATCCCTTGCGGCTATCAGTTTGGTGGATGACATAATGACAAGGGAATAGGCTCCTTTAATTCTTGCCATTGCCTTTTCGGTTGCTTCTTCAATTGAACCTGATGTCA
>CAZYYT010000105.1:2887-7429 GCA_964651775.1 uncultured Oscillospiraceae bacterium | reverse complement strand
TTTTTATAAATTTTTCTTTATCATCTATATCATTAATCAATTGAATCTTTTCCACATTTTTTATAACCATTTATATCTACCTATGTTGATTAATAAGCCAATTTAAAAGTCCATCTCCATTATACGCATATTCCCATGCATCGTGGTCAACACCATAGCATATTTATATGCTTGCACTTCCCCCTGCTTTATTAACTGCCTTAAGCATATTAATGCTTTCTTCTATAGGTACGATTGTGTCACAATCTCCATGATATATTTTTATCGGAATGTCTTTTAGAACACCACCATTCCAATAGATTCCCGTACCGCACACGGGTGCTATTGCGGCAAATTTTTCAGGGCAAGCCATGGCTAGCATCCACGTACCTGTTCCGCCCACACTAAGTCCTGTTAAATATACCCTGCTTTTGTCTATTGGAAGTGTTTCTAAAATATTATCTAAGAAAACTATCAGAGACTCTGTGTAGCATCCCCAGTATTTTTCGTGTGGGCACTGTGGTGCAATAAATATAAATGGATACTCCGCGCCATTTTCGCGAACATATTTCATATATCCGTGTCGCATTGCGAAATCCAAATCTTCCCCACGTTCCCCAGCGCCATGAAGGAAAAACACAAGCGGGTACTTTTTATTTTCATCATAGTCCTTCGGCAAATATTTAACATAGCCAAAGTTAAATTTATCAACTGATTCCCATTTATGCTTAGTATACAAATCATTTCTCGCTATATTCGGATTAATCTATCATTTTACTTAATTCATTTATTTCTTTACCAAGCATTTCTATTTTTTCACGAAGCCTGAATATACAATCGCGCTCTTTAGCCTTCCCACGAACGATATCCTCAGCAAAATCTTTGCAACTTGGGCTACCGCAGCTACCGCAGTCAAGCTGTGGCAGGCGTGAATAGATTTCCTCCATCAGTGCCATTTTACGCATTGCCTCTGTCATATTTTCATCAAGCGGGGATATGGGCTTGTAAGCAATATTTTTATCCCAAAAAACATTTACATCTTCAGGAATTACTACGTTTTTATCCTCAAGGTCCTTTGTAATGTTTCGAAGCCTTGATTTTGCCACAAAGTCGTTTTCCACATTAAGCGGTCCACCTGTACATCCACTTACGCAGGCAAGGGCTTCTATAAAATCAATATTTTTAAGTTTTTCATCTTCTATTTCTTCAAGAATTTTAACAACATTGTGTATTCCATCAACACAGACGTAGTTATCAATTTTAAGAGCAGCTGCTTCACCGCCACTGCATGCCCACGACATGCCGCTTTTACCCGCTTTTGAAAAAGTTTCTTTAATCTCAACCTTACCGATTTTATGTGCCATTAGCATATAGATATCCTTAATTGGGATAACGCCACTTATTGCTGACTTTTCAATTGCAATGGGTTGCTTCGTAGCAGTGATTTTAGCAGTACAGGGGGAAATAAAGAACACACCTATTTCCTCGTCATTAAGACCTGTCTTTTCCTTCGCTTCTTTTCTAGCCATTTGAGCGGCACATTCCATCGGTGATGTAAGCGGAATTACGTTTTCCGCAAGTGACGGAAAGCGCACAGCAATTAGCCTCACCACTGCAGGACAAGCTGAAGAAATAATGGGATGTTTAAGTGATTTATCCTTTAAAAGCTCCTTCGTTTTTTCGGTTATTACCTCTGCTCCGCGTGCAACCTCAAAAACATCGTCAAAGCCAATTTCTTTAAGTGCGACAAGGGATGTATCTACGTCACCTGATTTTGAAAATTGCGCGCAAAATGTAGGCGCAGGAAGTGCAACGTTATATTTATAGTTTTTAAGAGATTCGAATGAATCGCTTAAAACCTTTTTAGCATGGTACGGACACCTTCTTACGCATTCACCACAATCTATACATCTTTCTTTAATTATTCTCGCTTTTCCGTTTTGAACACGAATAGCCTGAGTAGGACACGAACGCATACAAGTTGTACAGCCCTTACATGATTCCTCTTCCAGTCTTACGCTATGATAAAGCATATCTTTTTTCTTTTCATTATCCGAATTCTTATTCATTGGAAGCTTTGTCCCCCTTTCATACCAGCACTGTCATTGTGACTGTTGTTCCAACGCCAATTTCAGTTTTTACATCCATACTACTGGTGTATTTTTTCATATTTGGCAGTCCCATACCTGCACCAAATCCAAGTTCACGAACCTTTGGCCCTGCCGTGGAAAAGCCCTCTTGCATAGCCTTATCTAAATCTTTTATTCCGGGGCCCTTATCATTGTGTATCATTATTATTTTATCGGGGTAGATTTCAACATCTATTTCTCCACCATCAGCGTGAATTACCATATTAATTTCACACTCATACATTGCGATTGACACTCTTCGAATAATATCGTTCGGAAAACCAAGCTGTTTTAGTGTTTTTTTTGTAGAACTGCTCGCCTCCCCCGCAAGGGTGAAATCTTCAGCGTCAACCTTGTAGTGAAGTCTAACAATGTTTTCCATAATATCACTCCGCTTCCTTTGGACAAAGTCCTTCAGAGTACAGCTTTCCACAAGCAGGATACATTGAGTTTTCTGTTGACATAATTACCATATCATATTCTCTTGCAAGATTTACCATATCTTCACTTGGCATTTTGCCACGCACAAAAACTATCGCTTTTATATCCATCATTTCCGCTGTACGAATAACCTGCCCATTTACAAGGCCAGTAAGCAAGAGTGCCTGGTCCTTAACGAATGCCAAAACATCACTCATAAGGTCACTTCCACAGGCTGCATTAACTTCCCTATAAAGCTTATCTTCACCAACTAAAACCTTTGCATCGAGGAGTTGTTTTATTTTTTCAAGTTTCATTTTAAGCTTCTCCTTTCTTATAAAAGGACGATTATGTAATCGCCCTTTTATTTATCTTACAATTTCATTATTTTTCTCATATGGTATATCAAGAACAAAGTTCCCGAACTCTATACCATTTTCACCATTAATAAGAATCTGAACGCTTTTAACGTTTTCAAGTTCACAAAGAGAGTTTACAACCGAATATAATGTAAGTGTTGTGTTAAGTGATCCAGGCTCAGTTTTAGAGATAAATTCACTTGAAAAGTTAACAAAGCAAACATCATTTTTCGTTTCTATACCAAGAAGCTTTGTCTCCGCCGGAAGTGCCTTTGTACTGCCCTTTTTTTCAGGTCCTTTGATAAGCTCACTTATTATTGTTTTTTCAAGTGAAAGTGCGTTCTGAAGCTCTACCCTACGTGTTTCACGGACTAGATTACCACCGTTTTTCTTTGGAAAATAAAGCGTTATTTCAGTTTTTTCTGCATTTTCCACATCATTAGTGTCATAAGCAATGTTTTCGAGTGATAAAACACCAAATTCATCTCCTGTTATTTCTGACACAATCGGCTTACCTTCAACGTTTATTACAACTCCATCAATACCATCTATCCCACAGACAGTGTTTACAATTGCCGTCCTTAAAAGAAGGGCATCAACACCTGTTGCTTCATCATAATATTTCGAGAAATCCAGTGTTGCCACACCACCATTTATATCAACGCTGAAAAGCTTTGTTTTCTTTGGAAAAACGCTCTTATTATTTTCATTCTCAGGCCCTTTAATAAGCTGGGCAATTGCAAATCTTGCTATTTCACTTCCGTCTGCTAAATTATCAAACTTAGCTATTCTTGTTTCGTGATTAAGCTTATTCTCCACCGCATCCTTAAAATATACCTTCACGCTTGTTTTCTTGCCACCACAGCCTGCCATAAATGTTAAAATCATTATAACAGATAAAATAAAAGCCAATGTTTTTTTCATCATTATCCCTCTCTTTCTACGTTTCTTTCTGAATCATTTGAATGTTATGGGAATAATAATCCGGAAGGTACTACCAACACCTTCTTCACTTTCGACCTGAATATTACCACCATGAAGCTCAACCGAAGTAAGTGCAATTGCAAGGCCAAGACCTGTACCACCGGTTTCCCTTGCACGCGCCTTATCTACGCGATAGAATCTGTCAAATATTTTATACTTTTCATCAGAAGCAATTCCAATACCTGTGTCCTTAACAGTTATTATAACATTGTTTTCCTCTTTTGATACAGTAACACTAACAGAGCCATTTTCTTTAGTGTATTTAATACTATTGTCAATTATGTTATAAATTGCCTCCCAGATTCTGTCACGCTCAACCTTTGAGTATATGGGTGCGTCCGCACTATAGTTAAGTGTGATATGTTTTTGCTCCGCAAGCGGACGAAGTGCCTTTACAATATTAGTGCAAAGGTCTGTCAAATCTGTTACTGCAAATTCCATTGTAGAGACATTTTTATCGTTATCCATACGGGTTAAAGTGAGAAGCTTATCAATTATTCTTGTAAGCCTTTCCACCTGAATGTTCATATCAGTTAAGAATTCATTTGTCATCTCACGCGGGGCATCAGGCACATTTAAGAGAGAGTCACTTATTAGCTTTATGGAGCTTAGAGGTGTTTTAAGCTCGTGTGATGCGTTGGATACAAATTCTTGACGCTTTTCTTCTTGCG
>CAZYYT010000105.1:0-2877 GCA_964651775.1 uncultured Oscillospiraceae bacterium | reverse complement strand
CTATAAGCTTTCCAATCTCTCCCCCTGTTTTTTGTTCAAAAACAAAGTCTGTATTTTCGTCCGCCGCTTTAGTAATTTTTTCGGTTAAGTCACTAATTGGCGCAGTGATTATCCCTGCCATTACAAAACTTACAACACCAATGATTACACTTACTAAAACAGCAAGCATAAGCATTATCATCCAGATTTGATTCATAAAATCAACAGTGTCCGTTGCAGATGACTGATAATATATAACACCCGTTACCACCTTGTCTTTTATAGTCGGAACTGCAGCACCTATTATCATATCACCATCAGAATCAGTAATCTTTTCTGCAGTGTTTTGCCCTTCAATTGCATCAAGAATCACACTTGTCGGCATATACTTTTCCTGCATAATGCCATTATTTGAATCGTACATTACTTTTGCGTCAGTATCAAGCATAAGTACCCTACAGTCACTTGCCACCTGTTGCTGCTCAAGCAAAAAGTTTATACTCTCCTCACTTAAATCCTGGTACTGTGAAATGTAGCCTGCAATAACATTTGCCTGCGAAAGTGTCTGGATTTTCTTTTGGTTTAATGTATATTGCCGCATTGAGTTTGTAAGATATGCACCAATAAGGGTAAGGGTAAGAATTATAATTATAAAGTATGTGAGCACAAGCTTAACACGTATACTTTGCAAATTCTCCTTAATTTTCTTTAAAATAGTAACCTACCCCCCATTTTGTAAGTATATATGTTGGGTTGGCTGCATCTGGTTCAATCTTTTCGCGAAGTCTTCTAACGTGAACATCAACAGTTCTTATATCACCGGGATAATCATATCCCCAAACTATGTCAAGAAGGTTGTCTCTTGAGTAAACCTTTCCTGGATTAGATACAAAAAGATCACAAAGATCAAATTCCTTTGCTGTAAGCTCAATTGACTTATTATCAAGTCTAATTCTTCTAAGGTTGTAGTCAAGCTCTATTCCGCCAACTGTTGCAGTTGTTTTTGCAGCAGATGCACTTATGTTTGAGCTTCTGCGAAGGATTGCTTTTATTCTTGCCTTAAGCTCAAGAATGTTAAAGGGCTTTGTAAGATAGTCATCAGCACCATATTCAAGACCAAGAATTTTATCCATATCCTCTGTTTTAGCGGTGAGCATAATTATCGGCACTGTCGAAAATTCTCTAACCTTTTGGCAAACCGTAAGCCCATCAACATTGGGTAGCATCAAATCAAGTATGATAAGAGAAATGCTCTTATCACGGGCAAGTTTAAGCGCTTCCTCCCCATCATAACAAGCCTCTGTTTCATATCCATCCTGCTCTAGGTTAAATTTAATTCCTTTTACAAGGAGTTTTTCGTCATCAACTATAAGTATTTTCATTTATACTCTATCCTTCCCGCATTTAAAAATGCACCATTAATCTTTAGCCGAGAAGAGCAAAACCCTTCTTGGTTTTAGCTGTTAACTCTCCCCATAACTGTGGAAAGTTTCTTATAAATACCGTCACCCTACGGGGCTGACAAGCCGAAAGAATTAGAAAACATGCTATAATAATCAGTAAAGGTCCAATTTTTCTCGACTTATACTTCTATTTTAATATTTTTCCCACATCAATGTCAAGTAAAGAGACAAAATAATTTTATTTAAGTGAATCTAAAAGCTCTTTTATATTGTCAAATATAAGTGTTGGCTTAACTTCACTATTTTTAACATCCTCAATTGTGCCTTCACCACTTAGCATAAAGATTGAATTTATCCCTGCATTTACGCCACAAGCAATATCCGTATAGAGT
Source organism: uncultured Oscillospiraceae bacterium (assembly GCA_964651775.1). Lineage (GTDB taxonomy): Bacteria > Bacillota > Clostridia > UMGS1883 > UMGS1883 > UMGS1883. The sequence continues at coordinate 1,103 of CAZYYT010000105.1, read as the reverse complement.
CTGTCGCCGATAATTGCAGTTTCGTTTTTGCAATATCCTGTATTTTTTATTGCAAGATCTACCATATCAGGGCGTGGCTTTCCTATAAAGTATGGTTCTCTTCCCGTTGCAGTTTTAAGAATTTGGCATATACTACCGCAATCGGGCACACTTCCGTACCACGTTGGGCATACCCAATCTGGATTTGTTGCAATATAGCTTACCCCTTTATTTAAAAGAATGCATGCATCCTCAAGCTTTTGAAAGGTTAGCTCTGTATCAAAGCCAATTAATAGGCAATCAATATCATCCTCAAGTTTATCTGTTATGGGACAATCTTTAAGTTGTTCTTTAAGTGACTGTGTACCGAATACATATATTTTTTTAAATCCTTTATTTTTAAGATAATCCTCGGTAGCGTTAACTGAGGTTACAAAATCATCCTCGCATGCCTCTATCCCCATTGAGCTAAGCTTTTCTATGTACTTATTTACACTTTTAGAAGAGTTATTTGTTAAAAACAAATATCTCCCTCCTATTCTTTTGATGTACTCAAGAAAATCAATAGTACCATCAAAAAGCTCATTATCAAGATATATTGTACCATTCATATCAAGCAGAAAAAGCTTTAAACTTTTTAAGTTCTCCATCTTGTATTCTCCTATTTTTTTTAGTTAGTACTAAAAAATTAATTGTCATCCTAAATATCAATTTTAGGAAGCTTCCATCTATATTTTGATGCCAGTAATCTTATTACTATAATAAGTAACACTGCAGTTACTGACGAAAGCACCAAATTGCCTGTATTTTTTTTCAATAAATAAAACACAATAATTCCTATCAATGAAGCAACTGCATATACATATTTCCTAAATACAACTGGAATGTTATTTGTCATTATGTCACGCAACATCCCCCCGCCAATACCGGTGAACATTCCCGCGACAATAATTAAAAGTAACTTACTTTCATAACCGTAATTATACGCAATCTCTGCCCCCATAATGGAAAAAACGCCCAAGCCTATTGCATCAAAAAAATTATTAATATTTTTGATTTTAACTTTATGTTTGATGAATTGTCAAGTCAAGTGCGCCACTTCGTGTAGAAAAACTTGAATAGGT
>CAZYYT010000104.1:0-7439 GCA_964651775.1 uncultured Oscillospiraceae bacterium | reverse complement strand
TGAATATCTTGTTGTTGAAGGAGCTATGCAATGGTATCAAATTTCAGGTGATGATGAATGGCTAAAGAAAGTTTTGCCAAAACTTGAAAAGGGAATTAATTATATAACCTCCGATGAGAAAAGATGGGATAAGGAGCATGGCCTTGTAAAACGCCCATTCACAATTGATACTTGGGATTTTACTAATGACCCTAATTCCTGTACAGACAGAAGAATTCACAAAGACGAGCCAATGTCAATAATGCACGGAGATAATTCGGGTGTTTATCAGGCAATGAATCAATTAGCATGGTTCAATCGTCTAAAGAACGATAAAACGGCAATCGAATGGGAAAATCACGCTCAAGAGCTAAAAGAAAATATGTTCAAATACTTATGGAATGGTAAGTTCTTTATGCATCAATTCCATTTAGGTCACGACGGCATAGATGATTTGGAAAATACAAGGTTATCTCTATCCAACACCTATGACATAAACAGAGGTGTTGCTGATTTAGAGCAATCCCGTAAAATTATAGAAGAATATATGGAGCGTAGAAAAACAACCGAAAAATTTGCAGAATGGTTTACTATTGACCCTGCGTATCAAAAATTTAAACAATATAAAGATGGAGAATATGTAAATGGGGCTATATCCCCATTTACCGCAGGGGAGCTTGCTAAAGCTGCATTTAATAAGGGATACGAAGAATATGGTTGGGATATAATTCAAAGATTTATTAAATTAGTACAGAGAGATGGAAATATATTCTTCTTATACAATCACGACTCAACACCTCAACCTGATGGTGGGCCCAGCACATGGGGAGCAGCCGCACTTTTAAGCGCTATAGATGAAGGTCTTGCCGGCATAGTTAATACGGACGTAGGTTATAAAAAAATATATTTTAGTCCAAAATTTCCTGTTACTCGCTACACAGAGTTAAGATATTTAACAGGTTGCGAAATGACAAACACAATCGTTGATGTTAGATATATTTTAGAGGATAACGGATTGAGATACGACATTTTGTCTCCTGCACAAGAAATCACAGCCCACATTCTTCTTCCTAAACAAAAAGAGTGCAAAAAGGTACTTGTGAATGATAATGAATATGATTTTCAAACGGAGAAAATCGGAGATTCTTCATATGTAAATTTCAAAACAGATGTAATAAATAAAATAAAAATAGAAGTAATATTTTGAAGATAACAGTTTCCACCAAATTCCAAAAACTTAATTACATAAAAACTCCTTTTTATGCTTACAATAACATTGTAAATCAAGTGCAGAAAAGGAGTTGTTTAATTATATGAAAGCAACAGGAATTGTAAGAAGAATAGATGACCTCGGGCGTGTTGTTATCCCTAAAGAAATAAGAAGGACTCTTCGCATCAAGGAAGGCGATCCCCTTGAAATATTTACTGAGCGTGACGGTGGGGTTATCTTTAAAAAGTATTCACCTATTGGTGAACTTGGTGATTTTGCTACGGGCTATGCTGAGACACTTTCAAAAACAATTGGTACAGCAGTTGTTATTACCGATAAAGATAATATAATTGCAGTTTATGGAGCCCCTAAAAGGGAACTTGCAGAAAAAAGAATAAGTGGTGATGTTGAAAAGCTTCTTGAAGAAAAGAATATATTTGTAATAGACAACACCACTGAAGGGGTGCCTGTAGTTGACGGAAATGCAAAATATAGTGCATGCATTATTGCACCGATTGTAAGTGAAGGCGATGCAATAGGCAGTGTTATTATGCTTTCTGACGGTGAAAAGCATAACGTTGGAGAAGTTGAAAAAAAGCTTTGTCAGAGTGCAGCAGGTTTTCTTGGCAGACATATGGAAGTATAAATAATAAAAGCCATCATTAGGCAGTTTCATAGGGAGTAATCCGTTTTGGCCTAAGCTTTTATGTTAATACGGCATCAAAAAATGGCGAAATACGAAAGTATTACGCCATTTTTATTCTTTGTCTTAAACTTAAAATTTCTAACCCAAAACTACAAAGTACCATAAAACATTATTTTTGATACAGAACAAGGCAAAAGTGACAAGAATCCTGACGGGTTTTTAGTGCCTTTAGCGAAGTTATGTGCCAAAAAATGGTTTTTGGGCGAATAATCCCTACGAAGCTGCCTTTAGATGGCTTTTATTAAATCTTTTATTACCTCTCCAGCAATTATTAGTCCTGCAACTGAAGGCACAAATGAAATGCTGCCGGGAATTGGTTTGTTGTTTTCTTCATTTATCTGTTTTGTGGGATTTGCCTCTTCCTTCGAGTATACAACCTTAAGGGCCTTTACACCCCTACTTTTCAGTTCTCTTCTCATCACCCTTGCAAGCGGACAAACTGATGTTTTGTATATGTCAGAAACTTCAAACGCAGTTGCATCAAGCTTATTTCCTGCACCCATACAGCTAATAATTGGTGTATTTACTTTTTGTGCATTAACAATTAGTTCAATTTTCCCTGTTATTGTATCTATCGCATCAACGATATAATCGTAATTTGTAAAATCAAATTGCGATGCTGTATCAGGCATATAAAATGTTGTAAAGGTATTTACCTTTACGTTTGGATTAATTTGTAAAATACGTTTTTTTGCAACGTCTACCTTAAGTTTGCCAATGGTATTATGAAGCGCAATAATCTGCCTGTTTATATTTGACGAACTAACTGTATCACTATCAATAATATCAAGCTGCCCTACCCCACTTCTAGCTAGAGCTTCAACCGTGAAGCCACCAACACCACCAATACCAAACACAGCAACACGGCTATTTTTAAGTTTTTCAACAGCTTCCTTTCCAATAAGAAGCTCAGTTCTTGAAAATTGTGTTTCCATATTTTCACCCTTTCAATGCGTTTATTATATTCTTTGCTCCTATAATTGTCAATAAGTGACTTGTATTTTAATATTTACTATGTTATTATGTGTATGAGGTGTTGCCATATGGGAAATTTTACAGAAAAAATAAACAAATACATAAAAAACAAATGCTTTAAAATAACTTTTTTTGAGAGCATATCTTCAACAAATACTATTTTAAAGCAAATGGCTGACGAAGGTGCCGAAGAATTTACCGTACTTGTGGCAAACCATCAAACGGCCGGCCGCGGAAGAAAGGGGCATTCGTTTTTTTCTCCAAAGGACACGGGGCTTTATTTTAGCCTTCTTTTAAAGCCTGATATTGAGCCTGAAAAGGCACTTTACTTTACAACCTGCGCCGCAGTATGCTGTGCAGAGGCAATTGAAGAGATTACATCTAAAAAGGCAGAAATTAAGTGGGTTAATGATGTTTATATTGAAAATCGCAAGGTGTGTGGCATTTTAACAGAAGCATCTTTTAACTCAAATAATGCAAAGCTTGAATATGTTGTTGTTGGTATAGGGATTAATATTTCTACTAAGCAGGATGATTTTCCTGTTGATATAATAGAAAAAGCCGCAAGCCTATATGACTACTTATCTGAAGATATTCACGAAAAGCTTTTGTCTAAGATTCTTGATAAATTTTATTCTTATTATCATAGTATAAGTGATAAATCATACTTAAAAAATTATCGTGAACGTTCGATGATTTTAGGCAAGGATGTGGAAATAATAGGTAGAGATATCACAGCTAAAGCAATTGAAATTGATGATGAGTTCGGCCTTGTAGTAATGCACGAGGATGGAAAAAAAGAAAATCTTAACTCAGGCGATGTAAGTGTTTTAATTAAATAAAAAAATAGCTACAACATTGTAGCTATTTTTTTATTATTCAAAGAATGCTGAATATATGATTTTAGCCGTCTGTGCTCTTGTAGCATGATTTTTGGGATTAAATGCACCATTACCCATACCATTAACAATTCCGTTTGCATTTAGCGCATGTACAGCCTCGTTTGCGTATGATGCTATGTCATCTGCATCTGTAAACACACTTGTATCTGCCCGCGGCTTAAGATTATCCTTTACACATCTATACACTACAGTACAAATATCTTGTCTTGTAATCTTTTCATTAGGTCTGAAAGTTTTATCGGGATAGCCTGTAATGTAACCCTTATTCATCGCAGATGCAACGTAGGGATAGAACCAATCATCTTCTTTTACATCTGTAAAGTCACACTTTAGAGTGTGGTCAAATTCACCTGTCGCAGTTACGATAATCTTTGCAAATTCAGCTCTAGTAATATTTTCATTTGCTTTAAATGTATTATCAAGGTAGCCATTTATAATAAATTTTTCTGAAAGAGCTGTAATTGCAGTGTATGCCCAAAATGATGTATCAATATCTGTAAATTTTGTCTGCTCTTCAGGATTATCCTCAGGCTTTTGTTCTGGATTAGTCGATGGCTTTGTTGAACCACCTATACTACCACTACCTGATGAGCCGGTGTCAAGTATATTATTGTCAAAAATAATTTTCTTAACGGTGCTTACAAGGGGCTTAAATTTTTCTGTCACCTTATTGTTTTGAACTGCTTCGCCGATATCTGCAGGATAAAGGGCAATTAGTGCATCTTGAAGCGAAATATACTTTTCTCTCGCCGATACTCTTGTGATTGCTGTAATAGCCTTTGCTTCAAAATTTGCTTCTGTAATAGCTTCAGAGCGCTGCATTTCCTTCATGTAGTTGCTAACATCACCAAGAAAAGAAATCATCGTTGCTTCTGTAACTCCCTGACCAGCTACCTCTGTAACAAATGTTGGATGTTTTTCTTTAAAATCATCAAAGGCATCTTTTACAGAGTATGCAAAGCCACCAACTGATGAAAAAACCATAATTATACCAATTAATAGTGCAAATATTTTCTTCATAAAACCACTCCTTTATGTGTCTTGATAATACACCATTTTTTGTATTATGTCAAGTTAGTCAAGAAAGATTTAACACTTGTTATTGTAAGTTTTCACTAATTAACATCCATACCCCATCCTTCAAATGTTGCTGCACCCTCTTTTAACATGCATTTTTATGTTCCATCTTCAAGAAGCATATCTTTAAGAATATCAAAATAATTTTTTTTTACTACTCCAATATTATACCCCACTGTATGCTGAAAATCCTCCGTCTATAGGAATTACAACACCATCAACAAAACCACTTGCATCATCATTTAAAAGCCACAAAAGTGTTCCAATAAGCTCTTTAGCTTCACCAAAACGATTAAGTGGTGTAGCCGCAAGTATTTTCTTTGTTCTGTCTGTAGGGTTATTGTTTTTATCAAACAAAAGATCTTTATTCTGATCTGTAACAAAAAATCCCGGTGCAATAGCATTTACACGAATACCAACCTTTGAAAAATGTACTGCAAGCCATTGTGTAAAGTTCGACACAGCTGCTTTAGCACCACTATATGCAGGAATTTTTGTAAGCGGAGTAAATGCATTCATAGATGAAATATTTATAATGTTTCCGCTTTTATTACCAATCATATCCTCTGCAAAAACCTGTGTAGGGATAAGTGTGCCCAGAAAGTTAAGGTTAAAAACAAAGGATACACCGTCAGGGTCTAGATCAAAAAAGGTTTTGATTTCATCAGCACAATCAATATCACCTTCTTCATAATATTCCTTTGTCGTTGTACCCTTGGGATTATTTCCACCCGCACCATTAATTAAAATGTCACACAATCCAAAATCAGCATGAACGCTTTCACGAACAAGCTTCATTTCGTCGCTAGATAAAACATTTGCACGGTATGCCTTTGCTGTGCCACCGTTTTTTATAATTATATTTGCAGTATCTTCTGCAGCTTGAAAATTTATATCAAGTACTGCAATATTTGCACCTGTTTTACCAAGTGCAGTTGCAAACTCGCGGCACAAAACGCCACCGCCGCCTGTAATAACTATTGTTTTTCCATTAAGGTTAAGTTCAAATGGAAGTTTATTCATAATAATTCCTTCTTACTTTATTTATTTTTGTAGAACTCAAACATTACCTTCATTGTATTTTCAACATCTTCAAGTTTTACGTAATCATTTGTATTATTAACGATTGCATCATAAAATTCATTAACAACTGCACCGTGCCCCATTCCCCAATAGGATTTCCATGATGTTGGGTTTTCGTCACGTTCTATAAGAGTGACATTATCATCTGATATTCTTATTAAGATGCCGTCACCGTATCTGTAGAGGCAATTTTCAAATCTTGCTTCAATAAGATAAGGTGAATTAATTAAGTTAAGATTTGTTGCATAAAATGTAGCACGAACACCATTTTCAAAATCTATCAGTGCATCTGCAGTATCCTCAACCTCAATTTTGGGAAGGCCTTTATTAGAAATTGAAGCTACGGCATTTTTTACATTACCGCCCAAAAGACAAAGCATATCCAAAAGATGCACCGCCTGATTTATTACTACACCTCCGCCCTCCGTTTTCCATTTGCCACGCCAAGGCTCACTATCGTAATAGTCCTGCGTTCGCACCCAACGAAGCACACCGAAAAGTGTCAAAAGCTCACCTTCTTCCCCACTTTTAAGCACAGAAAGAAGCTTTTCAATACACGGATTTTTTCTGTTTTGCATTACAACGCAAAGCTTGCCTTTGGATTTTTCTAACGCTTCGCGAAGCGGTTTTAATTCATCCTCAAGCATAACTACAGGTTTTTCTATTACAACATTTTTATTTGCGTTTAATGCTTTAATTGCCATTTGTGCATGCAAGTAGTGTGGTGTGCATATATGTACTACATCAATATTTTTATCTTTAAGCATTTCATCAAAATCATTGTATATTATGCACCCATACTCTAGGCTACATTTTTCCGCACGCTCGGGTAAAATTTCACAAACTGCGTATACCTTGCCCAAAATAGAATCGGAAATGGCTTTTGCGTGCACAGGACCTATCGCACCATAGCCTACTATACAAGAATTCATCAGCAAAATCCTTTCGTTTTTAAGAAATCATAACTCATTTTAAGGGACTCAAACGGATCTCTCTTACAAATATCTTGCTCCACAAAGGCATATCCTACATTGGCTTCTTTACACGCAGCTATAACCTCATCCCACTCAATATTTCCTTCACCAACCTCACTCATACAAACCTCAAAGCCTGTAGAGGAAATATCTTTAAAATGAACGCAGGCAATTCTGTTTTTATACTTTTTTATAAAGTTTACGGGGTTTACACCTGCAAAACTTAGCCAATATACATCAAGAATAAATTTGAATTTATCGGGATGTGTGTTTTCGGCAATCAAGTCAAATATATACTTTTTATCTTCTGTTTTAATAAATTCAAATGCATGGTTATGATATGCAAAAACAAGACCATTATCGTAAAGCACATCTGCAATTTTATTATATTTTTCAATAAATGCCATCACATCTTCAACTTTACTACTGTGGTTAGGCATTATACCAATACCTGCTATTTTACAGCCTACCTTTTTATGCCAAGCAATTGTTTCTTCAAGCTGTTCTTCATATAATTCATCACACTTATGCGT
>CAZYYT010000103.1:0-7455 GCA_964651775.1 uncultured Oscillospiraceae bacterium | reverse complement strand
ATTTGGAGTCTATTTTCTTTTTTATTTGTCACCCATCAATTGTATCACAACAAATATATTTTATATTGTCTGAAAGAGGAATTTTTAACCAAACGCCTTCCAAATTGATAGGAAGGCGTAATTCGTAATTTATATTTTCAATCAAGCTGGTTTATGGGTGATTGCTTTTCACTTATTGGAAGCAGGGTATAGCCCTCTTTTGATAAATAAGAAAGCGCTTCGTCAAGAAGGCGTGCTGTGCTTTTTCTGTCGTGAAAAAGAATAACAGGGGTATCCTTGCATTTTTTAAGGTCTTTTTTTAAATTATATAGCACCCTAGCGGTTGAGACTGTGCCGATAGAATCCCTTGGGTCAACATTCCAATCCCATAGGATGTAGCCACTATTCTCTAAAAGCTTTGCCTGAGCTTCCGTCAAACGATAGTATGAGCCGAAGGGTACCCTTATAAGCTTCGTTTTTGTGCCTGTTACCTTCTCAAGAGAATTGTTTGTGGTGTTCATTTCATCAAGCGGTGAAGTTCTTGTTTTATAAATATTCTCCGAATGGCTTACGCCATGAAGCCCAATTGCATTTTTTGTTGCGATTATCTGCTTAATAAAGTCCGGGTAAATGTTTATTCTTTCATCCAAAACAAAAAAGGTCGCCTTGGCATTATATTTTTCAAGCGTTTTTAAGATGATGGGAGTGTTTAGGGTGGGGCCATCATCAAACGTTATATATGCAATTTTTTTGTTGTCCTTTGCGCTTGCAAAAAAAACTGCTAGTACTAAAAATATAAGTATTATAAATAGTATGATATAGCTTTTTCTTTTCACAAAACCACCCCTTCATACTATTTATATTGGGTAGTATTATATATTATGCTTCAAGTGAGATTGCGTGTGATATAGATGGAATGCTCTCCCCTTGCATAGTCATTGTAGGGCTCATCAGTGCGCCGGTTGCCGCAAAAAGAACATGCTTTAACTCCCCGCTTTTAATTTTTGGAAGAATATATCCGCAAAGCACACTTGCCGCACATCCGCAACCACTGCCACCGGCATGTGTGTCCTGGGTTTTTTGGTCAAACATTTCTGCACCGCAGTCTATATAATTTTTAAGATTAATTCCGTCTTTTGAAAGAAGTTCACGTGCCATTTCCTTACCGATAAGTCCTAAATCACCGGAAACAACCAAATCGTAATAGTCAACTTTTCTTTCAAGTGAATCGAGATGCCTTTTAATTGTGTCAGCAAAAGCAGGCGCCATAGCACCCCCCATGTTGTTTGCATCTGTTACGCCCATGTCAATAATTCTGCCGATTGTCACGCTTTCAATATATGGTGGTGCATCGTGCTTGCTCAAAATAACACTGCCACTTGCAGTAACTGTCCACTGTGAAGTGGGGGGGCGAACCTCACCATATTCAAGTGGCATGCGAAACTGTTTTTCAGCGCCACAAAAATGGCTTGAAGTTGAGCATAAAACGTGCTTTGCGCAGTCCTCTGAAAGCGTTGCACCCAAGGCAAGCGATTCTGCCATTGTCGAGCAAGCGCCAAAAATCCCGATAAAAGGAATCTGTGATTCTCTTACTGCGTAGCCCGATGAGGTGCACTGATTCAGTAAGTCACCTGCGATGATAAAATCAATATCCTCTTTTTGCAGGCTCGCCTTTTCGATAGCAAGCTTTGCCGCTTCTTTTACAAATTCACTTTCGGCCTTTTCCCAGCTTTTTTGACCGTGATACGCATCGTTTTCAATCACATCAAAGTATTTACCAAGCGGGCCCTCCCCTTCCTTTTTCCCTACAACAGAGGCGAAAGATAATATGGATGGGGGGTTATCAAATTTAATAGTACCATTTTGTATCATCTTCATAAAATGCCCCCCTTAAATATCATATAAATAACTCCTGCGATAATGGAAGAAATCGTCCCGTAAACTATAACAGGCCCTGCAACTACAAACATTTTACATGCAGTGCCTAAGACATACCCCTCGGTCAAAAATTCCATTGCAGGTGAAACAACGGAGTTTGAAAAGCCTGTAATCGGCACAAGCGCACCTGCACCGCCCCATTTTGCAACATTGTCAAATACATTAAGTGCAGTTAGTAAAGCTGCAATAAATATAAGACTTATGCTTACCCATATGGATGCGGATTCTTCGCCTGCTCCCATTTTAATATACATATTTTTTAAAAACTGACCGATTGTGCAAATAAGTCCACCCACCAAAAACGCTTTTATTGTGTCTATAAGGATGGGAGAAGGTGGCGAGTATTTTTTCACCATATTTGCGTATTCTTTTTTTGACATATTAGGCATAAATTACCCCTCCATTTTAAATAAAGACTGAAGCCAAGCCTGTACCGCCGGTAGAGTTTATCGCAATAACTCTTAATATGCACAATGCGGTAAAAAGTAATACAATTACTGTAATTTTAAATTTATTCAATTAAATCACCCTTCGCATTTATTTTTACCAATAAAAAAAGAAATTCTCATAAATTTAAGAATTTCTTTAAGGAGTTTATTTCTATTTTTTAATTAGTCTTCCCACAATGGGAATTGACGAAAGCTCTTCCTTATTAAATATGCGAAAAGCAATTATCATAATAAGATATATAATAACACCCACAAAGATGCCACCTAAAGTTGCGAGTGCATTTCCAAAATACATAAGAACCTTATGCGATACAAATACCGCACCGCCCATAATAACAGCTGCGATAAAGGGCTTTAAAAAGTACCTTGCAAAGCTAAGCTTAATCTTAAGGTTTTTACGAAGCACACCAAAGCTTACCAAAAATGCAATACCTTGACAAAAAATAGAGCCTATCGCCGCACCGTAGATATTTATTTGTGGTATAGGGATAAGTATTACGTTTATGATAAGCTTTGCTAATCCGCCGCAAAGCACGCTTATTGCAGGGGTGAAAATTTTACCCATTCCCTGAAGGGAGCCATACGTTGTTTGCGCCATTGCCGAGAAAAACACTGTCGGGGCAACTATCGTAAAGATAACTGCACCATCACTTGCATTTGGATAAATTGTTTGAAAAATTGGATTTGCAAGCACCATATACCCGATTGTGCAGGGAAGCGCAATAACTGTTGATATTAAAAGTGAAAACGAAACTTTATTTTGTGCGGTTTTAACATCGTTTACGGCAAGTGCGCCTGCAACAGTAGGAACAAGCACTGTCGAAAATGCAATGTTAAGCGCAAGCGGAAGGTTTATAAGCACATCTGTTTTACTAAGTATCCCGCTTAAACGAACCGCTTCATCTGCAAGGGCGGATACATTATTAAACTGTGATGCAAGTGCAAGCTTTACACCGCGCACAACAGTTACTATATCAATAAGTCTGTTAAGCGTTGCAACAATGCTTCCAAGAGAAATTGGGATGGAAACCAGCAAAATAATTTTTGCAATATTTCTACCACTGCCCTTTAGTTTAAGTGCGGGGGAGGATATTAATTGGTTTTTTATATTTTTTTTGTTTAGCCCATAAAAACCAAAAAGATAAATAGTGCTAAGAAGTGTTGAAACAGTTGTTGCAAGTGTTGCACCTGCTGCCATATATTCAGGCTTTGAGCCTGCCATAGAAAGTACGATAAGTATTGTTAGGGTGCTTTTTAAAAGCTGCTCAAGCACTTGACTTGTATTGGTTGCCTGCATATTCTGTTGCCCAGCGAAAAAGCCCCTTATTACGCTTGATACCGATACAAAAACAATAGATGGTGCAAGCACCTTTATCGTGTATACGGAAAGCGGTGTATCAAAAATGTATTTTGCGATAAAGCCTGCGCCAAAATACATAGCACAAGAAAAAAACAGACCGACGAAGAAAAATAACCTAATCGCTATCTTATAGATTCGCATTGCACCCTTAAAATCATCAAGAGCAACGCGCTCTGCAACAAGCTTTGAAATAGCATTTGGAATGCCGATTGAGCTCAGCGCAAGAAGAAGCGTATAAATCTGAAATCCAAAGTTATAGTACCCGTTTCCGATATCGCCGAAGCCATTGACATTGGTAATTACCATTCTGTAGGCAAAGCCAAGCAGCTTTACCACAAACTGTGCAAACACAATGGTAAGGACATTCATCAAAAACGAAGGTTTTTTTGCTTTTTCCATAGCTTACCTCCGAAATTCTTCTGAATATACTGCCCTTTCACCACCGATAAGTTTTGGGCGTGTTTTTGCACAAATTATAGGTGCTGAACCAATTTGTTTAACAGATAATCTCACAGGCACACAAACCGCCTTAAGATGCATGCCAATAAGCGTGCCACCTATGTCAATTCCTGCATTTCCCCTTATAGTCTCAACCAAAACGGGGTTTATAAAATTTCTATATGCGTTTGTCGCAAAAGAGCCACCCGCCTTTGGCTGGGGGATGGCACTTACCTCATCAAGATTGTATTTTTCAAGGCATTCTCTTTCGATTACAATTGCCCTGTTAAGATGCTCACAGCACTGTGCCGCAAGAAAAATGCCTTTTTCAGAAAGCACTTCATAAACACCTTCAAAAATTGTAGTTGCCACCTCAAAGTTTGAATTTGTGCCGATTTTATCCCCGCAAACTTCGCTACTTGAGCAACCAACCACAAATATATCACCTTTTTTAAGCCCTGCAAGCTCTACAAGTTCACTTGCAGCTCTATGGCTTTGATTTTTTATTTCGCTAAGCATAAAACTCACCTCGCCGTTATTATACACCCTTGTAAAAAAAAACGCAATAATAATCTTAAGTTCAATTTCCTTACTGATGTACATATATATTATATGAGGTGACTGCTATGGATAATAAAAAATATATGTGCTATGTAACCTATGCAATTGAGCTTGACGGGCCACCCAATCTACCCCAAATTGAAGGTACAGGCATAAATTTTGAAAAAGGGGAAGAAATGCCCATACCACCATCCTTTGTGATGGATTGGTTTCAGGCAGGAAAATACCCGGAGGATGACATAGAATGAGGGAGGCAAAAGCCTCCCTCATTCTATTTTTATATGAATTTATACTATTCAAACTGAAAACAGGGTTAATAGATTTCTTTAATAATTCCTGAAACAATTTAGTTCGGGGAGTTTAAATTCTTAGCCAATAAGGGTTCGACACTCCTCAACTAATCAATATATTTTTTCAAAAATTCAGGGAATTCCTGGGGTGTAAAGCGTAAAAATGCACTATCGGAGTACGTATTATCAGGATTATCAGTACAGTATACAAAATAGCATTCACCATCAACAGGGTTTTTCGTATCCGTTTTAAGTGCCAGTTCAAAAAGTGCTTCGGCATCTGTGTATTCTACAGGGATAAGTGATGATGGGTTTAATATAAAGCCACCCTTTTCATTGCTATTCGGTAGATACGTCTGCTTTGTGACGTACATTTTGTTTACAAATTTTTCTTTTACCCTATCATAAACACCCGCTTTTTCAAGAACATCTATCGCATTTTTATAATTCATATCAAAGCTATGGTTAAATGATGCGTGATCATAAATCTCACCATTTCTGAAGGCTTCTTCTTTGAATATACCTGTTTTTTTATTCTGCTCTCTGTCAGATTCAAAGCGTATTTCAAAGTTGATACGACTATTTACTGCATATTCATCATATGTAATATTTTGAATGTCCTTATAAAGAGCATCCATAAGAAGCGGTGCATCGGATGTTAGAATTTCGTTAAAGTCAATCGAGCCACAGAATATATCAATATTTAAGTTTTTTACTTTGTCTCTGTTAATAACATCAATTTCTGTAACCTTTTCCTTGTAATCGGGGTGCTTGAAAAGTGAATTCATTATGCTTAAATACTGATCTTTAGGCACACGATAGTGTCTGCCCATTTTTTTACCGTTTTTAAGGGTGTATTTAATGGTAAGAATGTCGTAACTTACGCCCTGTTCAAGACCGTCATCTTTTGGTGTTAAAATCGGTGCATGCTTTATAAGAAGCTTGTGGCTGTTTACAGCTGTCTCAATAACCTTGGGGTTTGAGGATACCGGTTCACGCGTATGGTAATATGTATAGATAGATACATCCTTCACATTTGCTATATCGGGCACACGCGTTTCAAAACCAAATACGTTTGTAAAAGCAAGGAAGCTTAATATAATTGCAGTAGCAATGTAAAAGCCTACAAGCCCCTTCCACTTATTCCACACACGCATATTTTTTTGGATAAGCATTTCTAAGCCAAAGTAAAAGATAAGGCAAAGCAATGCACCAACTACTGAGAATAAAGGCATTGACATACCAAGACCTTCGTAAAATATGCCAAATGAAAGCACAAAGACAATTGCACAGATTGTGTACTTAATAATTGGGCGCATTACCTTAAATGCCGCCACCTCACCGCAAAGTTCAACCTTACGTTTTTTACAAACCAAAAGTCCAAGAAGGTAAAAAACAATTGCACCAATCAGAAAATATAAAAAGCCGATATTTTCAAAAAAAGCGTATGTATGTATCGACGTATTTAATTTTTCCGTTATCCACACAGGGGGTGATATCTTCATAATATTCTCTGTTATAAATGAATTGGATAAATAACCGTGAAGGAACGTTGTAAAAAACACCTGAACTGCAAGCGCTACAAGGACAGGCAAGAACAAGATAATTGCATTTATAAAAATAAGTGCAAATCCGTTACCTGTTAAAAATGATGAAAATGATGCTATAGAAAACATAACAAAGGTTATGAACAAATTTATAAGCATCCATATAAGTACAGGAGTAAAGCCAATCACATTTTTATATGCGGTAAGCCCCATAACCATGAGGATAATTGCATTTAAAATAATCGGTACCCACATAAGCACAAGCGCCGCAATGCCACTTGAAATAAAGTTTGCACGCCTTTTTACGGGGGCACTGTGCACAAATATTGCGTGCCTTGGTGAGTGAACATAGTTATAAACCAAAAGCGCCACAACGGTTGGAACAACAAATGCGATAAGCATCGGGAAAACTAAATATCCCGTATTTAATAGAACCGATCTCTCCGGTGAAAATGCTGGAGATGCGGAGCCCAAAAACCTTTGCTCAAGCCTCAAAGCGCCTGTTGTAAGAAATGCCACAGGTACACTTAAAAATAAAAGAATAAAGTACAAAAGTGAACCAAGACGAAATCTTCTGATTGTTGTTTTGAATATGCTTTTATTAAACAAGGATTCTCTTGAAGTCATAACCTAATCCTCCTAACTCATAAATGAAAACTTCTTCAAGCGTAAGACTGATATTTTCGCACACGACAGGTGAAAATTCACCGATTGCATCATTTATTTCCTCGGGATTACCTTTGATTATGAGGTTATAGACGCTGCCTAACTGTGAGGTGTGCAAGATGTCAAGCTGTTTATTAAGCTTGCTTGGGTATTCCCCATTAAATACCACCTGATATTTATGTACGCTACCCTTAAGGTCATCAAGGGGCTTTTCAATTATCATCTGC
>CAZYYT010000102.1:1298-7461 GCA_964651775.1 uncultured Oscillospiraceae bacterium | reverse complement strand
AGCTCTTCTTGAACGCTTACTAGCTTTCGAAGTTCTATTTTTTGGAACTGCCATTTTCTACACCTCTTTGTTGTAAATTTCTAAAGATGGCGAATCTCGGATCATATACCGTTTCATCGCAATTGCATTCATTCACATTTCGGTTTGTGCCGCATACTGTGCACAAGCCCTTGCAATCTTCTCTGCAAAGTATTTTAATAGGGATACTGCCAAATATACTTGCCTCGAGCGCACCACTGATATCAAGCACATTGCCTGCAAGAGACAAGCACTCCTCATCAGCATCTGAGAAATCACTTTGCACGCTTTCATTTAATGTGGCAACTATTTTTTTTGTTGTTATTTCACCACAGCGTGCACACTTCACCTCATATTCACCTGAGATGTCTGCGGATATCTCAATCATTCCACCAAGGCCATAAACGTTACCCTCTACCTTAAGTGGTGCTGTGAATTCAAGGGTTGTCCCCATAAATTCTGTCTTCCCAAGTGATACTTCACCCGAGAAGTTTTGTGATGCCCCGTCGCCTTTAAGTACAGATGCAATATTTATATTCATTTAACACCCATCCTTTAAATCGTACTTATAGATGCTTATATATTATACTATTAATTTAAAAAATTGTCAATAATTATTTTGTCAGTCTCTCGGTTTCAATAGCAATCATCATTTCTTCATCTGTAGGAATAACAAGTGTTTTAACCTTTGAGCCTTCCTTTGAAACATCTGTCATCTTACCACGAACCTTGTTTTTCTCAAGATCAACCTCAACACCAAGGAATTCAAGACCTTTTGTGATGTCTGCGCGCATCTGCGCATCGTTTTCACCAACACCTGCAGTAAATACGATTACATCTACACCACCCATTGCAGCAACATAGCTGCCGATGTACTTTTTAATTCCGTAGCTGAACATATTAAGTGCAGCAATTGCACGCTTGTTACCGTTTTCTGCAGCCGCTGAAATGTCACGGAAATCACTTGATACGCCACTTACTCCAAACACACCGCTTTTCTTATTAAGAACATCATTGATTTCTTCTATAGAAAGGTTTTCTTTTTCCATAAGGAATGTAACGATAGCGGGGTCAATATCACCACATCTTGTACCCATAAGGATACCTGCAAGCGGGGTAAGGCCCATTGTTGTATCTATAACCTTACCATTTTTAATTGCCGCAATACTTGAACCATTGCCAAGGTGGCAGGTGATAATTTTAAGGTCTTTTATATCCTTTCCAAGCATTTCTGAAGCCTTGCCTGATACATAGTTGTGGCTTGTCCCATAGAGGTAAGCTTCCTCAGTCATTGTTTGATGAAATGCAGTGTCAAAAACACCAACCTGGGGTACGCCCGGCATTACTTTTTCGCATGCCTCAATACCGATGATATTTGCAGGGTTATGAAGTGGTGCAAGCTCAATACACTCGCGAAGCGCCTCCTTTACCTCTTCATTAATAACAACGCTTCCGCTGAATTTTTCACCACCGTGCACAACTCTGTGTCCAACTGCTGTGATTTCTGTCATTGACTTAATAACGCCATGGTCTTTATTTAAAAGCGCATCAATAACAAGCTTGATTGCATCTGCGTGTGAAGGCATGTGGCTTTTTATAACAACCTTTTCACCGCCATCGGGCGTGTGATTAAGTCTACTTCCGTCAATACCGATTCTTTCGCAAAGACCTTTCGCCATAACCTTTTTTTCATCCATATCTATAAGCTGATATTTAAGGGATGAGCTTCCTGCATTTATAACAAGTATTTTCATTTCTAATTACCTCTTTTATATTATTTATTAGCCTGTGCCTGAACACAAGTAATAGCAACAACACCAACAATATCATCAGCACTGCAACCTCTTGAAAGATCATTAATAGGCATTGCGATGCCTTGTGTTATGGGGCCATAGGCTTCTGCCTTAGCAAGCCTTTGCACAAGCTTGTAGCCAATGTTACCTGCATCAAGATCCGGGAATACAAGTACGTTTGCCTTACCCGCAACCTTGCTTCCCGGTGCTTTAGCTTCACCAACTGAAGGCACAATAGCGGCATCAAGCTGAAGCTCGCCATCAACTGCAAGGTTAGGGTTATTTTCTTTACAAATTCTTGTTGCTTCTACAACCTTATCAACATCAGCATGCTTTGCACTGCCCTTTGTTGAATGTGATAGCATAGCAACCTTTGCTTCCTTCTGAACCAAAAGCTCAAATGACTCTGCAGAGCAAGCTGCAATTGCTGCAAGCTTTTCTGGGTCAGGATTTTGCTCAAGACCACTGTCTGCAAAGATAAATGTGCCGTCTGCACCATATTCACAATCCGGAACAACCATAAGGAAGAAAGCTGATACAAGCTTTACGCCTGGCTTAGTTTTAATTATCTGGAGGCTGGGACGAAGAGTATTTGCAGTTGAATGGCACGCACCTGATACAACACCATCTGCATCGCCTGCTTTAACCATAAGGCAAGCATAGTACATATAATCTCCGAGAGCAGTCTTCTTTGCTTCTTCGTAGGTAAGACCCTTTGATTTTCTGAGTTCTACGAAAAGATTAAGGTAATCCTCTGTTTTTTCATATGTTAAAGGATTAATTATTGTAGCGCCCGTAAGGTCATAGCCCTTACCATTCTCCTCCACCTCTTCTGGTGTGCCGATGATAATAATGTTTGCAACATCAGCCTTAAGAATTTTTTCGGCCGCCTCAAAGGTCCTTTTATCCATCGACTCAGGAAGGACAATGGTCTTTTTATCGCTTCTCGCCCTTTCTACAATTGAGTCTAAAAATTTACTCATAAAATATTCCTCCAAAATAAATATTTATTTTTCCAAATATATAGTATATAATAGAATTAAAGTTTTTTCAACATATTTTAGCGAAAAAGAGGTCATTTTATGAAAATATCTGCTGTAATAGCTGAATTCAACCCAATTCATAAAGGTCATAAGCTTATTATAGACGAAATGCACAAAAAAAATGATGCAGTTGTGTCTATAATGAGCGGAAATTTTGTTCAGCGTGGTGAGTGTAGCATATACGAAAAGACAGAGCGTAGTATTTCTGCAATAAAAAATGGTGTTGATCTTGTGTTGGAGCTTCCTTCGGTTTATGCACTTTCATCTGCAGAAGGATTCTCGGAGGGCAGCGTTATGACACTTGAAGCCTCTGGCGTTATCAGTGAGCTTTGGTTTGGCAGTGAATGTGGTGATATAGATCTTCTTAAGGATGCCTCGGACAAGCTTGATGAAAACTCTGACGAATTTCGTGAAAAGCTTGGTAAGAAGCTTCGCGAGGGGTTTTCATTTCCGTATGCAAGACATTTTGCACTGGGTGGGGATGTGCTTTCCTCCCCTAATAATATTTTGGGTGTTGAGTATATAAGGGCGATTACAAGATTAAAAAGTAGCCTTACACCCGTTACAGTCAAAAGAATAGGTGCAGACTATAATGATGATGTGATGCAGGGTGAATTTTCATCTGCTTCTGCTATACGAAAGGCAATTTTAAGTGGAGAAGCATCCGCTTTGTACGATTTTAAGTCAAACCCGGTATTTTTAAAAGATTTTGATATTATCCTCTCTGCAAGGCTTAAAACAATAACAATAGATGAGCTTCTTTTAATCCCTGATTGTAATGATGAGCTTGCCGTAAGATTTAAAGAGGCTTCAGTGTATAACACAATTGAAGAGGTTATACAAAGTGTTTCGTGCAAAAGCTACACCACAAGCAGAATCCGCAGAATTATCTGTAGTATCATGATTGCAAACACGTTTAAAACTCTTCCTAAGCCTACTTATATCCGCCCGCTTGCACTTAATAAGACAGGTGCTAAAATTTTAAAGGAAATAAAAGATAAAAGCGCACTTCCCGTTTGTGACAGGGGTGCACTCCTCAAAAACGACGATATATTTAATCTTGAATGCCGCGCAACAGATATATACAACCTTGCACGCGGAGTGAAAGGCGGCGGTGAAATCACACGCAGTCCTTTTGTGCTTCCTTGATAATTCTCTCGCATACTGTTTTTGCAGAATAGATATACCAAAGTAGTATGCCTACAGCCACTATCGGAAGTAGCATTTCCTTCATAGGAATTGAGTAGATTTTACGGCAAACAAGTGCCACCAATGAAAAAATTACAGTTGTAACCACATAAGAGTTAAGCAGACGCATATAAGATAACAGGATAAAAATCTTTTGCGAATCTATGCTTGACTTTTTAATTTGAAGAAGCGTTTGCTTTGTATATTTTACTATTCTTGCTGAAATTCCATTTTCCTTAATATCTTTTTCCATTCTAGAAATCGCTTCCTCGCGAAGGCGCGCCTCGTTTTGGTGAAAATAATCAAAGTAAAGTATGCGATATATTTTTTCATTTTCATCAGATACCAAAACCTTAATTTTGTCACCCTTTATCCAAAGATGCGCCTCATCACTCTTTAGCCTTGCTTTAAATTTTCTTCCTCCACCGAAAGCGTGGATAGAAACTGTGCGAAGTGCGTTTTTATGGCTATTTGTGATAATGCAATCAACCACATTTCCCTTTGTAATCCCCGCGCGGCCTGTCCTTGGAATTCTGTTTATAAAAATATTAAATATTAGAATAGCTATAACAAGTAGAATAATACCCGTCATTTATACTCCCCCCACTGCAACTAAAATACCTGCTATTACAAGCAGTGCGCAAAGAGTACGCTTAAGCGTGCCCTTTTCTTTAAACATAACCTTTCCCGAAAGTATTGCAAAAAGCACTGATGACTGCTTTATTAAGGTCATAATAGTCACCTTGCTTTCGGGGTATGCATTTGCCATAAAAAGCGCCCTGTCCCCAATTATGAATATTATGCTTAGTAGTGGTATCCAATAGTTGGTTTTAATCGTAGAAAGGCTAATTTTCGTTTTTGAAATAAGCACACAAACACCATACATAATGCACATAAAAAGCATATACCAAAACTGAAGCTGTGAGCTTGTAACAGTTTTTGTAAGCCACTTATCCATAACACCCGAGGTTGCTGTAAGAAGGCACGATACAAGCGTCATAAATAAAAACTTTTTATTTGTGCTTTCCCCGCCTTTTTTGTTTACGTTTACAAGGATAAGGCCAAGCACAACCATTACAAGACCCGTTATCTGTGTGGGCGAAGTTTTTTCACCCATAATGGTAATTCCCATAAGTGTTGCAAAGACAACCCTTGCCATATCCATAACACCATATAGACTTACAGGCATATGCTTAATAGAATTAAAGGAAAGTATCCACGCTGAAAAAACGAGTGAAGACTTTATAAATATGTAAAAATAGTACATAGTCGGCATATCAAAAACATTGTGCGATATCGGAATTATAAATATAAAACCTATAAGCGTATAAAGAAAAAGCACCTCAAAAAGCGGGCTTTTTTCAAGGGATTTTTTCTTTATCCCTTCACGCACACCTTTACATATACCAAAAATGAGTGTAAATAATATCCAGTTCAATGTAATTCCCCAATTATTCTATATTTCCATGGATTTTGCCATCTTTAATACGCTCAATTCTTACGGGCAGAATTTTCCCGTCAAGCGGAGCATCCGTTTTAACATACACACGAAGGTAATTTCCCGATAGACCTTCACTGTAGCCATTTTCCGTTTGCTCAAATAAAATGTTTTGTACAGTACCTATAAAGGATTTTTCAACCTCTTCCCCAACCGCTTCGGCAATACTAAAAAGCGCCTTTGCCCTTTTTTCACGAATCGGCATAGGTATTTGCTTCATATCAGCCGCCTTTGTACCGGTTCTTTGCGAATATGGGAAAACGTGCACCTTTAAAAAGCCTGATTTTTTTACAAATTCAACGCTTTCTTCAAATTCCGCTTCGGTTTCCTCGGGAAATCCGCATATAATATCTGTTGTAACTGAAGCATCAGGCATAGCTTTGCTTATTTTTTTTAGTGTTTTTAGGTAATCATCTGCACTATATTTTCTATTCATCCTTTTAAGAACCGTTGTGCTTCCGCTTTGAAGTGAAATATGAAATTGCCTGCAAAGCTTTTTATTTTCTGAAAGTGCCTTTATAAATTCATCATCAAACGCACGCGGGTCAATACTGCTTAGCCTAACTCGCAAAACCTTTTCTATTTCACTTACGTTTTTAATAACATCAATAAGGTGCACATTT
>CAZYYT010000102.1:0-1288 GCA_964651775.1 uncultured Oscillospiraceae bacterium | reverse complement strand
AAATCCTTGCCATAGGATGCCACACTGATGCCGGTTAAAACGATTTCAGAAAATCCCTTATCGCTAAGCCTTTTTGCTTCTTCAACTATGTTTTCAAGCTTTCTGGAGCGAACATGCCCCCTTGCATAGGGAACAATGCAGTATGAACAATAATTATCGCAACCGTCCTGAATTTTAATGTAAGCCCTTGTACGCTCCGTTTCTCCCTCACACTGCAGTTCTTCAAATTCATGCTCATTCATAATATCAGGGACGGATTCAGGGCTTTCACCGTGCATATAGGCCTCAACAAGCTCTGCAATCATATGGCGGCGGCTTGTACCTATAACAAGATCAACCTCAGGTATGGTCTTCACATCATCTGCCTTTGTCTGCGCATAGCAACCCGTTGCCACAACAACTGCATCGGGGTTAAGTTTTTTTGCCCTTCGAAGCATCTGCCTACTTTTCCTGTCACCTATATTTGTAACGGAGCAGGTGTTTACAACATAAACATCGCACACCTCATCAAAAGAGCCAATTTCATATCCTTTATCACGAAATATATGGGCATAGCAATCAATCTCGTACTGATTTACCTTGCACCCAAGAGCACAAAATGCTGCTTTCATCATACCATTCCTCTGTTTTTTAATTCATTAACCTTCATAATTGCAATGCAGGTTTTTGAGTCCTTAATTTCCCCCGATAAAATCATTTGGACAAGCTTTCCAAGTGGCACACGGCTTGTCTCAATAAGCTCATCATCATCGGGGTTTTCTTTACCTTCGTAAAGGTCTTGTGCAAGATACATATATATTATCTCATTACAAAAGCCCGGCGAAGAATACATTTCCCCAAGATTTGTATATTTTTTTGCACACATTCCCGTTTCTTCCTCAAATTCACGCTTGCCGCATTCAAACGGGTCTTCCCCCAGGAAAAGCTTTCCTGCAGGGATTTCAAACAGCACTGTGTCAAAAGGACGACGGTACTGTTTTTCCATTATAACGCATCCATTTTCGTCAAGCGCTACAACGCACACGCCACCTGGGTGCTCTACCAGCTCACGCGTGGCAGTATTACCAAAAGGCGTTGTAATAGTGTCCACGCGCATATTTATTACTTCACCTTTAAATATATATTCTTTTGAAATTGTTTTTTCATTAAAATTCATTTACTTTCCTCCATAAGATTAACGCTTACCCTTTAGTATACTACAAAACAGGATTTTTTTCAAACATTTTTTATATTCGATAGATTGTATAATGAAGTGCGCCACCCAATTATGGTAAAAGTATAGCCCATA
>CAZYYT010000101.1:0-7555 GCA_964651775.1 uncultured Oscillospiraceae bacterium | reverse complement strand
AGTGTTTAAATCAAAATTAATACTATTATAAAAAAGTAGGTCACTGGCCTACTTTTTTATAATAGAACGTTTTTTAAATACAAAACGAAATCCTCATAAGTTTTTTTATGTGCATTCCATACTAGACCGATTTCCATATCCTCAGCACGCTTAATAAAGTGTTTTTTTGAGGATGGATTTTTTGAAATATAGGTTGCTACAAGTACTTTTTTTGTGTATGCACCACCTAAAGCACGGGAAAGAGTATCAATCTCATAAAGTGATTCCTTCCTGACCTCCCCATTTTTACAGGATATAAAAATGGGAATAGTACCATTCATTGCAATAACATCAATCTCGTTTTGTGTTTCTATGTAATCTTTTTTAAAGTCCCAATCAACGCTTGTCCCAACGCTAATGTCTGTAATTTCATCAATTTCGGATAATGCCATTGCAGTATAAAGCTCAAGCACATTTCCTGCTTTAGATAGGCAAGAAAAAACAATTGAATTTTTAATTTCAAGAACAAATTTCCTAGAATTTCTTACTTTAATTTTCAAAAGCTTTTTATTAATTAAACTATCTAATAAATATTCGGTATTACAGTTGAATTTACGTTCTTTCATCTTCAAAAGTGAGATATCTATATCTAAATATCTTTTATCATCAGTGATAAATTCACTTATAATATTGCAAAATATGCTGTAGGTTTCACAATCATCAGAATTTATTTTGTAAATATCCTTAATATCGTTAAGCTCATTAATTTTTAATGATTTAATATTTACTCCTTTACTCGTTATTATTGCACCTTGAAGAAGAAGTGAATTATCCGATGATAATGTAGGTAGGTTAAAGCTTATTTTGTCAGCTTTTCCGAAAATGTGAATTAGTTTCTTTTCTTTTGCATCCACACGAATTATTGGTATGTTATGCTTTAAAGATATTTGCCCTACAATGGTTAGTATAACATCTTCGCCGCCTGTTACATCGAAGATGCAATTTTTATTACTTTTTATAATGTTTTCAAGAGTATTAGATATAAGTGCTGCATTATCGCGCTCAATATAAATAAATTCACACGGGAATAAAAGCCTTTCAGCTTTAAAAAAAGCTGAAAGCCTTTGTTTCTTTTCCTGTGTCATTATCTCTTTTGAACCGAGATATATCACCTTGTTTAATTTTTTAAGTGATACCACAGCAAGAATATTTTCATACTGTTTTGCATCAAAAATTTCAATCAGTGTATACATTTTCAAATCCTAACTCCACAAAACAATAATTTTTTTCCCAAGGAGTGCCGTTTTTCCCCGTCCACACACATGAGTTCTTTATAAAGTGTGGGGGGCACACTGTAAGGCATTCTCCAATAGGCAAATGATGGGGTCCAAGAAGGTTTCTAAGGTTATTTACAAGCGTAATTTCAATTTCATTATCGCCCTTTTTTAGATGCTGAGATAAATCCCATTCATAAGGGGAGAAGATAAGTGTGTTAACATCAACGCCATTTACCGTTACCTTAACAGCGTTTACACCCTTTTTAGTAAGCCTTATAACATAGCTTATATCTGATATATTAAACGACTTTTTAAGTGTCATTCTGCCTGCAAAGAAAGGGAAGCCTTGCTGCTCAATATTATTTGCATCAACTGATAAAACCGGTGCATCAATCTTAAAATCACCAACATACCTGTATGCATTTTTATCAAGCTTACGCCAAGCGCCATCCGTAACCACAGAGAAATTACCAACAAGATAAATTGGCTCAATCTCTGTATCGTATACAAGCTTATTTTTTTCAGATTCAAACTGTTTAGCCTTTTCTATATCTGAAAAAAGCTTTTCAGAGGGGTTAAATGTTGTTTTAAATGAAAGTGTGTTTTTACCCTTTATAAGATACTTCTTGATTTCAAGCTTCCGAAATGATATATCTGTAAAATATCCAATATCATTTTTGTCAACAACAACACCATTTGCTTCTATAGTGAATATTTCAGGTGTTTCACAAACAAGGCTAATATCTTCAGGAATAGAATTAATATTAAAATGATAATCACAACGAATTTTTAGCTTTTCTTTTCTTTCACAAGCAAGATGAATTACATCTGCCGCGTTTTCGTTTTCTGAAACAAGCTCATTATTAAAGTAAACATCACACACATCAACAGTAAGCGAGTTTTCTGTTATCTTTGAAATTTTCCATTCACCACTAATGTCAAGCTCTTTAAGGGGCTTTTTAAATGGTCTTGATAGTCTTGTCGTATCGTCTTCAATAACCATAAGGCTTTCATATGGATGGAATTTGTAAACACCATAGAATGGCGTAATTTCACCCGTTTTAAGATCAAGCATTTTACTGCCCTTTGTAATTTCGGCAATAAATTCTTCATCTGATTCATTTATAAAATAATGAACATTAAAATCATTAAATTCACGGATTGTATAAACAAGGTTATCGTTGTTACATATATCGTTTGCTTCAAGCTTTTCCGAAACTGTTATGACACCACCTGCACGCTCAAATTCATTAAGAATACGAACTGTAGAGGGAAGAAGTGACTTATGCTTGGGAAGAACAATATTGGTATATTTTTGTGTACCGATAACAACAGCACCATTTTCAACTCTAGCGTGCTGCTCTATTATTATTTCATCGCCAAGATGAAATGGGATATGCTTCTTTTCAAGAATATCAATTGATTCAACAAGTGCGTTGTTATATTCTGCTATGGCTTGATTTTCTTCGTCGCCATTAAACTCTGCCCATGCACTTGTTATATTATGTATAAGAAGTGTATTGAATTTAACCTTACCTTCTGAAAGAAGCATGCCTACTCTTGAAATGGAGTCGTTAAAAAGCTTGTATTCACTCCACCACGGCTGCTGGTAATACATTGCAGGGGGATAGTCACGCTTACGAAGTCCGCGAATAGAATAACCCTCAAGATGCGGGCAAAACTTTGTTATACCACGTACCATCTGCCACTGTGCAATTTTTTTAAGTTCGTCAAAACTTGTATTGTGTCCGCAACAGGCAAAATCCTCTGCAAGAATTTCTTTTTTACCAAACTGATGTGCAACAGAAGAAACCTGAAGTGCAATAAGTGGATCGCCGATATTTCTGCCGAGCCAATCTATGCCTGGCATATGAAAATATCTGTAGTGGGGCATACAAGCACCGTTGGAGGTTATCTGTAACCCAAGCTCATCCTCAAGCACCATATGGCCTGTAAGCTTAAGCCCATGCTCATTACACCAATTAAATATCTGCTTGATGTAATTTTCATTAAAAAGTTTTGTTATAAGATACCAAAACTTAATTCGTGTGTCTTCATAGTTTCCAATAGGTCTAAAAAGCTCCTCAAGATGGTTTAAAAGCTCTTCACCATACTCTTTTTTATATTCTGCAGGAAGCGTAAAACTCCAGGGGATACCATTTCTTGAAATTTGTGGCTCATCAGTAAAAAAACCTTCAAAGCTATTACCAAACTTATTGTAATACTTATCATACACCTCTTTGATAAAGCACTTTATAACATTTTTATCAAGGGTATCTACATAATAAGGATTTACGTCATAATAGAAGTGGTAGCCATCCTTACAGATTATTGTACGGTCGTTAGTTTTTTCACCGGCTTCCATACGCAAATACTTTTGCTGATACTCAAGCCCGTTAGCATTTACACAACCATCTCCAAAACCGCTTGGCCAACCATTTTCATCATATGCCCATGCCTGCATAGAGCGTTTGTCGGCTTCTTCTATACCTACAGAAATATTACGAAACCATTCTTCACCCATGTAAGGTGTTTGAAGGCCACCACGTGCGTGCATAAAGTATCCGCCTAAGCCTGCCTTATCCATCAAATCTATCTGACGGGCTGTTTCTTTTGTATTGAGCTTTTCGTTCCAAGACCAAAATGGTATTGGACGATACTTCTTGTCAATATTTTTAAAATCCATATAATTAATCCTTTAAAATTTTATTAGCAGCACTTTCTTGCGCAAGAATATTACCGATTGCAGTAGCTTCAACCTCACCCGGGACTACCTTTTTACCGGTATATTCTTCTGTAAGCTTATTAACAAAGACGTTAAGACTACCGCCACCAATGATATAGATTGTTTTGTAGTTTTTGCCTGTAAGCTTTTCAAGCTCAATAACTGCCTGCTTGTAGCTGTTAGCCATACCGTGGTATACTGCGCCAAGAAGCTCTGCAACATTCTTCGGCTTTGGAGCGCCCTGATTAGCAAGCTGTGTTAAAACAGCCTCCTCCATATTTTCGGGGGTGAAAAGAAGCTCACTATTTATATCTATTGGTGTGCTGTAGCCTGACTTTTCAGCCATTTCACACATTTCACCAAAGCTTTCGTTAATCGGGATTTGCTCACGAAGCTGCTGAATTACCCAAAAGCCTGTGATGTTCTTAAGAAATCTTACCTTGCCGTCAAAAGCACCCTCATTTGTAAAGCCTGCCTTTTTAGCATCGATAGAGCAATAGGGCTTATTAAGAAGAACACCCATAAGTGACCAAGTACCACTGCTGATGTAGATTGCATCGTCTTCGTTAGGAACTGTCATAACAGCTGAGCCCGTGTCGTGACTTGCAGCCAATACAACCTTGCAATTATATCCAACCTCTTCTTGAATTTCAGGGAGAAGATCGCCAACGACTGTTGAAGGCATATTAAGCTTGCCAAAAATAGAAGTAGGAATACCAAGCATCTCAAGAAGCTCTGTATCATACTCTCTTGTATCAACATTTACCATCATTGTGGTAGATGCGTTTGTAAACTCGTTCATCTTAACGCCTGAAAGACGGAAATTAAAGTATTCCGGGAGCATAAGATAGGTCTTAGCCCTCTTCAAATCCTCGGGAGTTTCCTTTTTTACTGCATAAAGCTGATAGAGTGTATTAAAGGGCTGGTAAGCAATACCTGTTCTGTTAAAAAGCTCCTCCTCGCTGATGATAGAATGAACCTCATCACGGATTGCAAGTGTTCTGTCATCACGATATGATACAGTGTCACCGATAAGCTTGTCGTTTTCATCAAGAAGAACAAAGTCAACACCGAAGCAGTCAATAGCAACGCATTCAGGGATTACACCCATCTCACCACATTTTTTCATACCAGCTATTATATCACTGAAAAGCTGCTCGCCATTCCAGCAAAGGTGATTACCCTTAGTTTTAGGACCGTTTTTAAAACGATAAACCTCTTTAAGCTCAATTTTTCCGTTTACTCTTTCTCCAAGCATGTGTCTGCCGCTTGAAGCACCGATATCAATAGCCAAGAATGCCATTTTTCATACCCCTTTTCTGTTATCTTGTCTTTATTTCCAGACATTTATAGACTATTTTATTATACTTCAAAATAGGCTTTGTGTCAACGTTTTAAAGCTTATTTGTTTTTTAAGCCAAAGGATGGGGAGTAGCCATATTTTTTCTTGAATGCTCTGTAAAAAGCAGTATAGTCGCTAAAGCCCGCTTCATATGCGGCATCTGTAATGCCAACACCATTCTGACAGGCAGCAAGAACTGAAGAAATACGCTTTTCATTAACATATGAAGTTACAGTGTGTCCCGTAATTTTACGAAATTCTCTTGCAAGATGTGCTTTAGATACAAAAAAATTCTCTGCAATAGAAGATAAGGTTATATTATCCATATAGTTTATGTTTATGTACAAAATTACCTGGTGTATTCTTGTCTTTATAGGTGCACCGCCTACACTTGTGTTATTAAGTAAATGTAAAATTTCAAGCATAATACCTGTTAAAACAGGTTGACCTTCTGATACTTGAGAATATTTAATAAGTCTTTCAAATGCATCGGAAAGACCACATGATTTAGTTATTTTGCTTTCAATTCTATTTTTTGTGCCGGGGGCATGGTCTGTAAAAATATTTCTATACTGTTCACAATTAAGATCTTTAAAAAAGTCTCCTGATAGGTGTACAAGCGCACGTTCATAAATTTTATTTGTTTTTGGCTTAAGCATGTGCATTTCATTAGGGCGAAGTAGTATAATATCGTGCTTGTTAAGTGGGTAAACTGCACCCTCAACAATATATTCTGCATCACCTTCCATAAAATAAAGTATTTCATAGATGTTATCATGGTTATGCAAAATAAAGGTTTCGCTTTCAGGGTTTGTTATGCTTAAACTAAAATTAAAGTTATTCATATTAATCACCGAATATATACTATCATAAAATATCAATATACGCAATGATTTTATCAATATTAGTATAGAAATATTGTAATTTTATTGATATTATTATTATAAATGGAGTGATATTATGACATATACAATTAGTGGGTTTTCAGATGAAATCAGTATGGATACTGATATTCAGTTTGAGGTGCTTAATAAGCTTGGCATAAAGTACTTTGAACCTCGTGGAATTGATGGTAAAAATATTTCTGAGCTTACAAAAGATGAGGCATATGCTCTTAAAGAGAAGATGGATAAGTACGGTATTAAGGTTTCATCTATTGGCTCGCCTATCGGAAAAATAGATATAACAGACGATTTTGATGCTCATATGGTGCTTTTATCAAATGTTATAAATATTGCTAAAATTCTTGACACAAAATATATTCGTGTATTTAGCTTTTTTATAACAGATGGTAAGTATGAAGAGCATCGTGATGAAGTGCTTAACAGAATGAAGAAAATGGCTGA
The DNA here is from genome assembly GCA_964651775.1 of uncultured Oscillospiraceae bacterium. Lineage (GTDB taxonomy): Bacteria > Bacillota > Clostridia > UMGS1883 > UMGS1883 > UMGS1883. Next base: position 886 of record CAZYYT010000101.1, on the reverse strand, counting down.
GCTTGCAGAGAAAAATGATGTTATCCTTCTTCATGAAAATGAAAAAGGGATTTATGGTGATATAGCCACTCGTTGCAAGGATATTTTTGATAACATTAAATCAAAGGCACTTGGCTGTGTATTTGACCCTGCAAATTTTGTGCAGTGTGGTGAAATTACATTTCCAAATGCTTGGGAAATGCTTCGTGACAATTTTACATATATGCATATTAAGGATGCGCTTTTTAAAGACGGCAGTGTTGTTCCCGCAGGGCTAGGGGATGGCCATCTTAAAGAAATTCTATCTGATGTATTAAAAATGGATGGTGACGTTTTCTTTAGTTTAGAACCGCATCTTGGTAGCTTTGAAGGACTTGAAAGTCTTGAAATTAATGGTGATACCATAAAACTTGCACCGGGTGGTGAAGGCACATTTACACTTGCACATACGGCGCTTATGTCACTTTTAGATAGTATTAAATAAGAGAGGTTGATTTTCATGGAAAAAGTTAGAGTAGGTATTGTTGGTATAGGTAATATGGGGACAGAGCATGCAAAAAATATTTATGGCGGTAAAGTTCCTGAGATGGAGCTTGTTGCGGTTTGCGATATAGTTTCTGATGTTAAGAAATTTTGCGATATAGAATTTCCCGGTGTTAAATTCTTCAGTGATTCAAAGGACCTTATCAGAAGTGGTCTTGTTGACATGATTATCGTTAGTGTTCCGCATTATGACCATTCTAAAATTGCTATAGATGCGCTTGAAAACGGGCTTAATGTTATTGTTGAAAAGCCTGCAGGTGTATATACAAAGCAGGTGCTTGAAATGAATGCAGCTGCAGAAAAAAGCGGAAAGCTTTTTGGTATAATGTATTTGTCTTTTGCGCTCATGAAGGTGTCACGGGCC
>CAZYYT010000100.1:0-7616 GCA_964651775.1 uncultured Oscillospiraceae bacterium | reverse complement strand
CATGCCAATTACCGTCATCAAAACTAACAGGATCAAGATTATTAGTATCTGTGAAAACACCAAGTGTATCAGTTGTTTTACCAACATACGATGTGGTTGAAGGCTGTTTTCTTGTTATTGTTTGATAGTCGTCGCTTATGTATATACCGATATAGTTATTAAATGCCCACAAGCCACTTTTCCCGATAAATATGTACTCACTTTCAGAAATCGCATCAGTCATGCCACCAATTTGAATTCTGATTCTATCGTTCCACGCTATATCGTTTGTTCTGCACATGCTAAATCCATAATACGCTGTTCCGGATTCTCTTGTGCCACCAACCTCACGCAAGTTTAATAAAGAACCTGCCCCGACAATATTACTTGTTGTTGCCCAACAAGCCGGAAGACCATCTTTGTAGAAAATACTGCCTCCCAATGTCGGAGTATCCGTTTTATAAGCCCATCTTTTACTCGCATCATCTTTTATTATATAACAATCTATATCAGCACCTGTGGGCACTACAGTTGCTGCGCTGTAACCCTTTGCCTCATAGTACGGATAAACTTTGGAATCTATAGTGATAGTTCCGGACAAAAGCTTTGCTTCGTCAGCAGGTGTCCAACTAGCAAGTGAAAAGTATGGAACGAATTCCAGCACCTGATTGTCGGGGTCTTTCGGGTCTATCGCTATAGCAGCGCCCATATTACTATTATTTGTTGCGGGATTAGCGTCGTACGTGGCAATTGACATATTAAACGGCATCCCAGCATCGTTTGGTCCTGAGAAAGTTGATGCATTAGTTAATTTTGTTGTAGCTATATCATACGACTCAAAATCTACAGCATGTGCAGCGCGAAGGTCTTTAGGCATATTACCTATTACCATTTCGTTAGCAGCAAAAGTTGACATTTGTAGTGTGCCAACAACAGAGAGCGCTAATATAAGTGCAAGTGTTGCTGACATGATTTTTTTCCTCATTGTACTCTCCCACTTTATATTCTATATTTAATTATACTTTTTCTTTTTTATTTTTGCAAGAGGAATACTAGACAATAATTTATACCTTTTTTTGGTAATTTTATACAAAATCCGGACAGAGAAGCCTTTTTTATTAACTTTTTTCCTTTTTAAAGTTAATTAATTTAACCTAAAAACACTTTCTATACCTTGGGATTTTTATAGTCCAAATTTAAAAGCATATATTAATTTCATTTATCCCGCCTTTTTCGGAAGTGACCGTCTTTTTATATACGCTATTATTAACCTTTTCAAGGTCATCGGTCTTATATCCTTCGGGCACATATAGCGTGATTGTGTAAGGAATATTTGCAATTAATTCAGCCTTAACGGAAAGGGTATTATTCTTAAACTCTACACTTGATATTTCTGTTGCACCCTGACTTATATGGCGTGAGGTGCTGATAATCTGGGGGGTATCTTTTTTCTTTCTTACAGAAAGAATTTTTGTTTCGCAAGCATCAAGCGCAAGCTCAAGCTCTTTTTCTATTACACCCAAAAATTCATTTTTAGAGTAATCAAACACAAGATATTTACCCTCTTCAAGGGATAAATCATTGTAGAAATTAAGCTTTGTTTTTGCCTTTTTATCAGTTGTATTAAACACATTAACAACGTTGTAGCTTTCCCACTTTCTTTCAATTGCAAGATTAATTTTTGTGATATTAGTGGATTTTTGCCCCTTAACAGCGTTTGTTGAGTGAACGTCCAAAACAGGAATGCACTGCTTTATAAGGTTAATTCTTGCCTCATCAAGTGCATCAAACTCATCCCCGATTGTTACGGGAAGGCCAAGCATTGAAACGAAGCTTATTCTTGATGCAGCCTGTGTAAGATTATTAAACTCCTCACGCATAACAACGTTATCGCAGTCAAGATGAAGAAGGTTATTATGTAGCGGATAGTACTTAAGCACTAAGTCAACTCCCTGAGCTTTAAATTCCTCCCACTTAAAGATATCACCTCCAACACGTGCCGCATCGAAGATATCTCCTGCCCATAAAACCATTCTGTCGCCAGAGCCGGAGCATGATAACATATATCTATCCTCACCAAGCACCTCACGTGTTTTCTTTACCATTTTTCTGTAGGCTTCCTTCGATGTGAGCGAAGGATTCTTCATATTTGAATGGAATCTATCGTGGTTTGTCATGGACGATGGAAGTGTGTCATACTTAATAATGTCATATCCCCAATTATCCGCACATTTAAGAGCATCGGGAAGAAGCTTTTCAAGATACTTCGGGTTTGTGAAGTCAAAGAAATATCTTCCGCACCATGTCGGGATATCTGCAAGTATCATGTCGGGATTTTCCTTCATGAAATCTGTCATTGTTGACTCGTTGGTAAATCCAATCCAAAGTGCAGGGGTAAGCCCCATTTCCTTGATTTTATCAGAAACATACTTAAGTCCGTGTGGGTATCTTTCTTTATCCGGATGGAAAAAGTCTGTTCCGTCATCACGAGAGCCGGTAAAATCCTTGTGAACCCATTCCCAGTCAACCCAGATGCATTCTGCACCATAGTCTTTAAGGTTTTCTGCCATCCATTTAGCATTTTTAAGTACAATTTCCTCACAAGCATTAAATTTTACGGAGTACCATGTCATCCAGCCAACTGCGGGGTGGTCAAGCGCCTTTCTCTTTTTTGTTGGCACATAGTCAAAGTGATACTCATTTGAAAGCACCTTTTCTTCAAGCGAGATAAGCGTTTTCTTTTTCCCTTGCTTTGGTGAAAATACAAGCTCCGCACAGTAGGTTTTTCTTTCCCAATCATATTTCATACGTGGCTTTACCACGCCATCAAATTTAATTGCGTCATCACTTATCCTGTCGAAGAGCATATTATCATCTTCAGATGCTGCAGGGCCTGATGCACATCTGATTACACTACTTTTCTTATCTACTGTTATAGGATATGTATTTTCGGTTGTACCGTCGCCAATTAAAAGGTCGGCCATGCAAATAATAGTACAATCCGCTTTTGAGCTTATGGTTAATTCAATTCCCTTATAGCCCAGCACAAACTTAAAGGTTAAAGAGGGCACTTCATCAGTTCCCTTTTTAAATCTAAAGGCATGATTAACAAGCTCACCCGTTTTTCCCCAGTTAACATAGTCTGTTGAAAGCTTTTTAAATATGCTTAAATCACCAATAGACTTTCCGTCAACTAAAATGTCTGCCACACGAAAAGATGTAATTGCCTTTTTATTGTTTTTCATACCTAATGTAAAGCTTTTCTTTTTTGGATTGTATTTTACAAAATAGCTTTCCCAGCTTGCATAATTACTTTCTAATCCCATAATAAACACCCCTTTTATAAGTTTTAAGCCAACAAGGAATTCCCCTTATTGGCTTAATTATACACGTTATTTTTATATTTTACAATGTTTTTTTGCAACTTTCTTTTTCTTCAAAAATAAGCTTCATTGACTCATAAACACTATTTATATCGGCATGTGGAAATGGTTTATCCTCATCAAGTCCATCAATAAACTCCATAACCTCGCTGTAGAAGATATTAATATTTGGAAGCAGTGCCTCCTGCTTTTGCTCGTTTTGGTAAATCGTCACCTTGTCTTTCAGAAGCTCAACATACGCTTCCTCAAATGTTACACAGTAAGAATACATAAACTCCTTTGTTTTATGTATTCCCCAATCTGTTATTATGGAAACATTGAAATCGCCATAATTATATAAGCCATACACACTTTCATAAGGTGAAAATTTGTGTGTGGAAAGAGAACTAAAGGAATCAGGCTTTCCAAATAGCCATACCATTATGTCCAAATCATGTATATGCATATCAACTATGCATCCACCGCTTTTTTTCTCATCAAGAAGCCAGCTTCCCACAGTCCAACCAGGAAGAAAGGATTTTCTGATAAACTCCGCCTTTATAGCCTTGCCATAGGTATTATTTTCTATCGCGTCTTTAAGCAGTTTATAGGCTGGTGAAAATCTTAAGCATTGACCAACCATCAGTTTTTTTCCTGCATTTTCCGATGCCTCAATCATTTTTTTGCAATCCTCAAGAGATAGCGCCATCGGCTTCTCATTAAATACATGAATTCCCTTACTAAGGCAGTATATAGAAACCTCTGCGTGCAAAAAAGTCGGAAGCGTTATAAGAACAAAATCAAGCTTCTCTCTTTCAATCATTTCCTTGTAATCGGTGTATAGGCCATATTTTGAAAAATCAAAATCCGCCATATTAACCTCACCGAAATTAAGCTTTACGCTATCCTTTACTGCCTCTATGTTTACATCGCAAATGGCTACAAGCTCGATATCTTTTCTTTCCGCAGTAATTTTATTCATGTTTATAAAGTGGGTTTTCCCTAAGCCACCAAACCCAATAATTGCGCATCTTTTTACGGGTGTAGCCTTTCTTACAAGGATTTCATACCCCTCATTAAAATCATCGGTATTCTTAACCGCCTCTTCCATTGGGCAGTTACCCGTTTTTTTTCGATTAATAATATAAGGTGTAGCCTCGTTATAAGAAAATTCTATCTTATGCTTTTTTAGATAGCTTATAGCGTCACTGCTTATAACCTCTGCAAAGACATCTTTTACCCCCGCTTTTACAAAAAGCATTGCCGCCGCTTTCCCGACAATTTTGTCTGCCGCGCTATACCCCTCAAGGTTAACTCCATCCTTAATCAAATTAAGCATTGGCGCAATCCCTGTTTTAGTTGATGTATAAATGTTTTCACCCTTAACTAAAACGCAGGTTATATCTCCAGTCAGCTCCTTTTTAGCTTTTTCTGTATCATTCATATCAGTCATCCATCCTGCTTTTTATTACAGATACTAAAATGGGAACAATAAGCCACTGAAGTGCTATGCCTGGAAAGCTTGTCTTGACCTGCATAAGTCCACCCATAAGATTGCCATCAAAAGCAGCCATAAGAACATAAAGTCCACGACTAACTACCTGTGCAGTTAAAACTGCAGGAACAACCATATATGTATTCTCTACGATTTTTTTGCTCCAAAGACCGGCTGCTAAAGCAAAAACAACAAGCTCAATTGTCATAGTTGGAAGCATTGCCTCAGCCGGCATTGGGGTTAGCCCAATAAGGCTTGTAAAAGCAAAGCTTACAATAGGGCTTACCATAGCAACACAAACGCCCCAGCGCATTCCCATTAAGCATCCGCCTAATAAAACGGGAAGATACATGGGCAAAAACTGTTTTCCGCCCGATGCACCAAGAGCAAGATGAATAATCTCCGGTAAAAGCACTGACGATGAAACAAGCAAAAACGATACCATGAATTTAAAGCTTACCTTCTGTTTTGATAATATAGATGTCATAATAAATCTCTCCTTATTTTTATTCAAATTCTTTCATTACTTCGTTAAACAATTCTGCATCCTCATTTAACTGGTCCTTATACTTTGTATAAACACCGATGCACGCAAAATCTATTGGCTTGATTTTCGAGAAAACCTCTCTGTAACATTCCTTAATATTTTCACGAATTTGCTCTTCAGTTCCTTTAATTACCTTTTGACCACCTGCAAATATCTTGTAAGCAATACATGGCTTTTCAACCCTTGATATTAAATCAAGCATTACAGGTCTGTCTTCCTGATAGAATATTGTTGTTGCCTTTGTTTTTCCTGTTATGAAACCATTTGCCTCTCTTTCCTTACCACGTCTTGTATTATGAAGGCAAGCAAAGTAAAAATCAACATCCCATTCTTCTCGCTCACATTTTTCAATTGTATCGGGGTAATGTGTACCTATACCAACTGGTATACCCATTGTCTTGTAATCATTTATTAGCGCCTTAATTTCATCCCATCTGCCATCAATACCCAAGCGGTCTGTAGTTGTACCCTGATGATACACGCCGATAGGCTCAACCGATGCCATCTCTCTGATATTAATTTCAGGTGTAACACCCATATATGGCTGAAAGATTATATTTAGCTTGCCACCATCACGCTTATATTCTTTTATCATTTGAATATTTAACTGTGTTGCAAGTGGTAAGATACAGTTAAAGCCTGCATTTTCAATTTCCCATAAGGTTTTATAGAGCGTTTTGGAATCATAAAATTCAAGCATTTCCTCCCTTGGATAAATATCCGGAACATAGGAGTTACCGGTCATCGCGTTATCTCCGACAATAAGCTTTGTTATTTTGTGTCCGAAAAAGTTTTCTGTTTTCATATTGTTTTCCTCCCTTTAATTTATAGTAGCATTTTTATTTTCATATAACAAGAAAATTCTTTTCGAATACTGGAAAAAAATTCCCCGTTGTTATAAACGGGGAATCTAATACTATTAAGTTATTCAGCTTCTTTTACTTACTTTTTTTACTTCTGTCGGGGTTACGCCCGTTATGCTTTTAAAAACATTATTGAAGGTTCTGATGTTGTTATATCCAGAGCTCATTGCAATATCTGTGATGCTTAAATCATTGTTTTTCAAAAGCTCCACCGCTTTATTTATTCGCACGGTATCGAGATACTTTTTAAAGTTTGCATCCACGAATTTAGGAAACATTGCCGAAACCTGACTTGGGCTGTAGTTAATAACCCTTGCCGCATCAGAAAGCGAAATATCATTTGCAAAATTTTCCGATATGAAATCAAGGATTTTTTGGAATGCCTCAAAGCTTTTCATATCGTTTTTCGCACCTTGCGCTTTATTTTCAAAAAACCTTGCTAACGTATGATAAAGCTCAATAATTTTAGTTTGAACTATCGTTTCATAATACTCATTTTTATTATTGTTTTCTTCAAACATTTCCTCAAAAAAAGAAAGAACCTTCTTATGAATCCCACATTTTCTCATATCCTCTGCACTTATGAAGGTTGAAAGGGTGGGCGGATCTGATTGAAGCTTATACATCAAAATTGGGTCAAAGGTGCTTATGTATACACTGCACCCACCTTCCCCCGGAATAAACCTGTGAACATCGGCACTTTTAAGTGTCAGCACATCTCCCTCTTCACCAAAAAACTTCTCTCCATTTACATAAAACTCACATTTTCCTTCGATAATGTAGCATAGCTCTGCACGTGGGTGCCAATGCAAAAATTCTCTGTTCGCATCCTTAATATGTTTTATTCTGATTGTCCATTTATCAGATATGTTTTCTTTTACGATATCCATATCAATCACCAATATCAGTTAAAATATTTTCTGTCAAGGCTTCTGTACCCTATTGCCTCCGCAATGTCAAGTGTGGTAATTTTTTCTCTTTCCTCCATATCCGCTATGGTGCGTGACACCTTAAGGATTCTGGAATATGCACGCGCTGTAAGGCCCATATCTTCAAACGCATTTTTAAGCATTGCCTTTTCTTCGTCACTTACGGCGCAGTACTTTTCAAGGAGTTTACCGCCAAGCTGTGCATTACAGGAAACTGATTCATTTTTGTAGCGTATCTTTTGAAGTCTGCGTGCATTATTAACACGCTCTTTTATCTCTGCACTGCTTTCTCCGTGCTTTCCGGTAAGCTCATTAAACTTAACTGGGGAAGCCTCAAGCTGAATATCAATTCTGTCAAGAATCGGACCACTGATTTTACCAAGGTACTTTCTTACATCACTTTCACTGCACCTGCATTTACCGCTGCCATCACCATAATAT
>CAZYYT010000099.1:0-7623 GCA_964651775.1 uncultured Oscillospiraceae bacterium | reverse complement strand
GATATAAAAACATTTGTGAAATAGGTAAAGAACGTATTCGTCGGGCGGGAGCAAAATGTAAAATGTATAATGTAGAATGTAAAAATAACGATAATTCTACACTCTACACTTTACATTCTACATTAGATATCGGTTTTAAGGTGTTTAAGCTTGATGATTCCAATTTGAAACTTTGGGATAATACACCGATTACAGGTGATAATCAGCTTGAACTGTTTACAGAGCGTATGAACTCCATGATACATAGTATAAAAGATGACAGAACCGATATGGATGTTGTCTATGAGATTATGCTCAAAATGGGTGTGCCGCTTGATATTCCTGTTCAGTATGTAGAAGTGAACGGTAAAAACGTTTATATTGTCGGCGAGTTTTTGCTGATGATAGCACTCTTTGATGATATAACCGCAGAGGACATTGAGGCAATTGCAGCGTATGCTCCGGCAAAAATAATTTGCGCCGAAGAAGGATTTAAGGATGATACTGCTCTTTCAAATGCTCATTATATTTTAAGAGATAAGCAGATTGAATTAAAATTGGTGTAAAAAAATGCCTGAATTACCAAAACGAAAGCAAGTCAGATTAAAGGATTACGATTATTCGCAAAACGGATATTATTTTATAACAATATGTACACACAACAGAGAAAACGTATTTTGGAATTGTAGGGGCGGTCAATGGCCGCCCGTGAATGAAAACGGCGATATTGTAAAAAATGCGATTGAAAACATTCCGAAAATTTACAAAGGATATAATGTTGATAAATATGTAATAATGCCAAATCATATTCATTTTATATTGGTTATTGCGCATAATGACGGGCGGCCAATGACCGCCCCTACGGTATCGTGGGTTGTTAATCAATTTAAAGGGTTTGTTACCAAAAAAATCGGATATGTAATTTGGCAAAAATCATATTATGAACACATTATTAGAAATGAACGAGAATATCAAAAAATATATGAATACATAGAAAACAATCCGCTGAAATGGAAAGAGGACAAATATTACGAAGCAGGTGAGATCAAATGAAACTGAAATTTAAAAATCAGGAATTTCAGACCGATGCAGTAAATGCTGTTTGTGATTTATTTACCGGTCAGGAAAAGCTTCAATCTACATTTGAAATAGCACAGGACAGGCCAATAAGCTTAATTCAGAACGAATTAGGCATTGGCAATGGTCTGCTTATATCTGATGATATAATTACAAGCAATATGCACGAAATACAAAAAAGAAATAATCTCCCTTTTACAAATATTGAGGATGGAAACCGCTCCTTTTGTATTGAAATGGAAACAGGAACGGGCAAAACCTATGCTTATACAAAAACCATTTTTGAACTGCATAAAAGATACGATTTTACAAAATTTATAATAGTAGTACCGTCTGTTGCTATCCGTGAAGGTGTATATAAATCTTTTGAAATAACCAAAGAACATTTTATGAATAGCTATGACAATGTGCCGAGCAGATTCTTTATATATAATTCCGCAAAGCTATCTGATGTAAGAGAGTTTGCAACAAGCAACAGTATTGAAATTATGATAATCAATATAGATGCTTTTAAAAAGAGCGAAAATATTATAAATCAGGCACAGGATAAGCTTAACGGCGAAACGGCTATGCGATACATACAAAATACAAATCCTGTTGTAATAATTGATGAACCGCAGTCGGTTGATAATACTCCAAAGGCAAAAGAGGCTATTTCCTCACTCAACCCTTTGTGCGTGTTCAGATACTCTGCAACACATAAAGAAAAAATTAATCTTCTATACCGTCTAACTCCTGTTGATGCATATCAAATGGGATTAGTAAAGCAAATTTGTGTTTCATCAAATGCTGTTGCAAATGATTTTAACAAGCCATATATAAAGCTTGTTTCCGTTTCCCTCGACAATGATTTTAAAGCAAAGATAGAAATTGATATTCAAAACAAAACCGGAAATGTATCAAGAAAAACAGTTTCGGTTAAGCCGAATGATGATTTATTCCTCATATCCGGCGAAAGAGAATTATATGAGGGATATTCAGTTTCGGGAATTGACTGCACACCCGGAAGTGAAGGAATAGAATTTTCAAATACAGAATATGTGGCTCTTGGAAAATCAATTGGTTCAATAGATGAAAATATAATAAAAGAAGCGCAGATTAGACGAACAATACAGGCACACCTTGATAAAGAATTAAGGTACACTGATAAAGGAATTAAGGTGCTGTCGCTGTTCTTTATTGATGAAGTAAAAAAGTATCGAGCATCAGACGGCAGCAAGGGTATTTATGCAGAAATATTTGAAAAATGCTACGTGGAACTTATAAACAAGCCAAAATATGCACATCTTAAATCGCAATTTTCGGCGAGCGTTGAAAAAATACACAATGGTTATTTTTCACAGGACAAAAAAGGTGCTTTAAAGGATACAAAAGGCGATACTACTGCTGATTATGATACATATAACACTATCATGAGAGATAAAGAATGGCTACTCAGCTTTGATTGCCCTCTTAGATTTATATTCTCCCACTCTGCATTAAAAGAAGGCTGGGACAACCCTAATGTATTTCAGGTTTGTACGCTGATTGAACAAAAATCAACTTTTACATGCCGTCAAAAAGTAGGAAGAGGACTTAGACTTTGCGTGAATCAGGACGGCGACAGAATTGAAGATAAAAATATTAATATTCTTCATGTTATGGCAAATGAGAGCTTTACCGAATTTGCAGAAACTCTACAAAAAGAAATTGAGGATGAAACAGGCGTTAAATTCGGTGTATTGCAGATTAGTTTGTTCAGCGGTATGAAATATGAAGAAATAACAGTAACCGAAAAGCAGGTTGACAGTGCAGATGCGCAGCTCATTATGAGTTATATGTCACAGCACGGCTTTGTTGATGGTGAAGGAAAGCCGACCGAAACAGCTAAAAAAGCAGTTATTGAAAAAACAATGGATCTGCCTCCGCAGCTTGAAACTGCAAAGGAATCTATTGAAAAAGCCATAACTGAAGACACTGTAGTAAAGACTGATGATTTAATCGGAAAATCCTATACTGAAACGGTAACTGTTGAAAAAGAGGTCACTTATGATGACGCCAAGGAGCTTATGCAGCACTTTGAAAATAAGGGCTATGTGTCAAAGAACGGCACGATGAAGGATACAATGAAAAATGCATTATTGACAGGTACACTTGATTTGCCTAAAAAGTTTGAAGCTGCAAGAGAAAGACTTGAAAGTGTTGCACGCAAGGCAGACAATAAGGTTCCTGTCAGAGATGCATCAAAAGAGGTTATTGTCAGACTCAAAAAACAGGTTATGTTATCGCCCGAATTCATGGAACTTTGGAATAAGATTAAGCAGAAAACTACATACCGTGTTACGATTGATACCGATTTGTTAATCAAGAATTGTGTAGCAGAGCTTAAAGCTATGCCGCCTATTCCTAAAGCAAGACTTGTAACTCAAACGGCAGATATTAATATACAAAATCCCGGTGTTACATATACTGAACGAGAAATAAGGACAACTGACTTAGAGGAAACATATTCGACTTTGCCTTATATTCTTGGGATAATCAGTGAAGAAACGCTGATAAAAAAGTCGACTGTTGCAAGAATAATTGAAGAAAGTGGCCGTGCAACGGATTTTTTGAATAATCCGCAGGCATTTGTAGAAAAGTGCCTTGATATTATTAAGAGAAACAGACATGCGCTTGCGATTGATGGAATCAGCTATATAAAGCTTGACGGTCAGGAATACTACGCACAGGAAATATTCGATTCAAGTGAACTTGTAGCAAACCTTGATAAAAATGCAATTGCGGTAAACAGAAGTGTGTATGACCATATTATTTATGACAGCTCAACTATTGAAAAACCGTTTGCAAAGGCATTGGATGATGATCCGGATGTTAAAATGTTCTTTAAGATTCCTGACAGATTTAAGATAGAAACACCTATTGGCACATATAACCCGGACTGGGCAGTCTATCTTGAAAATAACGGAGAAAAGAAAATGTATTTCATCCTTGAAACAAAAGGAACGACTGATTTATTCGGTCTAAGAACTCCTGAACGGCTGAAAATACATTGTGGCAAAGAGCATTTTAAATCACTTCAAAACGGTGTAGAAATGGAAGTTGCAAAGAACTGGAAAGAGTTTAAAGTAGAACAATATTAGAATTTATTGTAGTCTGAATCATACTGCACAATTTGAATAGTTTGGCGGTGATAGAGTGCAAGTAATATTTGGGATTATTGCGTGGTTAATTATATGTGTAATTGTGTCCTCTATTTTGACAGGTGGATCGTCTTCTTCTGCGCCGCTTACTTGGGTTCTATTCTTTGGAGTCCCTATCGGCTTTATTATCTACAGTGTTTCAAAAAGAGATAGAAATAAAAGCAACAGCAATCAGGAGGACAACGCTGAAAAGGTGAACCATCAGGCTATAGAAAAAGAAGGTGAATCGGTGTCAGAAATATCAATAAAACCTATTGCTTCAAGGGAAACAACACACTTAAACTCTACAAGATTGCAAAAAAAAATAGCAGTATATAATTCTTTGTTTAAAGAATGCAAGACAGTTGATGATATTATTAAAGCTTATATAGATTATAATGGGTCAGATATACTGTTAAATGCAGTTGAAGTAGAAATATTACGCTATTATTTGCAATTTAACTCTAAATTTAAAAATCAAACCTGGACAAGCAGTAAATTGATAAGCATGATAAAATCAGAGGTGGAGAGCTATAGAGTTGTTTCATCTGATATATCAATTGATAACATTTTTACAACTGTGATTACAGACGAAAAAACGCAGAAATCTCAGTATAAAAGTGAACCAATAAAAAAAACAGATAATATTAAAAAGTCTTGTGTAATTCAATTTAATAAAATGCGTAAAATTATCGGTAATGACTCATATTTTGTTTGTCGGGAGGATACTTTTACAGAGCAAGGCAAGTTTATGGAAAATTTTACTGATGATTATGAAGGAAATGCTTATTTTCAAGAGTATTATCCAACATATAATTCCATGAACGATGAGCAGTTACGAACATATTTTACATGGCGAACAAAAACACGCAATGGAGAATTGACAAAAACATATCTTTCCTATGTATTTGTTTACATATATGAATTAATAAACAACATAGGCGTAAAAAGTCCAAGTGACGGTATAGAAAAATTAATTTGGCTACTAAAGAATTATGCTACTCTGGAACAAAAGGTTGAAAATTACTTAGTTGATTGGATAAAAGAATATTATATTTGTAATCAATTTGATATTTCATTTAAAGAAATAATAACAAAATTTTGCTTAGAATCATATTACCCGGAAATTGCAATTGACGTGAATAGTAATAAATATTCATTTGATACATTGTGTGGTATTTCTAAATACAAAATTGAAGACAGTAATTTTTTGAATGAAGAAAACAAGAGGTATATTGTTCATTGTTTTGATAAAAGCATATGTAATTTAACGCCGTTATTAATTTTATACGGAACTGATTTTGATGAATTGGTGATAGGCACAAATGAACTACAGTATTGGTGGAGACCTTTTAACGGGGCTGTCTATAAAAATAAAAATAATAAAGATAAAAAAGTAATTATATCGAAAAATGAAATATATATAATGCAAAACGGAGTATGGAAGGTTAACAAACCGTCACAGTATTCTAATGTAGCTCCGCTTGTATTTGGATATATTATTAAAAGGATAGAAGCTAATTTAAGGATATTAACAAATTATCGGCATAATCTGTCGCCTAATATAAATACATTATTGAAAAATATATGCAGTCCATATGGTTACCCCAAAAAAATAATATCAGTAATTTCTGATATTTCGTTCGATGAAATAATTGATGAGACAACAAAAAATGAGTTTTTGGCTTTGTCTGACGGAAATCTGAATTCAAAATTGCCTAAAATATGCGTAATGCTTAATAACCTTTTAAGCAAAGAACCTTATATGACATTTATAAAGATGCGTAATTGCATTGATTTAAAAGGAGAAACGGATCAAACAAGACGATTTAACATTCAAGCAAAAATATTTACTGACTTAACGGATAATTATGAGACCACAGTGCCATTTGACAGCCTTATGCCTATATATGAAAATATGTCAAACGAACAGCTTAGATGTTATTTTACTTGTCGAACAAAAGTGCTCACCGGAGAATATTTGGAAATACCGGAATCTTATGTGCGTCTCTATACTTTTGAGTTAATTAATAAAATCAGAGAATCGGATGCTGATATTGTTTTAAGTAAGCTTGCATTGATTCTTAAACAATATTCTCACCTTGGCAAAAGCTTTGAAACATTTATAAAAACATGTATTAAAGATTACTATATATGCGAGGACATACAAGCTTCTTTTTATGATATTATTAAAAAACACAGTATTGAAGAATATTACCCTAATATTACTGTGGATTATGAGACAAATCCGGATTTGCATATTTTTAGGTATGTTTCAAATTATAATATCACAAAAAGTAAATTTTATAACGAACAAACAAAACCGATTATTAATGAGTGCTTTGACTATGTATTTGCAGAAATTAAGAAATATTTTGTCTCAAAGAACCTTAATATAAATAAAATTATTATAGGAATTGGCTATAGAAAGAATTGGTGGCAGCCGTTTAAAAATGCGTATTGCAATATTATTCCGAAATCTAACAAAAGAGTAGTCCTATGCAGTAATGAAATATACTCTTTCAAAAAAGATGAATGGACTTGCGAATTAATGCCCGAAAAAGACAGCACTGGCTCAATCCTTATTGGATATATAATTAAAAGAACAGAAGTTAAAATGCGTGAAATACTTAAATATAAATACAAATTATCAGCAGACGTTTCCACTATTACCAAAAGATTGATTAACCATCTTGTCAAAACTGCTGTGGAAGACCCAAGGTTTAGCCAAACTATTGATAATGCAGTTGAAAATTTTTTCAAGGAAAAGTATCCACAGGTATTTACAAATCCCAACGCTCCGATCGAAGAGCCTGTTAAGGTTATAATCGATAAAAGTAAGTTAGATAAAATTCGTCAAGATGCCGAACATATTAGAGATAAGTTAACGGTAGAAGATGTTGATGTTGCAGATACTCCATCGGTTTCATCACCAGTTATAGTAAATGAAAAAGAACAAAGTGATAATCCGATAGATGAATTTTGTTCAATGGTTAATGATATTCAAAAAGAAGCAATTACAATCATACTTAATGAACCCTTGTCAATGCCTTCGTTAATAAAATTATCTGTGAAGCATAAAATAATGACCGAGGTATTGCTAGATAGTATTAACGAGCTGTCCATTGATATAATCGGAGACAACATAATTGAAACATCAGAAGAAAATCCATTTATTTATGATGAATATGTAAATGCAATAAAAAAACATTTGGAGGAAAAACAGAATGGAAAAAACAGTACCTAAAAGACTTGCTACAGCAATTATGAATTCACTTAAAGGCGGCGTTGTTCCAAGGGTTGGTCTTGAACATATAGCTGTCGGCAGGGTTGATGAAATAAACGCTTTGCTGCACGACATTGAAATAATCGGAGATGGCGGCGCTGCATTCCGATTTATTGTAGG
>CAZYYT010000098.1:7309-7625 GCA_964651775.1 uncultured Oscillospiraceae bacterium | reverse complement strand
CTTACTTATATCATATTTACTTTTTCTAAATATTGACTTTTGGTAAAATTGTGATATAATCAATGTATAAAAGAATACGAGGACGACAGGGGAGCTGCTGTGTGCGGCTGAGAGGAAATCATAAGGTTTCGACCCATAGCCTGATTTGGATAATGCCAACGTAGGTAGAGCGTGAGTGAGTATTACACCTCCGAAGGACCTTTTGGCGCTAAAGGCGTGGGAGAATTGGTGTGCGTGCCCACCCCACCGGCAATTACCAATGCCGTCTATCATGCCATTGGTCTGCGAGTGGACAGCCTGCCTGTGACAAAAGAAA
>CAZYYT010000098.1:4966-7299 GCA_964651775.1 uncultured Oscillospiraceae bacterium | reverse complement strand
TATTTATGAACTCAAAAACAAAACAAATTGTGGTTTCGGCGCTTCTTATAGCCCTTGGGACAATCCTCTCAATGCTTAAGCTGTTTGAGCTACCTTTTGGTGGAACAGTTACGCTTTGCTCAATGGTGCCGGTTGTATTAATCGGATACATATTTGGCACAAGGTGGGGACTTATTTCGGCGTTTGTGTATAGCGTGCTTCAGCTTGTTCTTGGAGTAGCTACGGGCATTGTGTCAAGGATGTTTCTGCCTGGTGATGAGCAAATGTCACTTTGGCGTGCAATATCTATCTGTGTGCTTGACTACATCTTGGCATATGTAGTGCTTGGCTTTGGAGGAGTTTTCAAGGGTAAGCTTAAAAGCAGCACAAAAGAAATTGTGCTCGGATCAGTCATATCAACGTCGCTTCGTTATATTATGCATGTTATATCTGGCTTTATTTTCTATGGTGCGTGGGCAGAGTGGTTCTTTACGGGGACAGATGGATTAAAAAAGATAAGTTCACTAGATGGCTTTTGCACCTGGGCTATGGAAACAATGCACGGTGGCGGTTTGTCTCTTTTCTACTCAATTGTGTATAATGGGGCATATATGCTTCCTGAAATAATCATAACAGCTATTATCGCTCCAATGATATATATAACTATTAAAAAAACTAATATAATATAATAAAGTCTGCAGTTCAAATTGAACTGCAGACTTTTTATCTTTTTATTTTCAGTGTTGTCGTTTTTTCAAACTCAATATCTGTTATTTCATAATTTCGTATTTGCTTATAATGAACAACCTTATTATTTATGTTTTTCATATGCTCGTCAATTTCTTTTTTCGCAAATTCCATATCAAGGTCACGTTTATAAACAATTTTTGCTGAAAGAATATTGGAATTATCGGGAGAAGTGAAAACTAAGCATTCACGAACAGCTTCGCATTCACAGATAAGTGCTTCAAGCTCCTCAGGGAAGATGTTTTTACCATTGCTTAAAACAATAACATTTTTCTTTCTACCCGTTATGAAAAGGTAATTATCTTTATCAAGATAACCCATATCACCTGTATAAAAATAACCATCATGAAAAACGCTTTCGTTAGCCTCGTCATTTTGGTAGTAGCCATTCATAACATTTTCGCCCTTTACGGCAATTTCTCCAATTCCGTTTTCATCTGGATTGACTATTTTAACGTCTACACCCGGAATTGGACAACCAACAGAATTTTCTCTGCGGTGTGTGTGATTCTCCGCCGCAATACAAGGTGAGGTCTCTGTAAGTCCGTAGCCTTGCACTGTGAGTACCCCTATACCATTAAAGAAATCAAGTATCTCAGGGGATGCCGCCGCCGCCCCTACAATCATCATACGAAGACTACCGCCAAGCCCCTTGTGAATTTCTTTAAATATTTTTCTTCTTACATCTATGCCCAGCCTTTTTAGGATAGAAGTAACCTTTAATGCAAACTTTACTGTGCCAAGCTTATTTTTAATTTTAAGCTTTGAATAAATAGTATTTTTAATTTCGTCCGCAATTCTAGGCACACATACAAGCATTGATACGTGATATTCGTTGAGGCATTTTGCAAGACGAAGCCCCTCACAAAATACATTGCACATACCATATGATAAAAAAAGCACCATCTGTGTCATGCCAAATGTGTGATGAAAGGGTAAAAGTGCCATATTAACATCCGTTGCTTCAAACTTTTCCCAAACGCTCATCGCATATATATTGGAAGTAATATTTTTCTGTGAAAGCATAACTGCTTTTGACTGAGATGTAGTACCTGATGTGAAAAGAAGAATGCTTGTTTTTTTATTATCAATTACTATATTCTTGTATTCATCACTTGCATTACCTTTAAGAAGTAATGAAAAACCCGCTGATTCAGTGTTTATATGGTTATATTTTGGGTTAGCTTCAAAAAACTTATCAAATGTATTATCGTGGAATACCACAGAACCATCTGCTCGGATTAGTTGATCAGAAAATTCATTTTCCGGAAGCATCCTGTCAATCGGCACAATGACGGAATTTACACATAAAGACGCTAGGAATACCACCATCCACTCATAGCTGTTTTTACCTGTAATCACTATTTTTTTATTATTATAGTCATTATCCAAAAAATAGGTAGAAAGTGCTTCAACCTCTTTTCTCATACGAAGATATGTAATATCATCGTAATAAAAATCTTTACCATTTTTATGCTTTACTCTAAAAGCAATTCTATCTGAATACAAAACACTGCTGTGTTCTACAATTTCTCTGATATTTTCGTAATTATATATCATGGACATGCCTCCAATAATCAATCTAGTTTCCAATACTATATTAACAC
>CAZYYT010000098.1:0-4956 GCA_964651775.1 uncultured Oscillospiraceae bacterium | reverse complement strand
AACTATGTCAATAAAATGTTTGTAATTAACTAATTAGTATTGTATAATAGATATCAATAGAGGTGGATAAAATGTATATAGAAAAAGACCAGTTGAGAAATTCTTTAAACGAGATTGAAGAAACGCTTAAATGTTACTCGCTTCCGCTTTGGGATGAGCTTCCTGATATTGAGCTTTATATGGACCAGGTGATAACGCTTACCGAAAAGTATCTTGAAATTTATCAGGGTGTAATAGGCAGTGGTAAAATTATTACCCGTTCTATGATTAATAATTATGTCAAGCTGGAAATTATTCCACCACCCATAAAAAAACGCTATTCTAGGACTCATCTTGCACATTTGATTCTTCTTTGTACACTGAAGCAAACTCTTGATATTTCCACGATTAAAAAAATTGTTGAGCCTAATCTTAAAGATGATGATCTTAAGAATATTTACAATGCATTTGTTAAAAATCAGCACACGGCATTTTTATATGTAACTGAAAATGTAAGGAGCGTTGCAAGCCCAATACTTAATTTAGAAGGTGACAATCAGGAAAGAATAAATGACCTTTTGCTTCAGGTAGCGTCATCTGCAAATATATTTAAGATTATGACAAAAAAAATTACAGACCTTTCCGAAGAATAAGGCTTGACAAAAAAATATGAATATTATAGAATGATATGTAAAAATGATAAGGAGAGAGTTAATTTATGGCATTTTATTACAACGAACCTTCACACACTTTTAGTGAGTATTTGCTTGTCCCGGGATACACAGGTGAGAATTGCATTCCCGCGAATGTAATTCTTAAAACGCCACTTGTGAAATATAGAAAAGGGGAAGAGGAACCGGCAATTTCCCTTAATATTCCTCTTACATCTGCAATAATGCAGTCTGTTTCTAATGACACTTTAGCTATTGCACTTGCTAAAGAGGGCGGCATTTCATTTATATATGGCTCACAGTCTATTGAGAATGAGGCTGCTATGGTAGCACGTGTAAAAAGCCACAAGGCAGGTTTTGTTGTAAGTGATAGTAACTTAAAGGTTGATTCAACTCTTGCAGATGTTTTAGAGCTTGTTGAAGAAAAGGGCCATAACACAATGGCAGTTACAGAGGATGGCACCCCTAACGGAAAGCTCCTCGGTGTTGTAACAAGCCGTGACTACAGGGTCAGCAGAATGGATACTTCTATGAAGGTTAAAGAGTTTATGACACCCTTTGAGAAACTTATCTGTGCACCTGAAAATACAACTCTTAAAGAAGCTAATGATTTAATCTGGGAAAATAAGCTTAACTCTCTTCCAATAATAAATGATAAGCACGAGCTTAAGTACTTTGTATTCAGAAAGGACTATTCTTCGCATAAAAACAATCCTAATGAGGTGCTTGATGACCAAAAGAGATATGTTGTTGGTGCAGGTATTAATACACTTGACTACGAAAAGCGTGTTCCCGCACTTGTTGAGGCAGGTGCAGATGTTTTTTGTATCGACTCTTCTGAGGGATACACTGCATGGCAGGCAAAGACAATTGCGTTTATCCGTGAAAAGTATGGTGAAAGCGTTAAGGTTGGAGCAGGTAACGTTGTAGACAGAGATGGCTTTATGTTCCTTGCAAAAGCAGGTGCCGATTTTATTAAGATTGGTATCGGCGGTGGTAGTATCTGTATCACTCGTGAGCAGAAGGGTATCGGTCGCGGTCAGGCAACTGCTGTTATTGAGGTTGCTGCAGCACGTGATGAGTATTATAAGGAAACAGGCATTTATATCCCGATTTGCTCTGATGGTGGTATTGTACACGATTATCATATGACACTTGCCCTCGCAATGGGTGCGGACTTCCTAATGCTTGGCAGATATTTCGCACGATTTGACGAAAGCCCCACAACAAAGCTAAACATTAACGGAACTTATGTTAAGGAGTATTGGGGTGAAGGCTCTAATAGAGCGCGTAACTGGCAGCGTTATGACCTTGGTGGTAAGACAAAGCTTTCATTTGAGGAAGGCGTTGATTCTTACGTAACATATGCAGGCTCGCTTCGTGACAACGTAGAGAAGAGTCTTTATAAAGTATCCTCTACAATGTGTAACAGTGGTGTGCTTACAATTCCTGAACTTCAGGAAAAAGCAAAAATTACACTTGTATCGGCAACAAGCATTGTTGAAGGTGGCTATCACGACGTTACTCTCAAAACAGGCAATCGAAAGGATTGATTATATTGTACAAAAGCGACATAGAAATAGCACAAGAGTCTGTTATGCAGCCTATTACAGAAATCGCAAAAACTGCAGACATTGATGATAAATATCTTGAGCAGTACGGTAAATACAAAGCAAAGATTGACCTTTCACTTTTAAGTGAAAACAAGAAAAAGGATGGGAAACTTGTTTTGGTTACCGCTATTACCCCAACCCCTGCGGGAGAGGGGAAGACAACCACCACGATAGGCCTTGCAGATGGACTTAAGAAGATAGGCAAAAATGTTATGGTAGCCCTTCGTGAACCTTCACTTGGCCCTGTATTTGGGGTGAAGGGTGGTGCCGCAGGCGGTGGATACGCACAGGTTGTCCCGATGGAGGACATTAACCTTCATTTTACAGGTGATTTCCACGCAATCGGTGCAGCAAATAATCTTCTTGCTGCTATGATTGATAATCATATATATCAGGGTAATTCACTTAATATTGACACACGCAGAATTACCTGGAAGCGCTGTGTTGATATGAATGACCGCCAGCTTCGTTTTGTAACAGATGGTCTTGGTGGCAGGGTAAATGGTGTACCGCGTGAGGATGGATATGATATTACCGTTGCGTCCGAAGTTATGGCGGTGCTTTGCCTTGCAAACTCATTAGAGGATTTAAAGGAAAGGCTTTCAAAAATTATCGTAGGCTATACCTTTGATGAAAAGCCCGTTACAGCGGGTCAGCTTAAGGCGGCAGGTGCTATGACGGCGCTTTTAAAGGATGCATTAAAGCCAAATCTTGTACAAACACTTGAAGGTACACCTGCATTTGTACATGGTGGACCGTTTGCTAATATTGCGCACGGATGTAACAGTGTAATTGCAACAAAGATGGCTTTGCGTCTTGGCGATTATGCTATTACAGAAGCAGGTTTTGGTGCAGACCTAGGCGCAGAAAAGTTTTTGGATATTAAGTGCAGATATGCAGACCTTAAACCATCTGCAGTAGTTATTGTTGCAACAATAAGAGCTTTAAATGCACGGCGGTGTTCCAAAAACAGAGCTTGGGCAGGAAAATATTGATGCGCTTTTAAAGGGAATTCCAAATCTTCTTCGTCATGTTTCTAATATAAAGAATGTGTACAAGCTTCCGTCGGTAGTTGCAGTGAATAAATTCCCGACAGATACCGACCGTGAGGTTGAGCTTATTATAGCTGAATGTAAAAAGCTTGGTGTAAATGTTGTTCTTTCAGATGTATGGGCAAAAGGTGGCGACGGTGGTGTTGAGCTTGCCGAGGAGGTTGTTCGCCTTTGTGAAGAAAAGAATGATTTCACTTTCTGTTATGATTTGGATTTATCTATCGAAGAAAAAATTAAAAGTGTTGTGACAAAAATTTACGGCGGTGTAGATATAGTTCTTGATAAAAAGGCAAAAACAGAGGTTGATAGGCTTACAAAGCTTGGTTTTGACAAGCTTCCTATATGTATGGCAAAAACACAGTATAGCTTTTCTGATGATCAAACAAAACTTGGTGCACCCGAAGGCTTTACAGTTACTGTAAGAAATGTAAAGATTTCTGCAGGTGCAGGCTTTATTGTAGTTCTTACAGGTGAGATTATGACAATGCCCGGACTTCCAAAAGTACCTGCAGCAGAAAAAATTGATGTTGACAAAAACGGAAAAATAATAGGATTGTTTTAAAAATAAATAAAACCCAGCGCATAGCGATGGGTATTATTTTTTATTGTTTCTATTGAAATATTCTGTATGTTTAATCAAAAAGACTTTAAGCCGTCGATGTCGTTAATCCCAAAATTGCATTAAGCCCGTTTATCTTAATGTTTTCCTTGCACAACTCTAAAAAGCTCTTCAATAGCATCTTTAATATTCATATTCTTTTTCCTCAAGGGTGTTTATAATATTTTACTTTTTCAAATATACACTTGTGTATATTTGAAAATTATGTTATTATCATATTAAACGATCGTAGTGTTTTTATTAGGAAAAGCAAGATTTAAGTAATAAAGGAGAAACAATGAACAAAGCACAACTTAAAAATATTATATTGTCCCATCGCAAAATAAGTTGGTTATTAATTTATATTTCTAACGTTCTTAACATAAAAAATAAGATAAGAATAAGAAAAGGATATCATCTAGATATTGGTGTAGACTTGTTATCGGGATTGAATATTAAGGTTAATGGAAAAAATAATTATATAGTATTTAAAGACTTTGATAGACTAAAAAACTGTAAAATTGTAATAAAGGGAAATAACAATACAATTTATATAGATGATGATGTTTCCTTAAATTCCGTAGAATTTCACATAGAAGATGATAATAATGAAATAGTAATCGGAAAACATACAAAAATATGTGGAAGAACACACTTGGCTGCAATAGAAGGAACAAAAATATTAATAGGTGAAAATTGTTTATTTTCAAGTGAATTGCATTTTCAAACAGGAGACTCACATAGTATATTAATAGATGGAAAAAGGGTTAATGCCTCAAAAGATATAATAATAGGAAATCACGTGTGGATAGGGACTAGGGTAACTTGTTTGAAAGGAGTTCGCGTGCCGGATAATTCTATTGTTGCAGCAACTACAACTTTATGCAGAAGTTTTGAACAGAGCAATTGTATAATTGGAGTCGTTCCGGGAAAAATTATTAAAAATGAGGTCGATTGGGATTCTTTACGTCTATAATATTACATTTAAAACAAAACAGACGAGAGTTAAATCCCGTCTATTTTGTTATTTTATGCTTGCAATA
>CAZYYT010000097.1:7037-7671 GCA_964651775.1 uncultured Oscillospiraceae bacterium | reverse complement strand
TATTCGGCACAGAGGCAAAAGAAGCGGAAGAAGTAAAATATGAAATTAAAATTACCAAAACAACCTGCCACCAAATCATCTTTTGCTCTCCTTTTCAAATGGTAAATCACTATTTTCCATTTTGTTTTTTAGTACGATTTTAATTGGTGTACCAGTAAAATCAATGGTTTTTCTTATATAATTTTCCATAAATCTAAGATAGTTATCTGTCATAATAGTTGCAGGGTTAGAGTTTACCAAGACGATATTTATCCCCTCGTCACGAAGCACCCTGCAGGCTTGTGCACCTGCATAGTCAAACTCAGCCGCCTGACCGATGACGATCGGCCCACTACCGATTACAAGTACTTTTTTTATAGAGCTGTCCTTGGGCATATGTACGCCTCCTTACTTTTTCATGAGAGTAACCATAACTGCTTTTTGTGCATGAAGTCTGTTTTCCGCTTCATCGAAAATTTCGTTTGCGTGTGCTTCAAAAATCTTTGCAGTGATTTCTTCACCACGATGTGCAGGAAGACAGTGAAGTACCATAGCACCTTCGTTTGCTGCGGTCATAACGCTGTCATTAATTTGGTAGTTTTTAAATACCTGACAACGCTCGGAGAATTCCTCCTCCTGACCCATTGAAGCCCAA
>CAZYYT010000097.1:0-7000 GCA_964651775.1 uncultured Oscillospiraceae bacterium | reverse complement strand
GGCAAGCAATACTTACCTCCATACCTGCTTTAATACCACCAACTATAAGTGAGTTTGCCATGTTGTTTCCGTCACCTATAAAGCAAAGCTTGTTACCTTCAAGAGTGCCCTTATGCTCGCGAATTGTCATAAGGTCAGCAAGCACCTGACAAGGATGGCAATAGTCTGTAAGTCCGTTAATTACAGGAATTGAGCCAAATTTTGCAAAATCCTCAACTTCTTTTTGAGCGAATGTTCTTATCATAACACCATCGAGATAGAGTGAAAGCACACGTGCGGTATCCTCTAAAGGCTCACCACGTCCAATCTGGAGGTCGCGTGGACTTAAGAAAAGCGCCTGACCGCCAAGCTCATACATACCAACTTCGAAAGATACACGCGTTCTCGTTGAAGATTTCTGAAAAATCATACCTAGGGACTGTCCCATAAGGTGATGATGGGTGATGTTGTTTTTCTTTTCGTATTTTAGCTGGTCAGCAAGATTCAAAAGCTCATATATTTCTTTTGTTGAAAGGTCCAAAAGCTTTAAAAAGTGATTCATTATAAAGCACACTCCTCTTTAATAATTTTAAGTGCAGCATCAAGCTGTGAGTATTTGATGTTAAGCGGGGGAAGAAGCCTTACCTTATTTTTTGCGGTAAGCACCAAAACCCCTTTAGAAAGGCAACCAAGGGCAATTTCTTTTGCATCCCTTGTTGTTTCTATGCCAAGCATAAGTCCCATGCCACTTATGCCCAAAATACCTTCATTACCTAAAAGAGAGTTTTTTATGTATTCGCCTTTTTTTGTAACCTCTAAAAGAAGATTATCTGTAAGTCTTGAAAGTATACTAAGTGCACCTGCAGCGCATACGGGGTTACCACCAAAGGTAGAGCCGTTCATCCCAGGGGAGAAGATGTTTTCCACCTTTTCACCAAGCATTGTAGCGCCAATGGGTAGCCCGCCACCAAGTCCCTTAGCGGTAGTTACAATATCTGGTGTAAACCCAAAGTTCATATAAGAATAAAGCTTACCTGTGCGGCCATTACCTGTTTGTACCTCATCAGTGATAAGAAGAATATTATTTTCCTTGCAGATTTTTACGATGCAATCAATAAATTCTTTATCAAGTACATTTATTCCGCTTTCGCCCTGTATAAGCTCCACCATAATTGCAGCGCATTTATTTTCATTTACTGCTTTTAAAAGTGCATTGCAATCATTTGAGGGTGTGTGAATAAATCCATTTGTAAGGGGAAGAAAATCTTTATGGAAGGTATCTTGCCCTGTAGCGGAAAGTGTGGTAAGGGTTCTTCCGTGAAAGCTGTTTTCAAGTGTAATAATTGTGTAGTAGTCACTGCCCTTATTTACTTCAGCATATTTTCTTGCCGCTTTTATAGCACATTCATTTGCCTCTGCACCGGAATTAGAAAAGAAAACCTTTTTCATACCTGACTTTGTGCAAAGCATTTCGGCAAGTTCTGTTGTAGGGTCGCTATAGTAATAGTTTGATATATGTGAAAATTTGTCAATCTGGTCTTCAACCGCCTTTATCCACTCATCGTCACACATTCCGAAAGTGTTTACAGCAATCCCACTTCCAAGGTCAATATACTTTTTATCATTAATGTCCGTTATTTCTGCGCCTTTCCCACATTTTACCTCAAGTGAAAAGCGACCATATGTATTTGCAATATATTTTTTATCTTTTTCAATTATATTCATAGATTATCACCCGACACAAACATTGTGCCTATTCCTTCATCAGTAAGCGTTTCGATAAGTATTGCGTGGGGTATTCGTCCATCGATTATAAATACCTTACTTACACCACGTCTTATTGCTTCAATACAACACTCAACCTTTGGTATCATACCGCCCGAGATAACACCTTGTGCCATAAGCTGTGGTGCTTCACTTACAAGTATTTTAGAAATTAGTGTTGAAGGGTCATCCTTATCACGAAGAATGCCCTCGATATCTGTCATAGATATAAGGCTTTCTGCCTTAAGTGTGGATGCAATTTTAGCAGCGGCAGTATCTGCATTTATGTTATACACATTTCCCTCGTTATCGCATCCGATTGTTGAAATAACAGGGATATAGCCTTTTTCAAGCACGTCTAAAATCGGGTCAACGTTTACATTTGTGATTTCACCAACGTAGCCAAGCTCTTGGTTAAGAAACTCCGCCTCAATCATATGCCCATCAATACCGCAAAGGCCTATTGACTTACCACCCTTTAAGGAAAGAAGGTTTACAAGGCTTTTATTAACCTTACCTGCAAGTACCATCTGCACAATGTCGATGGTTTCCTTATCAGTCACGCGAAGTCCGTTAACAAACTGTGTTTCCTTACCTGTTTTTTTTAGCATGCCCGTTATTTCGGGGCCACCGCCGTGAACAAGCACAACCTTAATTCCGATAAGTGATAAAAGAACAATATCACCCATAACTGCATCCTTAAGGTCATCATTTATCATTGCGTTTCCGCCATATTTAACAACAACAATTTTATTATAATATTTTTGAATGTAGGGAAGTGCATGAATAAGCACCTCTGCCCTCATTGCATTTGTCATATTTTTATCCACTTTGCATTCCTCCAATCAAGTACGATAGTCGCCATTTATTTTAACGTAATCATAGGTTAAGTCGCATCCCCATGCCTTGGAGTTTACTTCTCCATCATTTAAGTTAATGCAAACAGTAATTTCTTTTTCAAGAAGTATTTCCTTGGCTTTTTCCTCGGAAAATAAAGCGCCTGCACCATTTTCACAAACTGTGATTTCACCCTTTGGTGAAGAGAATGAGACGTCAATCTTATTTACATCAACATCTGCACCACTGTAGCCTATTGCACAAAGCACCCTGCCCCAATTTGCATCTGCGCCAAACATTGCTGCCTTAAAAAGGGAAGAGCATACCACTGATTTTGCCACTTTCTTTGCACATTCAAGATTTTTTGCATTTTTAACAGAGCATTCCAAAAGCTTGGTTGCACCCTCACCATCACCGGCAATCATCCTACAAAGATGAACTGTGATTGTGTTAAGTGCCTTCATAAACACGTCAAAGTCAGCGCCTTCTTTTGTGATCATATCGTTACCAGCCTTACCATTAGCAAGCACACAAACCATATCGTTTGTAGAAGTATCACCATCAATGCTTACCATATTGAAGGTTTCTGTTATATCACTTTTAAGTGCCTTTGAAAGCATTTCGGGGGAAATGGCAACATCTGTTGTAATAAATACAAGCATGGTTGCCATGTTAGGGTGAATCATACCTGAGCCTTTTGCAATACCGCCCATTTTGCATTCCTTACCGCCTAAAGTAAAGCTAACTGCAATTTCCTTTTTTGTTGTATCGGTTGTCATAATACCCTCTGCAGCATATTCACCATTTTTGCCAAGACCTGAAACAAGCACTTCTATTCCATTTTCTATGGGGGTAATGTCAAGAGGTTGACCGATTACGCCTGTTGAAGCAACAACAACGTCTTTTGCATCCATATTTGAGGCATTTCCAACAAGTGCACACATTTTTTCTGCAATTTCTATTCCGTTTGCGTTACATGTATTTGCATTGCCGCTGTTACAAATAATTGCTTGGGCATAGCCGTCTGAAATATTATTTTTTGTAACTCTAAGCGGTGCACCCTTTACAAGGTTTGTTGTATACACGCAAGCTGCAGCAGCTTTGGTATCACTCATAATAAGTGCTAAATCACGTTTTGTACGATTTTTGCGGATTCCGCAGTGCACACCATTTGCACTGAAGCCCTCCGCGGCGCAAACGCCACCATCTATAATCTTTATAATCTTTATCATATTATCATCCTTTCGTATTATATACTAAGCTTGTAGCTCGGGGATTTTCCCATAACTATATTCATGCACTCAAGTGCCGCACCTGAAGCACCCTTGCCAAGATTATCGTACCTTGCAACAAGAAGAATTCTGTCGTCATTACCTTTGACAGTTATTTGCATTGAGTCAAGCATTTTCATACCGTTTGCACAGATAAAGCCCGCTTCCTCGCATTCCTCCGTATAATATACAAGCTCTGAAATATATTTTTCTTCATATGTATTTTTAATGTCATCTATTGTGTAGCCCTCATTAAGCTGCTTTTTAAATAGAGGAATTGTAAATTCCATACCACTGTAAAAATCTGCAACAATGGGGGAGAACAACGGCTCATTTAAAAGGCCCGTAATTGCTTTCATTTCTTTTAAATGCTTATGGCTTTGTATAAGGCCATACTGTCTTGGTGAAGAAAAGCCCTCCGGTCTATCAAGCGATTCATAATCCGCAATCATTTTCTTGCCACCGCCACTGTAGCCGGTTATGCTATGACTTGTAAGAAGTGCATCGCTTGGAAGTATTCCTTTTTCTATAAGTGGATAAATAAGTGCTATAAATCCACTTGCATGACAGCCGGGAACTGCAATGCGTTTAGAATTTTTGATCATATTGTGGTGCATATCCGAAAGCTCCGCGAAGCCATATGCCCATCCACTTTCGGTTCTGTGGGCAGTGGAGGTATCAATAACAACCGTGTTTTTGTTATCTATTAAGCTAACAGATTCTCTTGCAGCCTCATCGGGAAGGCATAAAAATGCAATATCAGCAGAATTAAGAACTTCCTTTTTTGCAATAGGGTCTTTTCTTAATTCATTGGGTATAGTTATAAGCGTAATGTCATCTCTTTTACCAAGCCTTTGATGGATTCTAAGCCCCGTTGTGCCTGCACTACCATCTATGAAAATTTTAGTCATAAAGTCACCTACTTTGTGTTAATGTATATATATTAACTCACAATGCATAAATATGCAAGCTTTTTTTGTGAAAAGCAAGATATTTTTTTCTAAAAACAATTTTTTATGTGAATAAATGAATAAGAATATGCATAAAATGAGTACAGTACATATATTATAAAGGTTGACATTTTTAGATATATGTGGTAGTATACACATAATGAAAGAAATTTCAGCATGTACTGAATACAGTGGTGTAACAATCACATTTTGCATAAATATTTGCAGTATCTGGCGTGATTGTGCGCGGGAAAGTTTGTTTTCCGAGCCACGGATGAAGAAAAGGAGATTATAATGGCTAAAAAACTAAAACTTAAGATTATTCCGTTAGGTGGCCTAGGGGAAATCGGCAAAAATTTGACCGCTTTTGAATGTGGTGGTGATATTATTGTTATTGATTGTGGTATGGCTTTTCCTGACGACAGTATGTATGGTGTTGACTGCGTTATACCCGATATGACATACCTTGTAAATAACAAGGAAAAGGTTAAAGGTGTATTAATAACACATGGACACGAAGATCATATTGGTAGTATTGCATACTTTTTAAAAAGCATAAATGTCCCTATTTATGGTACACGTCTTGCGCTTGGACTTATTGAGCAAAAGCTTAAGGAACATGGTATTTTAAGCGTTACAAAGCTTAATCGTGTTAAAACAGGGGAAAGTGTACAGGTTTCAAAAAACTTTAATGTAGAATTTATAAGGGTAAATCATAGTGTAAGCGATGCAGCCGGTATGGCAATAAAAACACCTGTTGGCACTGTTGTGCATACAGGTGACTTTAAGATTGACTGTACCCCTATCGAGGGTAGTATGATTGACCTTGCACGCTTTGGTGAACTTGGGAAAAAAGGTGTGCTTGCACTTATGAGTGACAGTACAAATGCTGAGCGCCCAGGCTATACGATGAGTGAGCGTACCGTTGGTGAAAAGTTCGAAACGCTTTTCAAGGGCACACGCTCAAGAATTTTTGTTGCGACCTTTGCATCAAATGTTGACAGAGTTCAGCAGATTATAAATGCAGCAGTAGGAAACAGACGTAAGGTTGCAGTATCAGGAAGAAGTATGGTAAATATCATTGATGTTGCCTCAACACTTGGCTATCTTAAAATTCCAGAAGGTGTTTTAATCCCTATTGAGGATGTTAAAAAATATCAGGACCATCAGCTTGTTATAATTACAACAGGCAGCCAGGGGGAGCCGATGTCTGCCCTTACAAGAATGGCATTTTCTGATCATAAAAAGATAGAAATAGGTAAAGGTGATTTGGTAATTATATCAGCATCGCCAATCCCCGGTAACGAAAAAACAGTTTCAAATGTTATAAATGAGCTTTACAGAAAAGGGGCAGATGTAGTGCATTCTGCACTTACAGAGGTTCACGTATCAGGACATGCCTGTCAGGAAGAGCTTAAGATTATTATGGGTCTTGTAAAGCCAAAGTACTTTATACCCGTTCATGGTGAAAGCCGCCACTTAAGAAGACACGCTATGCTTGGTGAAGAAATGGGCATAAATAAAAAGAACATTTTCAAGCTTGAAAATGGTTCAGTGCTCGAAATTGATTCAGATAGTGCAAAGATAAGCGGGAATGTTCAGGCAGGTGAAGTGCTTGTTGATGGCTATGGCGTAGGTGATGTTGGAAGCATTGTGCTTCGTGACAGAAAACACCTCGCAGAGGATGGCATAATTATGGTAGTTATGGCACTTAACAAAAAGTCACATACTCTTGCGTCAGAGCCTGAGGTTATTACACGCGGATTTGTATATATGCGTGATAATGAAGGCCTTATAGAGCAGTTAAGAAGTCTTACAAGAACAAGTGTTGAAGATACCCTTCTTTCAAAAAACCGTGATTGGAGCACAATAAAATCAAATGTAAGGATCGCTCTTAGTAACGCTATTTACGACAGTACACACAGAAAACCAATGATTCTTCCTGTAATAGTAGAGGTATGAGTATAAAGTATGTTTAAACTTATTAATACAAACGGAAAAGCAAGACGAGGAACGTTTGAAACGGTTCACGGAACAATACAGACGCCCGTTTTTATGAATGTTGGCACCTCTGCCGCAATCAAGGGCGCGGTTTCCTCATTTGCGGCGGCGGCTTCCGCTGCGCAGGCCGATCTGCTCCGCCAGCGTCCGATACAGCTTCTCCGGCTCTACGGGCTTATCCAGGTGGGCGTCCATTCC
>CAZYYT010000096.1:0-7686 GCA_964651775.1 uncultured Oscillospiraceae bacterium | reverse complement strand
ACTGGGGACTCACCTGCATAGCAGGTGGTTTATTTTTTTTGCAAACACAATAAAACACACCATACAATTTTTGTATGGTGTGTTTTCTAAAACTCAAATTCTGCTTTTCCGTCTTTAAGCTTTATTGTAGCTGAGAATTCCTTTCCCGTTTTCTTTGAAACAAATCCGTCAAGCTTAACTCTTTCACCTAATAGAAGCTTTTCTACTGCAGTCTTGGGAATTACTCTGCTTAAAATTACATTATTTATGGATAGTTTGCAGCCTTCCTTATACTTACTGCATCCGTAGCCGAATTTTGTTCGCACAACATTTCCTCCGCAAAGTGGGCATTTTCCAATGTTATCACCGACAAAACCATCATCAGTGCTTGTGTTCTTATTTTGGAAAACCTCCGTAATTTCACGTTCTGTTAAAAGAATACTGTCCTTAACGGTTATTTCACCTTTGTAAACTTT
The DNA here is from genome assembly GCA_964651775.1 of uncultured Oscillospiraceae bacterium. Lineage (GTDB taxonomy): Bacteria > Bacillota > Clostridia > UMGS1883 > UMGS1883 > UMGS1883. The sequence goes on along the minus strand of CAZYYT010000096.1, from coordinate 7,231 downwards.
TTTGAGTGCCTGTCCAAGAAGAGATGTTTTGTATTTATCCATCGATATTCCCATTCTTATGATTGACTCAATAAGATATTCACCTTGCGGAAGAATTGTGTAAACGTCTTTTTTAAGTGATATATACTCACTTTTAATTGCGTTATCTATAATGCCAGTCCTTGTGGCTTCTGTCCCAAGTTCAAGGCCCTCAAACATTGCACGATATTCACCCTCTTCATCATCTGTTTCGGCATTTGCCTTATCCTCACGAAACGGATTTTTAAGGTAATTATTAAGCGTTTCTATAGTGTAATGCTTTGGTGGAGATGTTTCTTTTTCTTTCGGGATAAAATCAATTGGGACACTATCCCCTTTTTCAAGTGGTGGCAGGATTTTATCCTTTTTATAGTAATCGTCGTATTTTGTCCAGCCCTGCTCTAAAATGATTGTGCCTTTGAGGTTAAACTCTTCAAGTCCACCTACATCAATAGTTATTTCGCTTTTTTCTACAGTACATGTAGTACTGCAAAAAACTGCGACAAATCTACGAAGGATTGTAGAGTAAACCTTCATTTCATCTTCAGAAAGCGATGACTTCTCCGGGATTTTATGTGTAGGTGTAAGTGCAGAATGTGACTCTATCTTGCTATCATCAAATATTGTTTTTCCGTCTTTAAATTTAACGTCATAGCCAAGCTTTGAGACTACGGAAATTATGCCCTTAACCTTGTCCTTTTCGGCAGTTGCCATATATTCAGAGTTTGTTCTGGGATATGTAACAAATCCCCTTTCATAAAGCGTCTGCACAATTTTAAGGCTTTCCTCCATTGACATTTTATACTTTTTACCAAGCACATTCTGAAGCTTTGTAAGAGAATATAGTTTACCAGGCTGAAGAGTTTCCTTTTTTTTCTTTTTGGCTGTTACAATAGCCCCAGCCTCATTATATTTATCACAAAGCTCTTTCGCTTTAGTAAGCTCATTTTTATTAAATTTCTTTTTGCTTGTAAGCTCTATTTCAGTATCACCCTCTGTTGTTTTGCTGTAGGGTGCATAATATAATTCACTTTTAAAATTTCTTATTTCCAAATCACGGTCATAAATTGCTTTTATAATCGGTACAATAACACGTCCCACACGAAGAAGCGTACCGGTTTTAAGCGTTGCATAACGGGTTAGATTGATTCCGTATAGCCAATCTATAAATGTTCTTGCATAGCCCTCTTTTGCAAGGTTTTCATACTCGTCATCACTTTTAAGGTCACTAAGTGCTACATTTATAGTTTCCTCAGTCTGGTCAGGCAGCCAAAGACGCATTACAGGCTTATTCTCTACACCTGTCATACGAATGCACGTACGAACAATAATTTCCCCTTCCCTATCCGAGTCACCCGCATTTATAAGGGTGTCAACATCATCTCTAAGGCAAAGTGTTTTTATTAGCTCAAACTGGCGCTTTACGCCTGCATCAACCTGCTTATTTTTATCCTTTTTAAGCTCATATTCATACTTTTTGGGAAAGCACGGCAAGTTACTCATTGTCCAATGGCTTGTACCATCGGGGTTTGGTGAATAATGCTCAATATCCGCAAGTGAAAACAGATGGCCAAATGCCCACGTTACAATGTATCCATTATCCGTAAAGCAATTGCCATCTTTCTTCATATTACCTATCGCCGATGCAATATTTCTTGCAAGGCTTGGTTTTTCAGCTATAATCAGTTTCATAATTCTTTCCTCAACACTCAAAAGCGTTTTTAATCAATTCGTAATTAAGCTGCTTTTTATTATTTAAAACATCACCTGTGATAACCACTGCATCAAAGCGAAGTGGTGTATCTGTAAGGTTATTTTTTATTATGTATACATTTGCTGCACGAATAAGCTTTTCTTGTTTTCTTCTATCTATTGTTTCCGAAGGTGTGCCAAATTTTACACTTTTCCTAAAGCGAACCTCAACAAAGCAAGTATACTCACCATCACGCGCAATAATATCAATTTCACCTATATGCGCATTGAAGTTTCTTTCAATTATCTTATAACCATTTTTTATTAATATTTTCTCTGCAGCGTCTTCCCCTGCTTCTCCGATATCAACCGCTTTATCAGATAAATTTTTTGATAAAAGTTTTTCGATGAATCTCACACTCTCCATACTCCTTAAGTTTAGCTATGTGCAGTGCGGTGCCATAGCCCTTATGTTTTTCAAATCCATATTGCGGATATTTTTCTGCAACTTCAAGCATATATCTGTCACGCTCTACCTTAGCAAGGATTGATGCCGCCGCAATACTTGCACTTTTAGCATCACCCTTGATAATAGTTTCATATGGATATTTGCAGTCCTTAATAAAGTCACCGTCAACAAGCACATACTCTGCCTTTTGTTTAAGATTTTCTATTGCCCTATTCATCGCAACATATGTAGCATTTCTTATATTAATCTCATCAATTTCCTCAGCAGTTGCAGTTGCTACTGCGTATGCAATTGCTTGCTTTTTTACTTCTTCATAAATTTTCTCACGCTTTTTTTCGGAAATTTTTTTCGAATCATTAAGTCCCTCAATCAAAACCCCGTGTGGAAGAATAACCACCGCCGCATACACACTTCCTGCAAGCGGGCCACGACCTGCCTCATCAACACCTGCCACAACACTATATCCACGCTCTGCAAGGCCATCTTCGATCTGCCACATATTTTTAAGTCTTACAATTTCTTCATCTTTCATAAGTCACCTATTCAAGTGTAATTTTACCTATTTTTGCGCCACGAAATTCGTCAAGTACAACGCTTGCACCACGAAGGTAATCAGCTTCATTTCCTTTAAGTATAAAACCGCGCTTACGACATATTCTTTCAAGAATATCAAAGCCTGAAAGACCATCATCAAGTTCAATTTTATAACGATGTTTAAGGTTGTCAGCATAGTTTTGTGCCAAAAACTCGCAAAGCCTTGCACAAAGCTCTTCAGTATCTAAAACCTCATCTTTGATTGCACCGGTAAATGCAAGCTTAAGCGCAACATTTTTATCCTCAAATTTAGGCCAAAGGATACCGGGGGTATCAAGTAGCTCCATCCCATTTTTAAGGGAAATCCACTGCTTTCCGCGTGTTACACCCGGTCTGTCACTTGCTTTTGCGGCATTTTTCCCGTTAAGCTTATTTATAAAAGAGCTTTTGCCCACATTTGGGATACCACAAATCATAATCTTAATAGAACGATTTACAAAACCACGGGTTTTGTCATGCTCTATCTTTTCTTTCAAAAGTTCACGAACAGCCTCTGTAATTTTATTTACTCCTTTTGAATCGTTGCAGCTTACAGCAATGGCTGTTTCCCCATTATTTCTAAATCTTTCAAGCCACTTTTGTGTCTGAATAGGGTCTGCAATATCACTTTTATTTATTACAAGAAGCACTTTTTTGCCTTTTATTAGCTTGGGTAGCTCCGGGTTACGGCTACTTTGCGGGCATCTTGCATCACAAAGCTCAACAACGCAGTCGCACATCTTAATATGCTGTTCAATCATTCTTTTGGTTTTGGTCATATGACCGGGAAACCACTGTATGTTCATTGAGCTTTGCAAGTTTTTATCAAAATTATTTTCCATAACTTTTCCTCTTATTTTTGGCGATAAAGTTCCATGTCACCTATCGGCCAAAATTTTACTACCGCACGACCTATGATAGTATTCTCTTTAATTGGTCCTATAATTCTGCCATCAGTACTATGGTTTCTGTTATCTCCCATTATAAAAACATACCCTTTTGGAATATCAACCTCTGTAATAGTGCCTTGATCAACCATTGCTTCGCCAAGATAAGGTTCATCAATTTTTTCACCATCGACATAAACTGCATTTTGGCTATAATTAATCTCAACATGCTGGCCCTCTGTAGCAATAACACGCTTTACCCAATATATGCTTTTATCATAACCCTCGGGATTAAAAATAACAATGTCATTTACCTTAGGCTCATATGCCACACGCCACACAATCATTCTGTCGTTATGACTAAGCGTCGGCTCCATTGACTGACCGTCAACTCGAACAACCGTAAAAACAAAGTTACGAATAATAAGTGCAAGAACAACCGCAATAACAATTGCCTGAATCCACTCAACCACTTCGTTTCTTGCTTTTTTAATTTTAGATTCACCTATGTTATCTTTTTTTTCAATATTTTCGCCTATTTGATCATTAATATTTTCATTAACTTCTATGTTATTCATATTGTCATCCATTTTTAAGCATCCCCTTCAAGATAAAAAAAAGGCTGCATTGCAGCCCCTTTTTCTATGACTTTTAAAGTCTTTCCTTAACTTTTGCTGCTTTACCAACTCTATCACGAAGATAGTACAGTTTAGCACGCTTAACTTTACCGTGTCTAACAACCTCAATATGATCGAGACTGGGTGTGTTAATCGGGAAGGTTCTCTCAACACCAACACCGTATGAAAGACGTCTAACAGTAAATGTTTCCTGGATGCCGCCATGCTTTTTAGAAATAACGGTACCTTCAAACATCTGAAGTCTTTCCTTTGCGCCTTCTTTTACCTTTACAAAAAGCTTTACATAGTCACCTATTTCAAGTTTTGGAAGGTCTGTTCTAATTTGTTCCTGAGTAATCGCCTTTAAAACGTCCACTCAAAGCACTCCTTTCTTACCCGCTTATGCGGTATTAATTAAAGCGTTCGTACGAAAGAATGCAGAGGACCGCTTTTTACCTAGTTATTATATCATAAATCTAAAACAATTGCAAGCATTATTTTTAAATTTTTCAAATTGCCTAACAAGATATGTAATCATATATTACATCTGATAACGTAATCGGTGTAACATGCCCCTTACAAAGTATATCAATCATTTTTATTCCATCACTTTTGTCACAGAAAACATCCTCAAAAAACTTTTGCTCTTTAAGTGTTCTTTCCTCCGGCAACTGAGTATACATATCTATTCCTATTCCATATGTAGTTACCGAAAAATCATTTTCATCGGGACTCAACTCCTTTAGATAATAGTAAAGCACAATTCTGTCACCCAGTTCACTTTCCGTTTCTGCTGTTTTAAGGTATACCTGTTTTTTCTTTTTCATTTTATCCCCCATATATTTTAATATTTTTCTTTTAATTATATTATTTCCTTATTTTAATTTCCATACTTTTTTTTTACACATATTTAAATATATATCTTACATTAACTTCCATATAGATTGAACTGCTTTTCTGTCAAAATCGACATAAGATTTAACTTTTTTGTAACATTTTATGCATAATAATACTAAATTTATGTATATTTACGTATTTTTCTAAATTTAAATCATACATAAGCATTTTTATGCTTGAATTAAAGGTAATAATATATTATAATATAATAGGTATGATTAAGGAGTTTAAAATATGTATAGTGAATTTTTACCAATTTCAAAAATGGATATGGAGAATCGCGGATGGGAATCCTACGACTTTCTTTACATATCGGGTGATGCTTATGTTGATCACCCGTCTTTTGGTTGTGCAATAATTTCTAGGATCCTCGAATCACATGGGTATCGTGTTTGCATATGCGCACAACCTGATATAAATGATGAAAATGCACTTACCTCTTTTGGAAGGCCTCAGCTTGGTGTGTTAATATCGGGTGGTGTTATAGACTCAATGGTTAACCACTACACTGCCTCTAAAAAAAGAAGGCACACAGATGTATATACCCCCGGTGGAGGTGAAACAAAAAAACCCGACAGATGCGTAATAGTATATTCAAATATGGCTAGAAGGGCATTTGGTGATTTACCTATTATTATTGGCGGGACAGAGGCAAGTCTTCGAAGATTTGCACATTATGATTATTGGCAAGATAAAGTTAGAAAAAGCATTCTTGTGGATTCAGGTGCCGATATAATAAGCTTTGGCATGGGTGAGCATTCGGTAGTTGAAATTGCAGACAAGCTTGCATCCAAAATACCCGTAAATCACATTACGAATATTCGGGGTACTTGTTATATGTCTGACAAGGTACCGAATAAAGCAATTGAAATTGCGTCCTACGAAAAGGTAAGCACCGATAAAACAAAGTATGCAGAGGCTGCCGCGGTGCAGTATTATGAACAGGACAGTGTTCGTGGCAAAACAATTGCACAGCGCCACGGTGATAAATATCTTATTCAGCTTCCTCAGGCAACTCCCCTGACTCAAAAAGAGATGGACAGGGTTTACGCACTTAACTATACAAGAAAAAGCCATCCTATATATGATAGTATTGGCGGCGTGCCCGCACTTGAGGAGGTTAAGTTTTCAATTACCTCATCAAGGGGTTGCTTTGGCAGCTGCTCTTTTTGTGCGCTTACCTTTCATCAAGGAAGGGTTATTCAAGCAAGAAGCCACGCATCAATTTTAGCAGAAGCTGAAAAGCTTGTATGGGATGGTGACTTTAAAGGGTACATCCACGATGTTGGCGGTCCAACAGCAAATTTCCGTGCACCATCGTGTAAGAAACAGTTAAAATCAGGAACTTGTCGAGACAGGCAGTGCCTATATCCTTTTATATGCCCTAACGCAGAGGTTGACCACGGTGATTACTTATCATTATTACGGAAAATACGTGCAATTCCAAAAGTCAAAAAAGTATTTGTAAGAAGTGGTATAAGATACGACTATCTAATAAACGATAAGGACGACACCTTCTTTCGTGAGCTTTGTGAGCATCACATTAGCGGTCAGCTAAAGGTTGCACCGGAGCATATTTCTGATAATGTTTTAAAATACATGGGCAAGCCCGGTGTTAAGCAGTACGAAAAGTTTTGCAACAAATTTTACGAAATAAATAAACAAATAGGTAAAGAGCAGTATCTTGTACCTTATCTTATGTCCAGTCATCCGGGTAGCACCCTTAATGATGCGATTAAGCTTGCAGTGTATCTTAAACGAAATAGAATTAGGCCCGAGCAGGTGCAGGACTTCTACCCCACCCCGGGAACACTTTCAACTGCAATGTTTTATACAGGACTTGACCCACGCACAATGAAAAGCGTGTACGTTCCAAAAACTGCACACGAAAAAGCAATGCAGCGTGCACTGTTGCAATCAAGCAAGAAAGAAAACTATGCGCTTGTAAAAGAAGCGCTTGAAAAATCGGGCAGAACTGATTTAATAGGTTTTGCCCCCGATTGTTTAATAAAACCTGAGAGGAGAAATACAAATGACAGCACAGATTTTAGACGGAAAAATGTTATCCAAAAAAATAA
>CAZYYT010000095.1:0-7689 GCA_964651775.1 uncultured Oscillospiraceae bacterium | reverse complement strand
TATTTGGAGTCTATTTTCTTTTTTATTTGTCACCCATCAATTGTATCACAACAAAAAACAAGGCGCAGATCACTGCTTACGGGGCTGTTATCCTCGTTAGTTTCCATAACATCAGCCATATAATCCCACCATTTACGGCAAATATCCGTATTTGAGCTTTCCGCCCACCGCTCTTCACTTTCAACCTCAACATATCCGTAAAGTACATTTGTTTCTTCATCTAAAAAGATCGAATAGTTTCTTCCGCCATACTCCTTTATCATTTTCTTCATTTCGTCCCAGAGCATATCGTGTCTTTTTTTATATTCTTCAGCCATATTATCATAAAGCTTCATCTTAAAAGACTTTCTTACCATAATAATTCTCCTTTTAATTCAAGCATATCAACCTCATAAATACTATCGTTAATAAGCTTTAAAGTTTTAATTTCATAGTTGTCAAATTTAACTTTATATGGTTTTGTACCAAAAGTCAAGCGAACATTTTTTTTGGGGCTACTTCGTTTTCACGGATGCGAATTATAGTTCCTTCGCCCTCACCATATTTAAGCGCCATTACGCTTGTGCCTTCGTCTACCCAAAAGTAACTGTTTTCACCATCAAGTGCACCATCGTGATTTGATTCATTTACTACAATTATGCCATTTATAAAGCTTTCACTTTCTTTTTCTGCATCTGTAGTGCCTAAAATGGCTCTTATCTCACCCTCTGTTATGCCCTGCTCCATTATTTCGTAATCACCATCAAGGTCAATTTTTTCAATTCTCAAATCGCCATAGATAGGACTTCTTAAACTGTGAGGCCTACATTTTTATCAGACTTATTATATGCAAAAATGCTTCCCGATAATAAGGCTTTTATTATGCATTATAAGCATCATAATATCCATCAAAGAAACGGAAAACCCGTAACCAATAGATATAAAGTACACATATTTATAAAAGCCAATCAAACATACTATTGCACTAATAATAAATAAAGTTAATAATTCCATACAAATTTCCTTTAAATGTTTTTAGGTAGGTTTGTCAACATATCGCCAAGGTATTCGCACACGCCACGCTCAACACTTTTAAACCCACCATCGTAGTTATATACCGTGACAGATGCATTGGGCACCCATGGCATATTCCTTATTACACATACAGATTTACCTATTATGTAGCTTTCAATCACACGAATTGGAAGTGCGTGTGCCACAATACAGATTGTTTTTTGTGTGCTATTTGACACAATATCCTTAAATTTACTTACAACCCTTGTGTAAAGCTCTTTAATAGATTCCCCATCATCAGGCCTTGCACAACCGATATCTTCACGCCATATTTTGTACGTTTGTGGATACATCTTTGATATATCATCAAAGGTCATCCCCTCCCACTTGCCTGCATATATTTCACGAAGTTCATCATACTTTTCCATGGGGCAATTTTGCTTTTCTAAAATTGCACATGCAGTATCATATGCCCTTCTAAGTGGGCTTGAATATATCTTTTCGATTTTGTATTTATCAACATACTCTGCCATTAGTTTGGCTTGTTTTCTGCCTGTGTCGGTGAGAAGCGAATCAATCTGTCCTGTGAAAACCTTTGCGATATTTGTTTCACTTTCCCCGTGTCTAACTAAAATTATTGTTTTCAAAATCATCCCTACTTAAGCTTAATATCATTTGTAAATTCATTTGCAAAGATTATTGATGCATCTTCTAATTTTTTACCATTAAAGGTTAGGTTTTCTATAGTTACGTCCTTTACGGTGTGCTCATTATCAAGTCCCGTAATCACAATGGACGGAATCATGTTTTCATCAGAAAGCACCTTAATATTTTTAAACCTAACATTTTCTACTCTTCCCTTGATGTTTGAGTCAGAGTAGCCTGATTCACAGATTTCAACGCAAATTGCTGTTGCCTGATTATGCCTTGTCTTAAAATCCATGTCATCACTTTCTTGATAGACCATCGCTACATCGTGCTTCGAATACTCTACCCTTATATTTTCAAATGTAATATCGTGAATATATGCCCTGTCGCAATGCTGAACATCAAGTGCAACACAGGTACAGTGGATACAATCACAGTTTTTAAAAACAATATTTCTGTATTCAGGTGCATTTGTTTCTGCACCAATTTCAAGGTTTCTTCCCCAATCACACCAGATAACACAGTTTTCAATAAGAATATTTTCGTTTGGCCATTTATCCCATCCAACAATACCCTTGATAACAACGCAGTCATCAAAATTACGAAGGAAGGAATTTTTTATAACACAATTTCGGCTATTAAAAAGGTCGATACCGTCAGAATTATATCTCCACATACCAATAAGCTTTACATTATCACAAATAGCATTTGTGCAGTTTGCTTCAATAATTGTAAAGCAGGCAGAGTCACGAAGTACAACTCCGTTAATAATGGTATTTTCACAACAATAAAGATGAATGCAACCAAAATACATATTGCTTTCCTGTAAAAAGGCAGTAAAGCTTTCTTTGTTTTCGCAAATTGACGTACCTGTAAAATTGTCACCATTATCCTCTTTGTAGTATTTGCGAAGCGTTTTTTCGAAGCTTTCCTTTGCAACACGTCTTCTTGTATGGTCAAACGGGATTAAATCATATTTATCACTTCTTATGCTTAAGCTTCCGTCAATTATTCCGTACCCGAGTATTTTTACATTTTTAACAAAAACACCTACTATCGTTGTATATACAACAGCATCCTGGTCGATGTAAACGGTTTGATTGTCCTTAAGCTCTATTATACCTGGCTTATGTACACCCGCTCCAAAATAAAGCACATTTTCATCGTTTTCAGAAACACCAAAATCAACATTTGGGTTTGCAAAGATGTGAAGCGCCCTATTTTGTCCGTCAAGCTCAACGCTATATTGGCCACACTCTTCTATAGTAAACTTAATTGTTTGTCCGTTTACCTCAGGAACAATGTTTTTCGAAAGTGGTCTTACTATAGCCTCGTCAAACTTTTTATTTGCTTTAAGCTTTACAACCACCTTTTCATCAGAAGCATATGTGATAAAAGGTGCTTCTTCAGTCTGGTCAAGCGGTCTTTGATGACCCGGCCAGATGCAATTAAAGGGGATTCTAGAAACTCTTGCAGAAAACGCCTCTACACATTTGCCATTAAGCTTTATTTCAAATTCATTCGAAATCTTTTCCCCTTGGGGTATATTTGTAATTTTAAGCATATCTTTTCTCCTATTTATTTTTTTCGTACATATCGGGTGTTGGGTATTTACCTATAAAGCCAACCTCTTTAAAATCCTTATAGTTATGTCTTATTATGTAGTCAATGTAGGAATCAATCATCCATGCAGTAAGAATATATCCCATAGGGTTCATATGGCCGCTAAGGAAAAACTTTCCCCTGAAGCTTTCGTTATAAATAGGTGCGTACTTGTAAAGGTCTATAACATAAGAATTGTCAAAGTGCTTTGTCATATCCTCCATAAGTTTTACCATTTTAATTGTTATTTCTTTTCTTTTTGGACTATCATCATTAGGAAATGTAACGAAAAAAAACTTTGCATCGGGTGAAATTTCCTTGTACCTGCTAATTATTTTACCATAGTTTCCTGCGTAGGTGTCTTTATTTTGTGTGTAATCTTCACATACATCATCAATACTACCAATTTCTAATTCTCTGCCTATAATATCGTTAACTCCAAGTGCAATAATATAAGCCTGGCAAGCCTTGTGATTATCCCAATAACCCTTTTCCTCTGCAAATGACCTGATATACTCGCCAGCTGTCATACCGCCGCGTGAAAAATTGTATACCACACACCCATTTTTACGTGCAATATACTGTCCCCAAGAGTACTCAAACATACTATCAAGATACCTATCTCCATCTTCATTGTGAAGCTCAAATTCGCCTGAAGAAAGGCTGTCTCCAATACATGCTATTTTTCTAAAAATAGATGTAAAGCTGTAGCCATCAACCAATTTATCAAGTGGCTTTTCGTTTGGGTCAAAGAAATACTTTTCCCAATTCATATAAATCACCTATCCTTAATTTATTACAACATATTTATAATAAGCAAGCCTACAAATGAAAGAAATATGCCTATTACGCTTTTAAACTTCAATTTCTCTTTCCAAAAAACTGTAGCCATTATTGTGGATAATACAAGGGCAAGTCCTTGATTAAGCGGGTAAAGCTGTGTGGCACTTAAATACCTTGCCGCCTCCGTTTTAAAATAAGAATTTGCAAAAAGGCATACCGCCATTATTGGTATAAAGATAAAGATATACTTATAACCAACGCTATTTTTCTGATCCTTTGGCTTTGAAAAAACATAGAAAAGGAAGATTACAATTGATGCAAATACATATGTATAGAAGTTAAACACCGAATTGGGTACACCCTCCTCCAGCTTTACAAATATCTTTTGCGAAAAATTTGTAATTCCGTTTGCTAAACCACATAAAAATAATGTTACATATGCTGATGCACTGATTTTTTTAACGGTTGAATTATTATACGATATCATAAAGAGTACAGCGATGATAAGCACAATGAAGCCTATCCACTGATTTATTAGTATTTTCTCTTCAAAAAAGCATAAGCTTCCTATCATCGGAATAAATACACCAAGCATAAGAAATACCTCAACCAGCATATATGCACCCTTTTTAACAGAAAGAAGCCACGTAACAACAAACATAGCTGTGCCTACACCTGAAAGAAGTGCTATTAAAAGTGAGCTTAAGCTTAATTTAAGATAGCTTATGTCACCACCTATAACAATAATTATAAAACCTATACCTATACACATGAGCATTCTTATCATATTTGCAAATGATGCCCCGTAAAAATCTTGAACAAAATTGCTTGTTTTTTTACCACAAAATCCTTTTGTAGCCCCTGCAAGAAGTGCAATTCCTAAAAATAAATAACCCATTAAAATATATTTCTTCCCTTCATTTGTATCATTTCAGCCCAAACATAATAATACCTTAACTTGACATATTTTTCAATATGTTTCTTTAAATTTTTAAATATTTGAAGCATAATTATAATACCTACTTAACACGCATATATTACGCACCTGTTCTATATAAAAAAATCATATTGCAAAATACCTGCTTTAGTTTATTAAGTATTTTACAATATGATTCTATTTTATATTTAGGTTATTTTATTAACTAGCCTCTTATATCAAACGAAAAAATAATATGCTTTTCTGCCAAACGATACTTTTCAAGAAGTTCCGTACCGCAAGAAGCCGAGCCTATGCCTGAATTTTTGTAATCAATTCTTATATTTGTTGTTTTGTCCATCACAAGCTCATCAATATGCTGCGCTTTATTTAACGAGTCGCTGTTATAGTGTGACACATTAAACTCAAACTCATTATCTGTCTCAAAGCAAAGCCCATCTTTCATATTAAGAAGCTTAGCCTTTGTGTGATTGCCGTGCTCCTGAGGCATTATATAGTTTACATACTCTTTTTTTGCACTACTTCTGTACATGCCAACCCTTGTGTGATGACACATATCAATATAGTTTTCCATCTCGCCCATTGCATAGTATGTAAATTCATCTTTTTCAAATGGTGTTTTAAACTCAAACCCAAGTCTTGGAAGCCATATACAGTTTTCCCTAACATTTGCAGAAAGCTCAACTTTCATCCTACCATCTTCAAACACAAAATACTTAATTGTGTGCCTTAAAAATGGTGTTCTGGATACACCTGCAAGGCTACCTGTGATTGTAAAAGTATTATTTTCTACCTCACAGGAATAGCACTTGGTAAATATCCTGTTAAGATTTTCACTATCCCAGGAGTTGGTCCATTCCCACCCTTTTTTAACGCGCCTTTCATTATCTGTTGGCGCTCGCCAAGCGGAAAGCTTAACGGGCGAAGAAAGATGCTCTTCCCCTTTTTTAATTATACTTGTCAGCATCCCACTATTTTTTGAAATAGTGTATGAAAAGCCTTTTCCTGATAAGGTAACATAGTTTTCTTTTTCGGTAACCTCTATATCTGTGTTTTCGTTTGTTGCTTTTTTAATTACTTCTGTGGGGAGCTTAAGCTGGCACATTGCAACCTCGTAGCCATCTTTATCAATAAGCCTGCATGTTACATATGCACCAAGCGTGCATTTTTTTGGTATATCTATCAATATATCAATTGAGTCTTTGGGTAATACATCGTAAACATCAGAGTGGTTATGAACCTTTACACCATCAACCTCTATTGAATAAGTAAAGGTGTATTCGTTTAAGTTTGTAAAATCATAAAGATTTTTAAGCCTTATTTTATTTTCAACAAGCTCACAACTAATATACTGATATGCAGCCTTTGCTTCGTAAGAGCCCGCCTTAAATGTTCTATCATGGAAGACAAGCCCATCACAGCAGAAGTTTCCATCGTGTGTAAGCTCACAATCAAAGTCACCGCCGTATTTGGGCACGCCGTCTACAAGCACAGTGTGATCGCACCACTCCCATATACAACCGCCAATAAGATTGGGATACTTATATATTACCCCCCAATAATCACAAACATCCCCGGGGCCATTACCCATTGCGTGTGAATATTCACACAGAAAGAATGGCTTCTTTAAGCTTTCGCCCTTCTTTAAAACATTTTCTACACTATCATACATTCTTGAGTGAAGGTCTGACCTGTCTTTAAACTCCTTTGCACCATCAAGCTCCCACATTCTTGCGGCATCCTCACAATGAATAAGCCTTTTACTATCAACGCTTCTTATGTACTTAATCATTTTGTGGTTATTTTCTCCATGTCCACTTTCATTTCCCGTCGACCAAGAGAAAATAGAGGCGTGATTTTTATCGCGATTATATGCACGCACTATTCTGTCTAGATAAGACTCTTCCCACTCGGGCTGATTACAAATCCAATCGGGATTGTCTATACAATCGTATCCGTCACCACCTGCATTTCTTGAGGTGAATCCGTGTATTTCAATATCGGTTTCAAGCATAACATATATGCCGATTTCATCACACATATTTAAAAACTTCGGATGTGGTGGGTAATGTGATGTTCTAACAGTGTTTATATTAAGCTTTTTCATTAAGAGAAGGTCTTTAGTTATATCCTCCTCCGTCATACACCATCCGTTTTGGGGGTGTGTATCATGATGGTTTATGCCTTTCAATTTAACGCTTACGCCATTAACCAAAAATTCATACTTGTCACTTATTCCATATGTTACAAAGCCGATTTTTTGCGTTATAACCTCATCCTCATATTTGAACTTCAATGTATATAAATATGGCTTTTCAGCATTCCACATTATAGGGTTTGAAAGCTCAAACACAGCATTTTTTTCTGCATGCTTTTTTGCAAGAATTTCACCATTATCAATAAGGGTAATGTCTGCCACACCATCAAAATTAACAATTATACAATTTCCCTCTGTCTTTATGTCGATATCTTTTATGTGTCCCTTTGGTCTTGAAAGAATATACACATCACGAAAGATTCCGTTAAACCTAAAAAAGTCCTGGTCTTCAAGATAACTGCCACTGCACCACTTTCTTACCTTTGCAGTAACAGTGTTTGTGCCTTTTTTAACATAGGAGGTAATATCAAACTCTGCCTGAAGGTGTGTGCCTTGAGAGTAGCCGACATATTTATCATTTACAAAAAGCTCAACAGGTGCATCAGAAATAATTTTGTATCCTTTTCTC
>CAZYYT010000094.1:7046-7697 GCA_964651775.1 uncultured Oscillospiraceae bacterium | reverse complement strand
GCTTCTAATGCGATAGGGGCTTTCCTTACCCGGCTCTGTAAGTGTGCCACGGTACTGTGCCATTTCCTCTTGCGAAAGGTCACAAACATATGCCTTGCCATCACGGATAAGCTTACAGGCAAATTCATAGCATTTTTCAAAATAATCACTACCATAGTAGATGCCCCCCGTCGGGTCAGCACCAAGCCAGTGAAGATCCTCTTCAATAGCTTTTACAAATTCAACATCTTCTTTTGTGGGGTTTGTATCATCATATCGAAGATTGAAAAGACCACCGTATTTTTTAGCAGTGCTGTGGTTTATCCATATTGCCTTTGCGCTTCCGATGTGAAGATACCCATTCGGCTCGGGAGGGAAACGTGTGTGAACATGATTTTCACGACCTTCAGAAAGGTCAGAATCGATTATGTCGTGTATAAAGTTTGAATATCCTTCTGCCATAATGTACCTCCAATTAGCGATTATCTATATCAATAAAATCTCTACGCTTATAAACATTTTTGTATGCAGGTCTTATAATTCTGTCTGAAACAGTTATCTCCTCAAGACGATGTGCACACCAGCCTGCTATCCTGCCGAGCGCAAACATAGGTGTATAAACGTCAAGTGGAATATTAAGCATTTTGTATATAAATCCACTGTAAAAGTCCA
>CAZYYT010000094.1:6235-7036 GCA_964651775.1 uncultured Oscillospiraceae bacterium | reverse complement strand
CTTCAAACAGTTCAATCGTATTCTTTGCAACAAGGTCGTACATACGAAGCTCATCCTCCATATGTTTTTCCTTCGCAAGCTTTTCAGCACCCTCACGAAGAAGCTCTGCACGGGGATCACTAAGTGTATATACTGCGTGGCCGATTCCGTAAACAAGGCCTGTTTTATCAAATGCCTCTTTTTTAAGAAGCTTAGTAACGTGATTGCGAATCTGCGACTCATCAGTAATATCGGTGATATTTTCCTTCATATCTTCAATCATTGCAATAACCTTTGCATTTGCACCACCATGCTTTGGCCCTTTAAGTGCACCTATAGCGGCTGCGATAGCGCTATATGTATCGGTGCCGCTTGATGACACAACGTGCGTTGTAAATGAGCTGTTGTTACCACCGCCATGCTCCGCATGTAAAATAAGCGCAAGATCGACAATGCGTGCCTCTGTCTCGGTGAACTCATTGTTCGTCCTCATCATATGTAAAAAGTTTTGTGCAGTACCATATTCGAGACGTGGAGTGTGAAGAATAAGGCTTTCCCCATCGTAATAATGCTTTTTAGCCTGAAATGCGTGTGCAATCATTGTTGGCATTCTTGCAATAAGCTCAAACGACTGCCTGAGTACATTTTCAACGGTTATTTCATCGGGGTTATCATCATAAGAATATGAAGCAAGCACACTTCTTGCAAGCTTATTCATAATATCACTACTGGGCGCTTTCAGAATCATATCCTCTGTAAAACCTCCCGGTAGAAGTCTGTTTTCGCCAAGCAGGGCTTCAAAGTTCTCCAGGTTCTGTTTGT
>CAZYYT010000094.1:0-6225 GCA_964651775.1 uncultured Oscillospiraceae bacterium | reverse complement strand
ATAATGTTTTTACTTGGGGCTTTAAGAATCATATCCTCTGTAAAGTTTGGGGGGAGAGCACGCATGCTTGCGAGCACTTCAGTAAATTCACCAAGCTCATCCCTTGTGGGAAGCTTGCCGAACAAAAGAAGATACACAGTTTCCTCATAACCAAAGCGATTTTCTCTTTGACAAGCATGTACAAGGTGCCTTACATTTATACCACGATAACGAAGAATACCTTCGGTAGGCTGCCTTTCACCCTCGTCCATATAGTAACCATGAACCTCACCAACCTTTGTAAGTCCAACCAAAACACCACTTCCATCAGAATTACGAAGGCCAAGCTTTACATTATATTTTCCGTAAAGTGATTTATCAATTGAATAAACATCATCAGACATATTATTAATCTCTTTAAACAAGTTATCATTTTTTTCCAAAAACATCATCTCCAAACAATCCCATAATTATATACTTTATCATAAATATGAATAGATTTCAACTAAAAGTTCTATAGTAAGAGGAAAAATATTATATTTAAAGAGAGAGGGTGTAAAGCTGTGAAAAAAATAATGATTTTAATAGTATTTTTTATTATTGCTTCGTTTGTTTTGCCACTTGCTGTTTTCTATAGCGTAAAACTAAAAGGGACAGAAGGGACCAAAAAAAGTACGAAGAATGAGGAAATCGTAAATGTGCTTTTCACTGATGAAAACAAAGTGAAGGCTATGCCACTTGAGGAATATCTTGTAGGCGTTGTTTCCGCAGAGATGCCTGCCTCGTTTGAATATGAGGCACTAAAAGCCCAGGCGGTTGCGGCAAGAAGCTATGCAATGTACAAGAAAAGTAAGGGTGGAGTTATACATACGCCAAGTGCCGATGTTTGCACTGATTATAGACATTGTAAAGCATACAAGACCATAGAAAAGGCAAGGGAAAAATGGGGGAAGGATGCCGATAATTACGAAAAAAAAATAAAGGGAGCAGTAAGCGACACAAGGGGTGAAATATTAACCTATAACGGAGATGCCGCACTTGCAGTTTTCCACGCGCAAACAGGTGGAGGGAAAACCGAAAACTCAAAGGATGTGTGGGGTGGGGATGTGCCATATCTTATAAGCGTTGATGCAGGTGGGGAAAATGTCGCTTCAAATTTTTATTCTTCTAAAACTATAAGCTTTGAAGAATTTAAAAATGCTCTAAATACTAAAGATGCAAATATAAACAGCCCAAACGATATTAAACCAGCCATTTTGAGTGAGGGTGGTGCTGTGAAAGAAATTACAATCGGCACAAAAAAGTTTAAGGGAAGTGAAATACGAAGTATATTTGGACTTCGCAGTGCTTGCTTTAAAATATCGGTAGATGATAAAAATGTACACTTTGAGGTTTTTGGATACGGACATGGTGTAGGTATGAGTCAGTACGGGGCAAATGAGCTTGCAAAAAAGGGCAGTGACTATAAAGAAATACTTGAGCATTACTACACGGGGACAAGGCTTGACTATATGAATATTTAATGTTTAAGTCGCATTTTCTTGGGAATAATTTAAGTATCAGGGAGGTGCGATTTATTATGAAAAGAATGCAATCGTTTTTTATTTTACTAGCGGTGATATGTGTGTTTTTCCTAAGCTTCTTTATAGGACGTGCATCGGCACTTAGAAATAATTCTGCAAATGAGGTTAAGCTATATACCGGCACGGTGCCGCTTCCACGTGAAAAAAAAGAAGTTACAGATACACCGGCTTCTACATCCCCAAAGGTAAAAGTAGAAAAGGATGTCAATAATGATATAGAGAAAAAAAGTGAAAAGGCAACAAAAATGATTTTCCCTTGCGGTGAGGTTGTTTTAAACAAGTACTCCGAAATGGCGGTTTATTCAAAAACAATGGAGGATTGGCGCGCACATACAGGAATTGACTATGCCACAAAAAGTGGTGATGATGTTAAAGCTACAGCAGATGGCACTGTTTTAAGTGCAGGGAAAAATAAGTTTTGGGGCTATACAATAGAAATTGACCATGGCGATGGGATAATAACAAAATATAAAAATCTTTCTAAAGACCTAAAGGTGAAAAAAGGTGATAAGATTATAATGGGGGATATAATTGGACAAGTTGGGAAAACCGCTTCGGTAGAAAACAAAGAAAGTGCACACCTGCATTTTGAAATATGGCAAGATGGTATGGTGATAAATCCCGAATCTTACGTGTACAAAACAAAATAGGTACTGCAATGCAGTACCTATTTTGTTTTATTTCAGTGTTTAATTTCGTCATTTACAAGGCCATAGCCTTTGGATATTCTGTTCGAGTAGTACTCCTCATCCTTTTTTTCGTCTACTAAAACATCTTCATCTACAGTTTCTTCATAAAGCTTCTCTTCGGGTGTATCGGCAATTTCAGAGTACTCACGGTCGGCCATTTGTTTAAAAAGCTTTTCAGCACCGTTTTTTTTCATAAAACAACCTCCTAAATTTATTCTAGAATAATTGCTTCGGAATCTCCATTATTTTCCACCACGTCATTTGGCTTTGAAGCCGGCTTTTTCTCTTGTGTATTGCTTGACTTAGTAGAAGGCTTTGTTGAAACTACATCATCATCCTCTTGGGAAACTTTGTCGGTATCATTGTTGTCGTCTGTCACAGGTTTTTTCGTTGCAGGACGTTTAAGTGTTTCTACCTCATCCTCATCTTTTCCATCTTCATCATCAATGATTTTTTCCTCTGGTTCTTCCTCATCCTCATCAATATCAATTTTATTCATATCTTCTTCATCTTCTTTTATAATTACCTCGAGCTTTTCTGGAGAAGATGATTCCTTACTAGGCCCTATTGTAAAAAAAACGTAAGCACCCGCAAAGAAAATTACAAAAACGAGTATAAAAGAAAGTATCGTTATAAGTACAGTAAGTGATGCCTTTTTATTGCGTCTTTTTTTCATATGTGATGCACCCTTTTTTAAATTTTTTTCCTTGGATTCCAAAATTATATTATATTCAACTATATCATCAAGCATATCAGAATGATTATTCTTAAGGTCTTTAGTATCATCAATATGTCCCGGCATGCAATCAGTCCTTTCTTATACTACTTCTATTATATCACCTTTATGCAGTAAGTAAAGAAATTTTTGGATTTTTTTGTCCTTAAACTTAAGCTTCAGTGCCCTTTCATAGTAGTGAAGCTGCGTCTTATATTTTGATGCAATTTCTTCAGGGGTATCATATCTGTCGGTCTTATAATCAAGAAGCACAACAGTATTTTCATCCTTTTCAAAGAAAAAGTCGATGATACCCTGCACGCATATTTTTTCACCCACGGGGTAAGATTCGTCTATTTCACTAGCATCTATATAGATAACAAAGGGCTCTTCACGATAAATATTTTCTGCCGATTTTATATCATTTCCCAGCGGTGATATTAGAAAGGCCTCAATTTTATCAATACTTATAAGTGCCCTTTCATCTGTAGTTAAAATTCCACGCTCTAATAGCTTATCACACTGCTCACTGACGGGGGTTTCATTGTAGCTCAAATGCTCAAAAACCTTATGGTGTGCAGTTCCGTAGAATGCACCTTTACCTCCCTTAAGAAATCGTGGCTTTTGTAAGGGGGCTGTCTTTTTCTTTGCACTGGAAATCTCTCGCACTTTTCCATATTCATCCACCCCAAGGTCAAGATCAAGTGATTTTATATAAGATACAGACGCCTTACCGGGAAGAGTGGTTGCCCGGGTGTGTGCATACAAAAAGTCTAATATTTCCGTGACTTTATCATGGGGCAGATATGCAGGGCGGATAACATCAAAGCTTTTGGGGACTATATCACTTTCCGAAGGCTTAATATAGGCAGTTGACCAATATTTTGCACCACCGTGTCCAAAGCCAAGTGCAAGCATTTTAATATAGCTAGTAGAATATGATATTTCATTAGAAGAAAGCGCGCTGAGTGTGTGAAATTGGCTTGTTTCAAACTCTTTGTCACCACTTACAGTTCCAACTGCAAAAAGCTTTTCGCGTGCACGTGTAAGCGCAACATAAAGAATGCGCATTTCCTCCGAAAGAATATTTTCACGACTTATGCTTTCAAGCACTGTGCGCATCGGCGCAGGGTATTTGCAACGAAGCACAGGGTCAATTATATTCATTGCAATAGCCTTAGAGTTTATGATAAGGCCACCTGCAAGGGGTTTGTCGTTTGAAAATCTGTTTCCGCACTCACCAAGAAATACAACAGGGAATTCAAGCCCCTTTGATTTGTGGATAGACATAATTCTTACAACGTTCATCTTCTCACTTATTGGCTTTGCGCTTACGCCACCACTTTGTGCTTTTTTTATTTTTTCTACATAGTTTACAAAATTAAAAAGTCCGCTATAGCTTGTTTTTTCAAATTCTGCAGCTTTGTCAAGAAGTAGGTCAAGGTTAGCACGCCTTATAGCGCCATCGGGGAAGGATAGCGCAGATGTGTATATATTAGTGTCGCTATATATTCTTCTTATAAGCTCTTCAATTGAGATAAAGCCCGAAGCATTTCTCCAAAGCGTGAGATGCTTCATAAACCTGTTACACTTCTCTTTAAGTGGTGCTTCCACTTGGTACTTGCCACTACAGATTCCATAGAAAGACTTATGAAAGCACTCTTTAGAGGCTGCCTTAATATTTAAAAGGTCGTTTTCGTCAAACATATACATGGGGCTTCTAAGGGCACTTGCAAGCGGAATATCACACATAGAGTTATCAATAAGCTTCAAAATCTCGATAATCTGGGAAACCTCACTTGTATCAAAAAGCGTGTCACCACCATCAAAGAATACCGGAATTTGTTCTCTTTGAAATGTGCTTTCAAAAACAGCACCATGTGCATTTGCACTTCTTAAAAGAATTACAATGTCGCTATATAAGATGGCTCGCATTTCCCCGGTTTCTTTATCCCACACCCTAAATGAGCTTTGTATAAGTTCTTTTATTTTTTTCGCGATATATTTTGCTTCATTTTCACGCTGAAGGAGCGTATTGCCCATTTTTTCTATAAGTGAAATTTCGCATTTACCTTCATTTTCACCTTCGGGAATAAATACTGCACCGAAATCAAGGCGCTGGTCCTTTTTATAGTCAAGACCACAAACTTCGGGTGTCATTATAACGTCAAATACGCTGTTTACTGCATCTATTATACATTTTCTTGAACGAAAGTTCGCTGAAAGTAAAATCTTTCGCCGTGGAGCATCTTCCTCAAGAGAAGAGTTTTCACATTTATTCATAAGGATTGACGGGTTGGCATTTCTAAAGCCGAATATGCTTTGTTTGACATCTCCAACGGTAAATGTACGCCCATTTGATAGAAGCGAGAAAAGCGTATCCTGAAGCGCGTTAGAATCCTGAAATTCGTCAATATAAATTTCGTCATAGCTTTTTTGAATTGCTTGTCCTTCTTCGGAAAGGGTTTTCCCATCGGGAGATATAATAGATAGGGCGAGGTGCTCACAGGTAGAAAAGTCAAGAAGCTTTCTTTCCGTGATTTTTTCATAATATCTGTGACTTAATATTTTAGCACACCAACAAAGCGCCAAAATCTGGGGATAAAGGCGTTTTCTCAAGTTTTCACAATCCTCACTTGAGTATTTAAGAAGCTCTGAAAGGGAGTCCTTAATGCTTGACTTTGAAACAGAAATAATATTTTTAACTTCCTCCGCTATGAATTCATCACAGTTACGCTTTTTTCCGCTTAAACGAGAAAAAAGGTCGGAGGAAAGGCAAGCATCACGAAGAGCTGTATAGGATATATTTCCTGTAAGGTCTTTTAGCTTTACAAGCTCTTTTTCAATATATATTTCGTAGCCTATACCACTTGTTAGGGAAATTTCCTTTGCTTCTGTCAGTGATTGTATGGCACTATTTATTGTTTGCATACACTTTTCATAGGAGTACCTACCAAAAAATGTTTCTGTATAGCCTTCATTTGAAGAATACATACTGCATATTTTCTCAAGCCATTTAACAGGAAAAGCTGCAGATTGCGATTTCTTGTATACATCCAGAATCATATTCGTATAATCGCTTAAGCGTGACTGCCCTGTAAAGTCTGAATCACGATTATAGGAGCTGCAAGCATCTGTAAGTGCATCAAAGCCATCTAAGAATTCATTAAGCTTATCGGTGGTATCAAAAAAGCCCTCAACATATTCTGCATCCTCAAGATTTTCATCGGTAAGCTCACTTCCACGTTTTTTTTCAAGA
>CAZYYT010000093.1:5857-7743 GCA_964651775.1 uncultured Oscillospiraceae bacterium | reverse complement strand
TAAGAACACCGCTTACTACCATTTCAGGTAATGCGGACAACCTACTATCAAATGGCGCAATGTTTGATGAAAACACAAAAAAGCAGATATATAGTGATATTTATTCAGATTCTGTTTGGCTTATAAACCTTGTGGAAAATCTACTTTCTGTTACAAGGATTGAAGACGGGAATATGAAATTAAATATTACGACAGAACTTGTGGATGAGATAATTGCTGAAGCACTTAATCATGTTAATAGAAATATTCATAAGCATAACATATCAATTAAAAGTAATGATGAATTTATACTTTTAAAGGCAGATGCCAAGTTGATAGTTCAAGTTATAATTAACATCTTGGATAATGCAATCAAATATACACAAGATTACTCTGATATTTTGATTGAAACCTTTGTCAAAGACGAAAATATTGTTGTAAAAATATCGGATTCGGGACCGGGTATACCCGATGAGGATAAAAAACATATCTTTGATATGTTCTACACTACCGAAAATAAGATTGCAGACAGTCGAAGAAGTCTCGGTTTGGGACTTTCACTTTGTAAGTCAATAATAAATGCGCACGGTGGTGAAATAACGGTAACGGATAATGAGCCAAAAGGCACAACTTTTTTGTTTACATTACCTAAAGAAGGTGTTATAATAGATGAATAAAATTAATATTTTAGTTGTTGAGGATGATGCGCCTATAAGAAATCTTATTACAACAACTTTGAAAGCAAATGAATATAAGTTTATTACAGCAAATGATGGAAACTCTGCAATAGCAATGGCTTCATCACATAATCCCGATATTATTTTACTGGATTTAGGTCTTCCTGATATAGATGGAATATCTGTTATAGAAAAAATTCGCACATGGTCAAATACCCCAATTATCGTAATCAGTGCAAGGTCAGAAGATAGTGATAAAATTGCGGCTTTAGATATGGGCGCGGATGATTATTTAACAAAACCTTTTTCGGTTGAAGAGCTTCTTGCAAGGATAAGGGTAACTCAAAGAAGACTTTCATTTATAGGCACTCAAACGGCAGATTCTGTGTTTGTAAATGGTAACTTAAAAATTGACTATGCTGCAGGCTGTGTGTACATGGATAATGAGGGATTAAAACTAACACCTATAGAGTATAAATTAATCTGTTTACTTGCTAAAAACATTGGCAAGGTGCTTACTCATAAGTTTATAACAGATAACATTTGGGGAGGTGCTTGGGATAAAGATGTAGCATCTCTTCGTGTTTTTATGGCAACTCTCAGAAAGAAGCTTGAAAAAGACACAAGCTCAAGCCAATATATCCAGACGCATATTGGTGTGGGTTACAGAATGATGAGAGTTGAGTAGTTTTCTTAATCTATTTTAACTAGCCTAACTGAGAATGTAGATAATCGGAGGATTAGTATGAATAAAAAACTAACATTATTTTTAACATTTCTTAAAATTGGTGCGTTCACCTTTGGTGGTGGATATGCAATGATTCCGTTGATACAAAAAGAGGTTTCTGAAAAGAAAGGCTGGATTACGGATGAAGATATTTTAGATATTGTTGCTATTGCAGAATCTACTCCGGGACCGATTGCGATTAATTCTGCGACCTTTGTAGGATATAAGGTTGCAGGTTTTTTTGGGGCATTTTGTGCAACTTTGGGTGTTGTTTTACCATCGTTTCTTGTCATAGCGATAATATCATATGTACTGGATCAGTTCCAAGATATCAAGGCAGTACAATTTGCTTTTAACGGAATTCGCGTGGGTGTGCTTGCTCTTGTATTAAAAGCATTAGTTTTAATGTATAAGAAGTGTCCAAAAAACAAGGTAAGTTATTTTATTGCAATATTTGCATTTGTTGCAGCTAGCATTTTAAGTATAAATACAATATATGTTTT
>CAZYYT010000093.1:0-5847 GCA_964651775.1 uncultured Oscillospiraceae bacterium | reverse complement strand
ACTTTGGCAAGTAAAAAGATGAGTAATAATTAAAATATAATATATAATATATAATATATAACATAGGAGGAATACAAAGGTGAACAAAATTAACAAGGTGACTTGCTGGATTGTTATAGTGGTTATTTTACTAACATCATATCTGGCAATATTCGGTGCAAGTTTCGGGTCAGTTTCTATACCATCTGCAAAAGATATGAGGTTTGGTATAGATATAAGGGGTGGTGTTGAGGCTACTTATTTGCCAAAAGACTATAAGGGAAAGCCCACTTCTGACGAACTTAATTCTGCAAAGGCTGTTATAGAAGAAAGATGCGATGCCAACAATATTTTAGATAGGGAAATAACAGTAGACAGAGAGAAAAGTTCAATTCTTATAAGATTCCCATGGAAATCAGGTGAGACTGAATTCAATCCGGAAAAAGCTATTGCTGAACTTGGTGAAACAGCCTCTCTTACATTCAGAGATCCTCAAGGAAATATCTTGTTAGAAGGCAAGAATGTAAAAAAAGCTATGCCACAAATAGATCGGAGTACAAACAAACCTGTTGTAGCATTAGAATTTGACAGTGATGGTGCGAAGCTGTTTGAAAGTGCAACAGAAAAGCTTGTAGGTCAAAAAATGGCTATTTATATGGATGAACTTTTGCTTTCAAATCCGCAGGTTGAACAAAAAATAGTTGGTAATAGTGCTATTATTACGGGAATGGAAAGTATGGAGGCTGCACAGGCTTTATCAGATAAGATAAATTCTGGTTCACTTCCGTTTTCTCTTGAATCAAAAAATTATAGCGCAATAAGCCCTATAATGGGTAGTAAAGCACTTGACGTAATGGTTTATGCAACAATTGTTGCATTTATACTTATTTGTCTGTTTATGATTATTTATTATAGATTACCGGGTTTGGTTTCTGTGTTTGCACTGATGCTTCAGGTAGCAGGACAATTACTAGCGTTATCTGTTCCACAGTTTACCCTAACTCTTCCTGGAATTGCCGCAGTAATACTCTCTATAGGCATGGGTGTTGATGCAAATATAATCACTGCAGAACGAATTAAGGAAGAAATTGCAGATGGGAAAAGCATCAGGGCCGCTGTACAGTCAGGGTTTCATAAAGCGTTTTCATCTGTGTTTGACGGAAATATAACAGTTATTATTGTTGCAATCATCCTAATGATATTTGGTTCAGGTACCATGCTTTCTTTTGGATACTCACTTCTTACAGGAGTTATATTAAACTTCTTATGTGGTGTGTTAGCCTCGAAGCTTATGATGAAATCATTATGTCAATATAATATCTTTAAAAAGCCGTTTCTTTATGGAAATGGTAAAAAGCGTGAAAAGGTTATTAAATTCTATAAAAACAGAAAGAAGTATTATGCAGTATCTACCATAATAATACTTATAGGCATTGTTTCTATATTTACGAACGGAATCAACTTTGATATTCAGTTTAAGGGTGGAGCAATTCTAACATACTCCTATGTTGATAAAATTGATTTAGCTAAAGCTGAAGACATAACAGAAGACGTTTTGGGAAGAAGCTGTGATGTCCAAACAAAATCAGATATAACAACTTCAAGAACTAAACTTGTATTGAACTTATCTGAAAAAGAAGGTCTGGCATCTGCTGACCAAGAAAAACTTTCTAATGCTTTAAGAGAGGCTTTTCCTAAAAATAAGCTAATACTTTCAGATGTTTCGGTAGTTGAGCCGTTTATAGGTAAAGACTTTGCGATAGATAGCATTAAAGCAATTGTATTTTCCGTTGCACTCATTATTCTTTATGTATGGTTTAGCTTCAGAAAAGTTTCAGGGCTTTCAGCCGGTGTAACTGGAATAATTGCTCTTTTCCATGACGTATTGATTGTGTTCTTTACATTTATATTATTTAAAATCCCGGTAAATGATTCGTTTATTGCGGCAGCTTTGACGATACTTGGTTTTTCAATTAATGATACAATAGTTATCTATGACAGAATAAGGGAAAACAAATCTTTACTCGGAAATAAAATGCCTGTTGAAGATATTGTTGATTTAAGTATAACCCAATCAGTTTCACGCTCAATAAACACAAACTTATGTACACTTATCAGTGTGATTATAGTATACATTTTTGCGTGCGTGCAGGATATTTCTTCAATCAAGAGTTTTGCTCTTCCAATGATTTTTGGTATAATCAGCGGATGCTATTCAACAATTTGTATCGCTGGGCCATTATGGACAAGTTGGCAAAAACGCAAACTTAAAAGATAAGTAAGAATATTAAACGGAGGTATTGCAGTTGCAATATATAAGTTTGTTTTTAACATTTTTTAAAATAGGTGCATTTACAATAGGCGGTGGATATGCAATGCTTCCATTAATTCAGGAAGCGGTGCTGGAAAATGGTTGGATGACAGCAAAGGATATTGTTAATTTTATAGCGGTCAGCGAAAGCACGCCAGGACCTTTTGCCATTAATATAGCAACTTATGTCGGAATTCAGGTTGCAGATGTATTTGGCGCAGTTTGCGCAACACTTGGTGTTGTTTTACCGTCTTTTGTTATAATCCTTATTGTTGCAAGATGTTATCAGAGCTTTAAAAACAGTAAGATTGTCAAAAGCATTATGTCAGGGCTTAAGCCCGCGGTAATAGGACTTATAGCCACAGCAGTTTTATCCATCGGAAAAACTGCAATACTACCTAATGGTTTTAAAAATGTTGTAACTTACGAACTAGCTTGTGCGCTTGTTATTTTTGCAATTTCATTATTTTTTGTATTCAAGAAAAAACTACACCCAACTGCCGTTATAGCTTTTTCGGCACTATTGGGTATCACGGCAGGATATATTCCTATGCTAGTGGCTTGATAAAGGGTTTTACATTGTTTTAAATCAGTTTGTAATAATGCTTAAGCGCCATGGTTTACTGTGGCGTTTTTGATTTTTATGAAAATGTAGGCTGTATTCACAGAATAAAATTCACAAAATATCCATCCTTCAAATTGACTATTTATTTATAATGTGGTATAATTTTTACAAATATTTGAAATATCGAATAGTTCTATAAAAAAAACGATCTTATGAAGATTACCGAAAAGGGTGCTGAAGGACAAATTATGAAAATAATTCTTGCCACATTAAATGCAAAATATATACATGTTAATCTTGCAATTAGGTCTATCGGTAAATTTTGTGAAGTATTTTCACCAAAACTTATGGAGTATACAATAAACGACAATATAGATAATATCATAGCAAAGCTATATAAAGAAAAAGCGGATGTTATTGCTTTCTCGTGTTATATATGGAATATAGAAAAAATATTATACATAGCAAAAACACTAAAAAGCGTTTCCCCTAATATTACATTTGTTTTAGGTGGACATGAGGTTTCATACGACGCAAAGGATATACTTAATGAAAACCCATATATTGATTATATTATACGTGGTGAAGGGGAAAAGCCTTGCTATGCACTTTTTGATGCGCTGATAAATAAAAAATCAGTTAGGGACATTTTATCGCTTACCTACAAAGATGGAAACGAGATTATCGAAAACTCACTTTGTGAAGGTGGAGATTTAAATGAATATCCCTTTAGTTATGATGAATCAATTGATATTTTCAAGGGTAAAATTGTGTACTATGAATCCTCAAGGGGATGTCCATTTCAGTGTAGCTATTGTCTTTCGGGAAATAACACAAGGGTGAATTTTCTGGAACTTGGGCGTGTTAAGAAAGAACTTTTGTTTTTTATAGAGCATAATGTTTCGCTTGTAAAATTTGTTGATCGCACATTTAATGCTGACAAAAAGCGTGCAAGTGAGATTTTTAAGTTTATCATAGAGAATAAGAAAAACACGAAATTTCATTTTGAGCTTGCAGGGAGCCTCATTGATGATGAAATGCTTGCAATCTTAAAAGATGCACCCCAGGGGCTTATTCAGTTTGAAATTGGTGTACAATCTACAAATGAGCGTACTATGACGGCAATCGGCAGAAAGATTGACTTTAATAAAATAAAAGAAAATGTGAGTAAAATTCTTGAACTAAAAAATATTCATGTTCATCTTGACCTTATTGTTGGCCTTCCCTATGAAGGGTATGAAAGCTTTAAAAAATCTTTTGATGATGTGGTAAGCATTCGTCCGCATGTACTTCAACTTGGGTTTTTAAAGCTACTTAAAGGCTCAAAAATCAGGGAAGAGGAAAAGCGGTTTAATTATAAATACAAAACTCTCGCACCGTATGAGATTATGGAAAATGATTTTATTTCGTTTGATGATATAATAAAGCTTAAATATATAGAAGATATTTTTGAGAAATACTACAACAGTGGTGATTTTAAACAAAGTATGGATTTTCTGTTTGATAAATTCAGCTCACCATTTGGTATTTTTGAAAAGATCTATGATTATATGAGAATAAACAACATTTTTGATAACGCAATATCACTTGAAATGAGATATACCCTGCTTAAAAATGTATTCAAAGAAGAAGGTGTTTGTGATTACACACAAGCGGACCTTCTTACAAATCCTAAAACAAAGGCCTCTTATGAACTTGATTTGAATTTTAAAGATGCATGCTTTAAATTTCTTAAAAATGAGCGTAATATTGAAAAATATCTTCCGCAATGCGTGAAATTAGCACCTAAAATAATATATAAAAGGCTTCGTTTTCAAAGGCTTTTCGGTGGAGTTTATATGTACGACACGACAAATGAAAAGCTTGTTGAAATAACGTCGGACTTTTAGGGGAGTGATTTGTAGATGATTAAAAAGCTTTCAACGGTTCTAGTTATTATTTTAATAGTGATAGCATCTTTTACTATCTACAAAGGTTGGACAAAATATGAAAGTGCTATAAAACAAACCCCGCTTGAGGATATGGTTAAATCCATACAAGAAAAAGAAAACTATACAAAGCTTGACGATGTTTCCAAAACCTTTACAAAGGCAATCTCATGTGTTGAGGACAGGCGCTTTTATTATCACAAGGGTGTGGACGTTATTGGGATAATGCGCGCCACTATCACTAATGTGAGAAGAAAAAGTATTTCCGAGGGTGGCAGTACAATAACCCAACAGCTTGCAAAAAATATGTATTTTATTGGCGAAGATTCACTTGTCAGAAAAATTGCCGAGATGTTTATGGCAATAGAAATAGAGAAAAATTATAATAAGGAAGAAATCCTTGAACTATATATTAATGTTATATATTACGGAAGTGGGTATTATAATATATATGATGCGTCTATGGGATATTTTAATAAAAGTCCCGATAAGCTGAGTGATTATGAGGCAACGCTTCTTGCAGGTGTGCCGAATGCCCCGTCAAAGTATTCACCAAAAGTAAATGTTACACTTGCGCATAAAAGACAGGAGAAGGTGCTTGATGTGATGGTGCAAAATAAGTATATAACTAAAGAAGAAAAAGCTGTTATATTAGAAAATCAATAGTAGTTGTATTGAACTTTATAATGTAAAAGTGAATTACATGAAAATTAGGTGTAAAAGATGTTTAGAAAAATATTAAAGGTGCTTGTTGTGGCTTGTATGATGGCAATATTCATATTTTCTGCACAAGAGGCTGACCAGTCAAGAAAAACAAGTACAAAGCTAACAATAAAGATAGTAGAAATTTTCGATCTTAATGATAGCCTTTCAGCGGAACAAAAGATGACGAAGGCTCAAAATCTTAACTATGTGTTTCGAAAGCTTGCTCATTTCTCAATTTATGCGATGCTGTCATTTCTAATTGCACTGCTTCTTAATGAATATAGAAGTACCAATAAAACTATTTTAATGAAAAGTACAATGTATTCATTTTTATATGCATGTACAGATGAGATACATCA
>CAZYYT010000092.1:2479-7909 GCA_964651775.1 uncultured Oscillospiraceae bacterium | reverse complement strand
ACGAGTGTGATATAAGTATCGATGATGTGTTCCGCTACTTTAAGGAAAATGCACCTGATGAACAGATTGAAGGCTATCTTATGTCAGCTTGGTGGTTTATGACTGAAGAAAAAAAGCATTACTACGAACACGCACTGAAATTATTAAAGGCAGCAAAGGAAAAGTTTTATGGATAAATCCATAAGCATAATTACAATTATATGAAATTACATAATGAAGGAATGGAACATGATTAGAGCAACACAGGATGTTTTGGCAAGGTTTGATGAGCTTGCTGAAAAAAGATAACAGGAAATTTTAAACACAAAGGACGAAATTGAAGTAAAAGGTACAATTTACTATGTTAGTAATGATGGTGATGACGCTAACGATGGTAAATCCCCTCAAAAGCCATGGAAATCAATGGAGAAGGTTTCAAATGCAGACCTTAAAGCAGGCGATGCAGTAAAATTTAAGAGAGGTGACCTCTTCAGATGTGGTTTTGATGCAAAAGCTGGAGTAACCTACTGTGCATATGGTGAAGGAGAAAACAATGGAAATAAAACGATATAATATGTGGGATAAAACCCCCGCTCTGAAAATTATGAGCCATGGCTTGAACATTATATCCCCGAAACAAAGACTACTGAATCAGCTATGATAATTATACCGGGAAGCGGCTATGAGTCATACCCTTACAAACCAAAGCAAGAGGGGGATAGGGTAGCAAAACATTTGTGTGACCTGGGAATACCAACCTTTGTTTTAAGATATCGCATTTTCCCCGACCAATTTCCGCTTCCGATTCTTGATGGAAGGCGTGCGGTACGCTATGTAAGATATCACAGCAAGGAGTTTGGAATAGACAAAAACAAAATTGCCACAATGGGATATTCTTCAGGCGGTCACCTCACAGCATCAATTTTTACATATCTTGACAAGATTGACTTTGAAAATATTGATGATATTGATAACGAAAGCTTCACACCAAATTATCAGGTGCTTTGCTATCCCGTCATAAGTTTTGAGAAAGATAATGACTATACTCATCAAGGCTCACCCATTAATATGCTTGGCGATATGTATGACAAATATAAGGATGCACTTACCCTTGAAAATTCCAAGGTGGAAAGCGTGGCACCGACCTTTATCTGGCATAATTTTGACGATAGCGGTGTATCAGTTATAAATTCAATTAAATATACCGAGAATCTTAAAAAGAAAACACATCTGTGGAAATGCACATTTTCCCCGATGGTGACCACGGAATAGGACTTCCGATAGATGACAGAAAAGATTTAAATCACGATAAAATCTGGATTGAACTTTTAGTGAATTGGCTTAAATATAATGATTTTATGAACTGATTATAAAGAAAATGATCAAAGCCTATGAATCTTCAATGAAGTAAATTAAACCTTTATATAAATGGGATGCAAGTAATTTGCATCCCATTTATCATTTTTGACAAAAAACTACCGAAGTGATAAAATTAAAAAAATATGGAGGGGATTTTATGGCGTTTTTAGAGCTTAATATATACAGTGAGTCACTTGGTACACAACAGCAGGTTTACGTTGTTATGCCCCAAAAAAATAACCGTGGTGAAATCGGTACAAATAATTGCGAAAATGAAAAATTTTTTAAGAGTCTTTATCTTTTACATGGACTTAGTGATAATCATTCGATATGGCTTCGCAGAACATCTATTGAGCGTTATGCGCAAAACTATGGTCTTTGTGTTATAATGCCATTTGGTGACAGAAGCTTTTATACAGATATGAAGCACGGCGCAAAGTACTATACATATATTGCGAAGGAGCTTCCTATGATTATAAATGAAATGCTTAATGTTTCAGATAAAAGGGAAGACAAGGCAATTGCAGGGCTTTCAATGGGTGGATATGGTGCACTTAAAATCGGCCTTCGTGAATGTGACTCATTCTATGCTGCCGCAGGGCTAAGCTCTGTTGCAGATATTAATGAGGGTAAAACACGTTTTACTGATGATATGAAAAATGTTTTTGGTGAGGATATGATTATTCCAAAAGAGGATGATTTACTTTACCTTGCTGAAAAATGCAACACAAATACAAACAAGCCTAAAATATTTATGGGTGTTGGCATGGAAGACTTTTTGTATGAAGAAAATCAAAGGCTTCGTGATAAGTTTAATACACTTGATTTTGATTATACCTATAGAGAATCAAAGGGCGCACATTCTTGGGAATTCTGGGATGAATATATTCAGTATGTTATAGAGTGGATGTATAAATAATATGAAAAAAATAATTAGCTATATATTAGAAAATAAAATTCTTCAAAAGCTTACTTTAAGCAAAAGCACCGATAAGGATGTACTTCGTGCAACGGGAAGACTTATAGAAATTAAGGGTGAGGTTTGTCTTGCTATTGAAAGCTTTTTTAGTGATGGAAAGGCTGTTCAAAAAAATTACCCCAAAAAAGAAGCTGTAAAAGTGCTCTGTGATATTGTGCCTGATGCATTTAAGCAGCTTAATATTAAGACAACTGCGGGTGATTGCGAAATTAAGGCTTCTAAAAAAGGCAAAATCACAGTTATTGACCACATAAAAAAGGGTGATTTAATGGAAGCTGAAATGGCGCACAACCGTCAAAAGAAATACATTATTCC
Source organism: uncultured Oscillospiraceae bacterium (assembly GCA_964651775.1). Lineage (GTDB taxonomy): Bacteria > Bacillota > Clostridia > UMGS1883 > UMGS1883 > UMGS1883. The sequence goes on along the minus strand of CAZYYT010000092.1, from coordinate 5,277 downwards.
TATTGATAAGCCTGTTGATTTTTTGGTGGAGCTTGGAGTAAGTGATTCAAACGGAAAAATATTTGATAAGAAGCGCTCAAAATTTCGGCAGATTAACAGATTCCTTGAGCTTGTTAAGGATGTTGAGGATAGCATTGTAATAGGTGATGAGCTTTACATCCTTGACCTTTGTTGTGGTAAAAGCTATTTAAGCTTTGCACTTTATTACTACTTTACTCAAATCCGTGGGATTAAGGTTATGATGGATTGCGTTGACTTAAAAAAGGATGTAATTGAATATTGCAGTGGTGTATCCAAAAAGCTTAACTACACAGGGCTTCATTTTACTGCAGGGGATATTCGCGCCTTTAATATTAAGCGTGCACCCGACCTTACAGTTTCACTTCATGCTTGTGATATTGCAACCGATATCGTACTTGCAAAAGCAATCGACTCATACTCAAGGGTTATACTTTCAACGCCTTGTTGTCATCATGAAATGATGGGGCAATTAAAACCAAAAAACACATTGACAGATTTCTTGCTTGAGCATTCTATACTGAAGCAAAAGTTTGCCGATGCCGCAACTGATGCCCTAAGGTGTAAGGTGCTTGAGATAAATTATTATGACGTTACGGCACTTGAATTAATTGACCCAGAGGAGACTCCTAAAAACGTGCTTATTCGTGCAGTAAAAAAGAAAACAAATGATCAAAAGCACGCCCAAAAGCTTAAAAAGGAATATAGTGAAATATGCACAATGCTTGGAATTGAGCCATATTTAAAGGAATATACAAAATGAGGTAAAACCCTGGTGGGTTTTACCTCATTTTTTTTCTGTATTGAAGTGGGGAAAGCCCCGTAATGTTTTTGAAAATTCTTCCAAAATGGGTGTTACTTTTATAACCAACAGTCTCCGAAATTTTAATAATACTTGAATCGGTCTTTAAAAGAAGATACTTTGCTTCCTTAATTCTTATGTTATTTACATAGTCGACAAACGATATACCAACACTTTTTTTAAAAAGGCGTGAAAGATAACATTCACTTATAAAAAACCTTTCAGATACTATATCAAGTGACAAATCCTCGGCAAAGTTATTGTTTATGTATCCCATAACTGATGTTACTGTTTTATATGATGAGGGAATAACATCGTCAAATTTACTAAATTTTACGGGATGGTGTGTGTTTATCAGATACAGAAGTTGAAGAAGCATAAACTGAAAATAGGAACGAGGAGTGCTATTTTTTGCATCCTTTTCAAGAATATCATCTAAAATATCTTCTATAATAACCTGCTCATGTGGTGTTATACTTATAATGGGGCTGTTTTTTTCAAAGCATTCGAAAAAGTTTATATCACCAAAGACTCTTACACATCGTTCAACATACTCCTTGTTAAAGCTTATAAGTGACCTTTCAAAGCCCCTATCTTCCATATTAAGCGTTGCATGAATTTCATTCGGCGGAATTAAAACAAAATCACCTTTTTTTATGTGATACATCTTATCACGTATAAAGTAAAGGCGTTCTCCCTGGTGGAGATAATATATTTCATAGCCATTGTGGTAATGACACCGTGGCATGGAGATAGGCATATCAACCTTATATCTATCAATTTTAAAATAGACTTTTTCGTTTTCAAACAGTGGATGAGCATCCATCAAATTGCTTTTTTCCATACAATCACCTCTAATTAGAATATTATATCACAAAAATATAAAAATTCAACAAGAAATGTCGAAAATAAGAAAAGCAGACAAGAAATGTGTTGAAAAATCAATTTAACTTGTGTAACATTAAGTTGAGGTGAATGATGATATGAAAAAGAAAAGATATGCATTAGTTGGAACTGGTGGCCGTTCAGAGTTTTTCTACTCTGCAATAGCTAAAGACTTTACGGAAACTTCGGAAATTGTAGGACTTTGTGATATTAACAGAACTCGTCTTGAGTTTGTGCAGAAGAGGTTGATGGACCTTGGCTATGATGAGCTTCCGCTCTACAATGCTGAAGAATTTGAAAAAATGATTGAAGAGACAAAGCCCGATACAGTAATCGTTACATCAATTGACAGAACACATCATAGATACATAATCAAAGCTATGGAAATGGGATGTGATGTTCTTAGCGAAAAGCCGATGACGGTAGATAACGATAAATGTCAGGCTATTATTGACACAATCAAGCGTACAGGTAAAAAGCTTCGTGTATCATTTAACTACAGATATGCACCAACAAATTCACAGGTTGCCAAGCTTCTTCGTGAAGGAGTAATCGGTGATATTAAGCAGGTGCACTTTGAGTGGCTTTTAAACACAACCCACGGTGCAGACTACTTCAGAAGATGGCATCGTGACAAGCGTAACAGTGGCGGTCTTTTGGTGCATAAGGCAACGCATCATTTTGACCTTGTAAACTTCTGGCTTAACACAACACCCAAGCGTGTATTTGCATTTGGTGATCTTTGCTTTTATGGTAGAGAAAATGCAGAGAACAGGGGTATAACAAAGTTTTATTATCGTACACACGGCAGTGAAAATGCAAAGGGTGACCCATTTGCACTTGAAATGGAAGGTAACGAAGCCCTTGAAGCACTTTACCTTAATGCCGAAAAGGATGACGGATACCTTCGTGACCAAAGCGTATTTGGTGATTGTATAAGTATTGAAGATAATATGAATGTACTTGTTAAGTATAATAATGGTGCGCAGATGTCTTACTCACTTAATGCGTTTTCACCAAAGGAAGGCTTTAGGGTAGTGTTTACAGGTACAAAGGGTAGACTTGAGTACGACGTTACTGAGACCGTTTATAT
>CAZYYT010000092.1:0-2411 GCA_964651775.1 uncultured Oscillospiraceae bacterium | reverse complement strand
AAGGTGCAACAGAATCCAAGAAAATTACAATCTTCCCGATGTTTGACGATTCTTATGTAGTGCCCGTTGAAAATGCAGAAGGTGGCCATGGTGGTGGTGACCCAGTGCTACTTAATGACCTTTTTGGTGTGCCGGAGTATGACCCGCTTAACAGAGCAGCATCACACATTGATGGAGCGATGAGTATCCTTACAGGTATTGCGGCAAATAAATCAATTAAGACAGGACTTCCGGTTGATATTGACACCCTTGTTAAGTTTTAATGGAATAAAAATGGAAGCAAAAGAATAAGCATTGCAATGCCCATAGTTGGATACTACCAAAGGCGTGCCACCGGAGGGAAGCCAAAGCTTTTGTAACCCCTGCCGAGATTGCGATATTTATCAGAATTAAATAATTAAAAAGCCCTGAAGAAGAACTTCAGGGCTTTTTGTTGAAAACTTTAAGGTAACGTGTTAATATAAAAATAAGGTGGTTAGATTAATTATGAGAAAATTAGAAATAGGTAAAATTTATAAACACTTCAAAGGCAATAAATATAAGGTGGAGGGTGTTGCAACACACTCAGAAACGGGTGAAACCTACGTTGTTTACCGCCAAATGTATGGTGAGCATTCTTTATGGATCAGGCCACTTGTTATGTTTTTGGAAGAGGTTGACCATGAGAAGTACCCGAGCGTTACGCAAAAGTACAGATTTGAGCTTGAAAAGTAGTAAACCTTATCAGATAGACATTCTTGACTTTAGTCCTGAATAAGCTAAACCAGAATGGTTTGTTTCAGGAATTTTAGTGAAAGGATAATCAGATGAACAGCAAGGAATTATACTTAAATACAAAACCATCCACACTTTTTTGGAAGGCGGCACTACCCGGTGGAATAAGTATGCTTGTTTCTTCTCTTTATTTTGTTTTCGACTCATTTTTTGTAGGAAAATTCGTTGGAACAACTGCCTTTGCGGCACTTGGTCTTGCAATGCCACTTGTTATTATTAACTTTGCACTTTCGGATTTGATAGCAGTTGGTTCATCAGTGCCTATATCAATTCTGCTTGGAAGAAAAGAAGAGGATAAGGCAAATAACTACTTTTCAAGTGCAACACTACTTATCATTATAACAGGCCTTATTATGGGGATTTTGATGTACTTAACAGCGCCATTTTTCATGAAGCTTATGGGTGCAGATGGTGAACTTGCACGCTTTGGTGCACAATATATACGTGTTTATGCGTCTTTATCGCCATTTATTACGTTGACCTTCGCAAACGACAACTACCTTCGTATATCGGGTAAAATTAAAACAAGTATGGTGCTTAATATTTTGATGAGCATTGGTACAGTTATTCTTGAGTTGTTATTTATTCTTGTGTTTGATTGGGGCATCATTGGTGCAGCACTTGCATGTGCGCTTGCAATGCTTTTAACTTCACTATCAGGTGTGTGCATGTTTTTAGGTGGCAAGCTTCAGCTAAAGTACAGGAAACCCAAATTCGAGTATAAGCTTATAAAAGATGTAGTACGTAATGGTCTTCCCGCATTTTTAACAAATATATCAGGCAGAATATTTTCTATTGTGATGAATGTTGCACTACTAAAAATGGGTGGTGAGGGTGCTGTTGCAATCTACGGCATTTTGATGACAGTAGGTGGCATGGTAGAGCAGATGCTTTATGGTGTACTTGATTCGCTGCAACCGGCAATCGGATATAATTATGGGGCGACAAGGTTTGATAGGGTGAAGATAATTGAAAAGTATTGTGTTTTATCAGGTGCAGTTATTTCGATTTTCTTTGCAATTATTATGTTTGCAATTCCCGGACCGATATCAATAATATTTTTGGAGGATATCGCACTTATTGACCTTTCAAAACGCGCTTTAAGGCTATTTTGCTTCGGATATCTTTTTAAATGGATAAGCCACGCATTACAAAGCTTTTTACTTGCTATTGATAGGGCAATCCCTGCAATGATAATATCAACATCTACAGCGTTTGTTTTTCCGCTAATCGTACTTGGTCTGCTTTTGCCATTAAAGCTTGACGGCCTGTGGCTAAACTATACCTTCACATCAATTTTAGGTTCAGTTTTATCACTTGTAATTATTTTTAAAGTTAAAGACAATCTTTTTAATTTTGATAATTAATACACAATACAGGTTTGTAATATATTGACAATAGGAATAACATGAAGTATAATTAGTTATACAAATCATACTTTTTATACAAGGAGAACTCTATATGAATAAACCAAACGGTAAATATGCGTGGACGGTTACAGTTGGAGAAAAGGAGCAAATTGTAATCCCAAAGCAGGCAAGGGATGTATTCGGCATAAACCCTGGGGACACTCTTGTAGTTTTGGGTGACAATAAAAGGGGACTCGCAATCCCGCCGAAAAGTATATTCAATAAATT
>CAZYYT010000091.1:0-7941 GCA_964651775.1 uncultured Oscillospiraceae bacterium | reverse complement strand
GTTGAAAATGGCGCACCCACAATTTCTATTTTAGATACAGAAGCAAACTCAGGTTATAAGCAAGGCTATGAGGAAAGAAAGCTTCTGCATCACTCTTTCAGGGCATCACTGATGCTTATAAGTACGTGCATGAAAAACACACCACTTATTCCTCTTTTCCCCATACGCGACACAGCAGAGCAGTATGATGTTATTCATCATCTGCCCACATCACTTCAAAAACACGCATCAGCAGTATTTTCAAGTTTTGTGTGGACAAAGGATGGACTTAAAAACGTTGTATCCGGAAATACATATTGCTTGGGTGATGGACTGTCTGCCGATAATTGGAGATATTTAAGGCTCTGCACTGACAACTCATACATTAATAGTTTTGAGGAAATTAAAGGTGCAACTGTTATTTACTCAGACAAGCGAAACAAAAACGAGGTTGATGCTCTTATTTCTCATCGCACACCATCGAGCCACAGACTTTTGTCGTTGTTATTAAGGCGTGGTGCTTCAATTTTTAAATGTGCAAACATCAATAATTTAGAGTATGTTTCGGGTGATATTTTGGTTTTGAACAAAAGTCTTCTTCCAAAAGATGAACTTGAAAGAGTCGAAAACTATAAAAATGGCAGAGTTATATACTTTGAGGCAGAGCAGGATAAAAATGATTATTCAACCGAACAAAATCCTTTGGGTATCGGATTCCCTTTTCCGCTTTTCTTTTCTGACCCTACAGAAGAAGCGCTTATTAAATGTGTAAACGAAATAAACAAAGGACTTCCATTTATTACTAATTACGAAAGTGAATGCCGTGTGCAAGAGATTAAAATAAATGAAAAAACATCAAGATTTATAATAACGAATGATGAATACTACTATGCAAGACCTGTAGTTCATACAGGACGAAAAATAAAGATGGTAAATGATATAACAAAAATCCCCGGTTATAAGGCATTCATAAAGGAGTGTACCTTCAGTTTACTTGTGCCGCTTTGTGGAGTGGCTATAGCCGAGGTTGAATTTGAATAAATGTTTAAATAAAAATATCCTCCAAATTTAACATTGGAGGATATTTTTTTAAACCTATATTTTATTTATATTTTAAAACATTCGTTTACTTGTCTTTGCGCTTCATCCTCAATTCAATCTTTTCCGGCTTCATTAAGCTTATCAACCTACTCTTCAAGTAGCTTTCCCAATCTTCGATTACGCCATAGTTAATAACACCATACTCAAAACATAATATCACCTCTAGCGAATGCTTTTTTAATTCATAAGAGATGTTTTGCCCGTTATAAAAAACTCCCTCACCGCTCGTAACATAAACAAATCCGTCAAATGTTCTTCCGGGGCATCGGAATATAAATTAATATTCCTCGAATTTTTAAAAATTGCAGAAACATAGTCTACCCTTATGTCGTTATATACCTGCATAACAAGTTACCTCTTTATATATCCCATTGTAATATGAAAATCTTTACCATCCAAAATATGCTTTCTTACATTTTTAGTCAATGTAGAATTGCACGGTAAATTCTTTACTTGATATGCTTTTTTATCCCAACCAAAGGTGTACTTAACTACATCGTTTGATTTTTCTTGGGTGGTCTTTATAAACATATCGCCAAATCTTATGATATTGCTTTCTTGTGGCAATATCTCTTTTAAGGTATCATCCAAAAGCCAAGAATGGCAAGAAAAAGTGTTAAACTTAAATTCCGTAAAATACTTCTCAAAGAAATCCCTTGCCATAGCAATTGACTTTTCGCACTCATCTATTTCTAGTGGCCCAACCGATGGAATATGGACAGATACCATAGGCTCGCCTTCAATAATGCCGAGCTCTGCAACTGTTTCATCTGCCTTATCAATACAAAACTGCAATCTACCAAGCCTAAATAGTTTTCCGCTTAAATGATTAAAAAGCCACCTGGTCTCCCCCAAGAACAATTTGCCCTTTATAGAACTCCAAGTCCTGCACCATATAACTATATCATAGAGTGTATCAAGTAATATCTCTTCACCTATACCCATTTCCTTATAATTGCAATTTAAGGCTTCGCACATATAAAGGAAATAAAGAAGATTCTTTTCTCCATCTTCTGAATCTAAATCGTAGTAGTCGATACTTACATAATCAGAAACAGGGGTTTTTTCTAAAATTTTGTTAAATTCCTTATCAAAGTCCTTATCAAAGTTCAGCTTATCATACCATTTTTTGATTATAACTTTCGTTTCAGGATTTGTAATATCAACTGCGTGAGAATCATCAATTTCAGGTGATGCTACTTCAACTTTCACATTTGTCTTACCTAAAAATCTTAACAAATTATCATAATATAGTTTATTAAAATTCTCTTTACTTAACCCAAGTGATACCAAAATTTCTCTGTCAGTATCAATCCAATCCTTTGTCCATTTGAAGCTATACTTATTAGCGTAGCCATCTGTACCAAACATAACATTGTTTGCCACATCATAGCAAGTTTTATACAGTTTTCTAAGTAATTCTTCTCTGTATATTTTAGGTGTTCCGGGCGTTGTGTCAAAAAACATTTCTGCAGTATTTCTTGTAAGGCGAGAATTTAAAAACTTGCCATAAAGTGAAATACATTCGTCTATCCATGGCCATGAACAATGCCCTAACGAAAATCTTAATCCCTCTATTACCATAAGTGGTTCCCAATTTAATGGACGACTGAAATTTGAAGATACTCCTGCGTCCCACAAAATTCCTGTGTGAAAGATTACAGGTTTGTTGTGCCTCGCAATTTCTCTTAAAACTTCCATACATTTATCTTCGTATATGTAATAATTACTGCAAATCATTTTAAATGCCACAATTCCTGCTCTAACTGCAACACCAATTTTTTCTATTATGTTTTCCTCATAAGGATGAATCCATATTACAGGGAAAATCCTGTCTTCATAGCCCTTTGCCCATGCAATTGCCTCGCTTAATCTATCCTCAAATGAACTTCCTTCGCAGACAAGGTTGCCACTTTCATCTATCAAGGGTGGGCAATTAGAAAACACACAGCCTCCATAAATCCCCGCTTTTTCCATTTCCTCTATCAATTTATCTGGTTCAGGGTTTGTACCCCGCGAATGAATATGCATATCAAAAATTTTCTCTGCCATAATTTTTTTCTCCTTTTGTTTATTCTAAACAAATTATTCTTTTTAGCAGTTTTTTTCTTCGGGTTCCTCATACTCATCAAAAAGCGGGAAGCAAACGAAGTGCGGACCATTATCAAGTTCATAAAACGGAACAACCTCGTATCCGTCCATACCATCAACAGTGAAGTGAAGCGGTTCTCCATTAGGTTTAAGTTTACTTATAAAATCCTTTGGTTTTCCGTTTACAATCGTCCCCTCCTTTATGGTGCGAGGTCCAACGAGTGAAAGAAGTAACGGACCATAGGTAAAGGCGGCTCTCTGATAGCCTATAACATCGTGCTCACCCTCATAGTAATGAGTTTTAAATTTAAAGGCAATCACAAATTCTATACTATCTCCATTTTGCCAAAGCCTTGTAATAGTTACATAGCTACCAGCCTTACCCACCGCATACAAATCCCCGTTTACGTATACACCAACATCCTCCCCAGCATAGCAAGGGATACGCACATTCACGCTGAAATCGTGGGGGGCATCACTTTCAAATTTTATACAAACCTTGCCATCATACGGATATCCGCTTGTTTCCTTGACTTTTATTGTGTCATACTCTCTTTCCCACGTTAACTCCGCATTTGAATAAATATCACAGTACAATTCAGAATTATTAAATGTAAATAAATATTCAGGGAGACTAGCCATAATTTTTGTACCAGTGCCCGAGCAACAATGATTTGGACGAGTAGGCGCACGCTTTTCTTCATCAAGCACTGCATAAGTACTAATATCGTAGTCAGAGTGTTGAAGTGCAATAACTATATTATAGAGCGTTTGTTCAATTTCAAAAACGTGCTCCTCTTCCTTTGGAAAAAGTCTGTGAAGCCTTTGATGAATCCCAATCCAAAAAGCACTTGTGCAAAGCTCATTATAATTTTGTTTTTTATTATTATAAAGAATACGATGTCCCTGCTCTTCTCCATTGAAACGTTCACACATAATTATTCCGCCGCCGGGATATTGCCAATCTCTACGGTATTGTTCAATAACACCTTTAACTGCATTTAAATAATACGGGGTGCCCGTATAACGATAAAGGTCAATATACCCTTCAAACGACTCAAGCTCACTTCCGTGGGGATGCGGCTCCCTCCCCGGTTGTCGACGTGTGCATACAGCCATATCTTCATCGCTCATAAACTGTGCAAGTCTCCACGGCTCCTCATAATATTTCATAGAAATTTTAATATCTTCCTCCACACCTATTGGAGAAAGATAGACCTGTGGTGACGCAACCATCCCCTGAAACGCTAGTTCCAGATATTTTATCACGGGAAGGTCGGGACAGCGATTAAACCAATCCTGCCACAAACGTAGCATACGATACGCACGCTTTTCACCGGAAAGACCTGCTGCTAAAAGTCCATAGGTAAGCCAAATACGAACATAGTGAGGATATTCCCTCCACGCAAAATTCTTTTTGTCAATAGGCATCAAAAATCCATCTATTTCCTGTGAATCTTCAAGAAAATCAAGCACCTCATTAAGACCTTTACGAAGCTTTTCGTTTTCTTCCCAGCGAAGTGAATTCCCCGCACACATAAGATATTGTGATGCAGTTTGTCCTTTTAAATTTGTTTCAAAATGCCCTGGATAAGGCTGTGCATCGGTATGGCGACCTGCCTTTATATCAAACCAATAGCGCATACGATTCATATCAAGCTGAGTGAGGTTAAATCTAACATTATTATCGAAAACTTCACGGAAAAACCCTGATTTTAGTTTAACACCATGTTGCGGTGTGAAAACTTTATCGTGAACACGGAGCTTGTGATTGTAATTATAATACTGTTTCTCATCCATAAAATCGCCTTCCCTTTTATTTTAATTTTACTAAATATTTGTTTTGGTCTATCCTTCTTTAGTTTTATCAGCTTCAAAATCTCCACCATTATAATTTAGTTTCGCCTACCAAAGCACAATCATCACATCTTCTTAGGAAGGCTTTGCAATGTTATTAAATAATGATAAAATCGCCATGTGTGTCTTTGGTTATGTAAAAAAATTGTAACCCTTCTTTAATAATAATTACTATCTTAATCGTTCTATTAATATGCCACCATTTTCTTTGAGCCATTTCTTTTGAATCTCATAATTAGGCAGAACTTGCCCTACCTCATCCCAAAATTTTTTAGAATGATTCATCTCTTTGAGATGACAAAGTTCATGTACAACAACATAATCTATAACTTCCGGTGATGTTAGCATGATCAAACAGTTAAAGTTTAAATTCCTTTTTGCAGAGCAACTTCCCCAACGAGATACTTGACTGCGGATTGTGATTCTTTCATAATTAATACCCATAATCTGAGCGTAATATAGAGCTCTTTGCGGTATATATTCTTTTGCCTTACGAGCAAGTTCTTTTATTTCCTCATTCCCATATTTGATAACTTCAACTTTTTTCTGATTGCGTTGTCGCGTAAATTCGATATGCTTTTCAATCCAACCCTTTTTATGTTCCACAAATTCAACTATCTTTTTATCATTAATGCGTAACGGTGCACGAACTAAAACAGATAAATCTTTTGTGATTTCTATTGAAATTGATTTACGATTACTTCTTATAACTTGCATATTATGCATTTTTGTATCACTTCACATTATTATAGTTTCTTATCATAGCTATCGGTTTATAAAACAATATAACACTAGAGCCCCATTGAAGAGCCATTTTGGGGAGAGGTATTAGTTTAAAATTTATATTATTCTCCAATTATATTATCTCACAATTTCATTTACAATTTTATCAACATCTTTGTCTGTTGTATCAATCTTTATGGTGTTAAGTTTTTCATATAGCGAAATCCTCTTCAGGCTTTTTCCGAGTATATCTACTGTGCGAACTGAGTTTTCAGCATCTTTCATAATTCTTTTCTTTAGACTATCCTCATTCGCAACAAGAGAAATATTTATAAGATTACTTTCTGTTAAATCTATTCTTGAAAGTATTGAGTCAATAATGCTTTGCTCGTGCATAACCCAGCAGAAAATAATATTATCGTAAGCAGAACACTTAATAAAATTATTAAGAGTGTAGCAGATATTATCTATTACCATTTTCTTTGTTTCTTCTGTCACTTGAAATGGACTTGCATCCCAACACCAATCTCCATCAAGAAATACGCTATTTGGCAAAGTTGTTTTCAATTTTTGGCTTACTGTGGTTTTTCCAACACCCATAGTTCCGCTTATAAAATATAAATTTTTCATATCATTTTCTCCGTTTATCATAAATTGAAAAATTCCATAATATTTCATCCCATCCAATTGCTTTTTCATTTTTAAGCACATTTTATCATAGTCTGGAAACTTTTTCAATATCTAATGACAAACTATTATTGTAATGAAATTTTAAATCTAGGACAAAGAATAAAAAAGACGTTAAATTGTTGTATAACGCCTTTTTTTATGCAATATTATATTAAAGAGAATGCTTTTTTTACTACTTTTCCATTCCGCAGGGGTAGGCACTATCATTTAAGGTTTTGCCATTATTAACAATATCAAAGAATCTAAATCCCCCTGTAAAGTTGTAGCTGTCGTATCCGTTAAGGGATAGGATTCTTGTTGCAAGGTAGCTTCTTAGTCCACTTTGACACATTACATAAACCGGCCTATCCTTTGGAATTTCATCAAGTCTTTCGCGAATATCATCAATCGGGATATTTACAAACCCTTCTGCATGCCCACGTGCATACTCCCCCGTTGTGCGAGAGTCTAGTAAGAATACTTTTTCTTCTTTTTCAAGCGTTTGAAGTTTTGCAATATCTTCAAAATAAAACTGCTTAACCTTATCTGTCACAATATTTTCCACCATAAAGCCTGCCATGTTTACGGGGTCTTTTGCAGAAGAATATGGCGGTGCGTAGGCAAGGTCAAGCTCTGCAAGGTCACTTGCTTTTATATTACCACGCATTGCAGTGGCAATCACATCAAGCCTTTTATCAACACCATCGGATCCAATTATCTGTGCACCAAGGATTTTTTCTGTTCTCTTATCAAATAAAAGCTTTATTGTCATTGCCTTTGCATTTGGGTAGTACGAGGCATGTGACATAGGTGATAAAATTATTTTCTCATAATCGATACCAATGGATTTCGCCTGTGCTTCAGTAATACCAGTTGTGGCAACAGTCATATCAAAAATTTTAATAACCGATGAGCCTTGTGCACCGCTATAGAAACTTTCTAATCCGCAGATATTATCGGCCGCAATTCTACCTTGCTTATTTGCAGGACCTGCCAACCAAACAGGTAATATATTTCCCGTTACAAAGTGCTTTATTTCTACTGCATCACCAACTGCATATATATCTTTATCAGATGTCTGCATTTTATTATTTACGGAAATACTACCTTTTGTACCCAGTGTAAGGCCTGCTTCCTTTGCAAGATGCGTTTCAGGAGTTACTCCAACTGCCAAAATAACCATATCGGCACAGATTTCTTTATTTCCTTCAGCTTTTATTATAAGGCTACCTTTTTTGCTTTCAATTTCGTATATATTTGCGTTAAGCATAAGCTTTATTCCATGCTTTTCAACTTCATTATGAACAAAGCAAGCCATATCAAAATCTATTGTACCTAGAAGATGGTCATCCTTTTGAACAATCGAAACGTCAAGCCCCTTTTCACGAAGATTTTCCGCCATTTCAACGCCTATGAATCCGCCACCGATTACCGCAGCAGACTTTGGCTTGTTGTTATCAATAAAATCTTTAATTTTAAGGGTATCCTCTACTGTTCTTAATGTAAATGTCTTTTCATTAT
>CAZYYT010000090.1:0-8039 GCA_964651775.1 uncultured Oscillospiraceae bacterium | reverse complement strand
TTTTAATTTTTTTCGTAGGCTCTACTTAGTTACCCCAACATTTATTATAGAGCCTCTTATACTTAAAATTTCTAACCCAAAACTACAAAGTACCACAAAAACCATTATTTTTGATACAGATACACCGGCAAAAGTGACAAGAACCCTGATGAATTTTTGGTACTTTTAACGAAGTTATGTGCCAAAAGAATGGTTTTTGGGCGAAAAATCCCTATATGAAACTGCCTTTATCCGCACCATTTTTATATATAAATATATTGATTTTTCTCCCAAAAAAGTATATAATTAATAAAATAGAGATTTAAATTGGGGGAGAGTATCTTGATAGAGAATAATTACATATTTGACCAAGCTACAATTGAATTATTTAAAAAATACTCTGTCCGTGTAGAAGATATAAAAAGCTTTATTAAATGTGATATGAAAAGCCACAACAAGTACGGAAACACTTGGGTTTTGCTTACTAATGATAAATTAGTGTCTATTGGAGAGGATGGGGAATTCATCCGTAAAAATACTGATGAAATAAAGGATATTTATGTTGAAACCTATGTTTCATCGGGGTGTATCATCCTTGCCTTGGAAAATGAGGAAATTGCATTTGGATATTTTTCCCTTTCACAGGCTAAGGCTGTTGAAAAATTTGTTTTTGATGCACTTAAAAGGGAACAAGAAAATAATGAAAATAAAAAATCAGACAAGCTTCAGGAAAAAGATTATTCCATAAAGGGAAGAAAAAAGCTTTTTTTTCGTGTTCTTTCGTATATCCCCAAATATAAGGGTATGCTTGTGGCAACAATTTTAATCATTTTACTTAGTAGCGTAGTAAACATTCTTCAGCCTTACCTTACTGGTACTGTGCTTTATGATGAGGTGCTTGGTGGTAAAGGTCCGCTTGCAGGCAAAATTTTTACACTTGTCGGTATGCTTGTTTTGATTTCGGGTGTATCAGTTTTTCTTGGCATTATGCGTGGCAGAGTTGGCGCACAGCTTTCCGGAAATATCATCTTTGACATTAAGACGGAGGTTTTTGGTGCAATGCAAAAGCTTGGAATGCGCTTTTTCACATCAAAAAGAACGGGTAACCTATTAAACAGGGTAAACAGTGATGCGCTTGACATTCAGTATTTCTTAAATGACGGACTTCCCATATTTATAATAAATGCAATAACAATTTTAGGTGTTGGATTGGTGCTTTTTATAACAAACCCGGTTCTTTCATTTACTGTGCTTATCCCGGTGCCGATTATTGCACTGATAATTAAAAAATCAACAAGAAAATTCAAAAAGCTTAAATGGCATTCGTGGCACAGATCTTCAAAGCTCAATTCTCTTATAAATGACACGCTTCTTGGTATAAGGGTTGTTAAGGCCTTTGGCCGTGAAAAGAATGAGGTGAAGCGATTCGAATTTGCCAATGAAGAGCTTTATAAAAACAGACTTCGTGAGGGTGTTGCATCGGCAAAGGTATTTCCGCTTCTTAGTTGGATTATGTCTGCCGCTGCAGTTTTTGTATGGGGCATAGGTGGTGTTCAAGTGCTTGGTGGAAGTCTTACCTTCGGCCAGCTTATGACGTTTGTTGGGTATCTTACACTTCTTTATGAGCCGATGAACTTTATGGTAAAAACCTTCGACTGGTGGACAAACTGTATGAATAGTGCCCAACGTATTTTTGAGGTTACTGACAGGCAGCCCGATGTTTTAGAAGCAGAAAATCCCGTCCATATCGAAAACCTTTGCGGAAATATTGAACTTAAAAATGTTACATTTGCTTATGAACCAAACAGAAATGTTCTTAAAAATGTTTCTTTCAGCGTTAAAGAAGGCGAAATGATTGGACTTGTTGGCCACAGTGGTGCCGGCAAAAGCACAATAACAAATATTATCACAAGACTTTACGATGTTAACGAGGGTGAGGTTTTGATTGATGGCATAAATGTTAAAAACATTAAAAAGGATGACCTTCACTCAAACATCAGTATGGTGCTTCAGGATACATTCCTCTTTTCGGGCACTATTGCGGAAAATATTGCATATGGCAGACCCGATGCAAGCTTTGAAGAAATTGTTGCAGCTGCAAAGAGTGCCTACGCGCACGAATTCATTATAAAGCTTCCCGAAGGGTATGAAACGGAAATCGGCAAGAGAAGTGTGAATCTTTCGGGTGGTGAAAAGCAAAGAATTTCCATTGCAAGGGCAATACTAATGAATCCGAAAATACTTATTCTTGATGAGGCTACCGCATCACTTGATACAGAAACGGAGAAAAAAATACAAGATGCGCTAGATAAATTAGTTCAGGGTAAGACAACAATTGCAATTGCGCATCGTCTATCAACGCTTCGAAATGCGGACAGACTTGTAGTTGTTGAAAATGGAAAGATTGTTGAAGTTGGTACCCACGAGGAATTGTTTGATAAAAAGGACGGGGTGTATCACAATATGGCGCGTAAACAGCTTGAGGCTCTTCATCTTTATAGTGAGGTGGATTAAATGGACGAGTTAAATTATATAAAACAAAATGATGCACACTTTTATGAAAACGAAAGTGGCCTTTTAATGCTTAAGTATAAGGGTGAGGATAAAGGCAGAGTAAGTGTAAGAAGAATTTTCCCCTTAAAGCACCACGAAGAGTATCTTTCGGTTGCGTGTGAAAACTATCAAAGAAGTGATAAAAATGACGAGATTGGCATTATAAAATCACTTGAAGAGTTTACTGATGAGCAAAAGGCCATAATAAGAAAAGAACTTGAAAGAAGGTATTTTCTACCTGAAATAACCAAGGTAAATAACGTAACGGATGAGTTTGGACACACAACATGGAATGCTCAAACAACTGCAGGGCCTACAGAATTTACTGTTGAGGATATGGCATCAAATTTAATTAGGCTTAGTGAAAACAGCGTTATACTTATTGATGTTTACGGGAACAGGTATCTTTTTGGGGATATCAAAAAGCTTGGCGATAAGACAATGCAGACACTTGAAATCTGGGTTTAAGCTTATTACCTATTAATTGTATTTAAGGAGAAGTGCTATGGAGCGCAGTGTTCTTACAACTGAATATGAAAAGAAACTAAGCTCCGTTTTTGAAAATGAGAAGCTTCTCTTTGTGTGCGACTATGACTTATCTGAAAATGATAAATTTATAGAGGGCACTTTTATAGTTACAAACAAAAGCATTGGTATTATCGAAAATGACGAGGTGCGCCTTGTATATAAAATTGATAATGTACAAAGGGTGTACTGTGGTGAATATATCGGCTGTGGTGTATTAGAAGCGTTTACCGATAGTGGAAGAAAGCTTCTTGCACGCTTTTCTATGCGCCATATCGAAGCCTTCAATGCAGCAGCAGAGGTCGTAAATACCCTTATCATGGGCGAAATTCCTGAGGTTGAGGAGTATAATGAGGAAGAAAAGGTTTGCCCGAAATGTGGTGGTGCATTTATCAGAGGCACAAAAATCTGCCGAAGGTGTACCGATAGATTGGGAGTTATAAAAAGGTTATGGCGATTATCTGATTCGTGTAAGCCTATTTATGCTTTTTTGGTTTTATTCTTCCTTGTAAATAGCGTGATAAATGTACTTACACCATATTTAAAGAAAAATCTTGTAAACAATGTTCTCACAACCAAAAATGCCACGATAGAAGCACTAGTGGGTGTTGTATCGGTGATATTTGTGCTTGGCATAGGTACTTTCGTTTTAAATGCACTTAGGGATGTGGCGTCATCAAAGGCAAGTAATCTGCTTGTAAGAAACCTTCGTGCAGATATATATCAAAAGCTTCAAAGGATGCCACTTGGATATATCGAAGAAAAAAACGCAGGTGATTTGATGCAACGTATAAATAATGATACGCTGCGTATCCAAAGCTTTGTACAAGATATTGCAATTATGGCAATTGGTGAAGCTATTATGGCAGTTTCCATTGCAATTATTACTTTTTCGATGGATGCGGTGATGTCACTTTTGATTTTCATTCCAATTCCGCCATCAATATACCTCATTTATAAAATACGCCATAACATTGGAAGGCGCTACAAAAAGCAGTGGCGTGTTATGGATAAGCTTACAAACAGGCTTACAGATGTGCTTAATGGCATAAATGTCGTTAAGGTTTTTGGCAGGGAGGATGACGAAACCCAAAGATTTAAAAAAACTGCAGGAAATGTGCGTGACCTTACTTGCAAAAATGAAAAATATGTATACACCATTTTCCCAATTATTAAATTCATAATGGGATTTGGTAGCTATTTTGTGCTTTTATATGGTGGAAGTAAGGTGATTAGTGGCACGCTTTCTGTTGGTGAGCTTGTGCAGTTTTCTGCATACGGAAGCTATCTTTACGGAAAACTTGAATGGTTTAGCATGGTGCCAAGACATTTTACAATGGCAGTGGCAAGCTCACAGCGTGTTTTTGAAATCCTAGATGCACCGGAGCCGAATCCCGAAAACATATGTGCGGATAGAGATGATATCAAGGGCGAATTTGATTTTGATAATGTATCATTCGGGTATAAAAGCTACAGTAAGGTGCTTCGTGATATTAATGAGCATGTACAAAAAGGTGAAATGATTGGCCTAGTAGGTCACAGTGGTGCAGGAAAAAGCACCATTATAAATCTTATTATGAAGCTTTACACTCCTCAAAAGGGGGATATTAAGCTTGATGGTAACAGCCTTAAAGACTACGATGATACAGATTATAAGAGCACTCTTGGAATAGTGCTTCAGGAAAACTACTTGTTTAGTGGCAGTATTCTTGATAACATTCGCTACGCTGCTCCAAATGCAACTGATGAGGATTGTATAGTAGCGGCAAAAAAAGCAAGTGCACACGACTTTATTGTTAAGCTTCCCGATGGGTATAATACTTATGTAGGGGAGAAGGGGCATAGGCTTTCGGGTGGTGAAAGACAAAGAATTTCCATTGCCAGGGCAATTGCGGCAAATCCCAAGATAATTATACTTGATGAAGCAACAGCCTCGATAGATACCGAAACGGAAATGGAAATACAAAAGGCTCTTTTAAATGTGACAAAAGACAAAACTGTTTTTGCAATAGCTCATCGTTTGTCAACCCTTAAAAATGCCGATAGAATTTTTGTGCTTGACGAGGGTAGAATTTCGGAAAAGGGCACACATAAAGAGCTTGAAGAAAAAGAAGGGATTTACGTTTCACTTCTTAAGGCACAGCAGGAAATGGTGCAATCTAAAATAACAATAGACAACACAAATTTAAAGGAGATGTAGTTATGCAAAATTTTAAAATAATTACTGACAGTAACAGTGATATTTCAAGGGCAACAACTGAAAAACTAGGAATAAGAGTAATTCCCATTTCCTTTACATTTGATGATGAAAACTATTATCGTGACGGGCTGGATTTAACCCCTGAAGAGTTTTATGAGAAGCTTCGTAAAAACGATTCTATCCCTAAAACAACACAGGTTACACCTATGGAGTATAAGGATGTATATAACGAGGAATATGACAATGGAAATGATAATCTTCTCGTGATTACAATTTCATCAAATGGAAGCGGAATGTATAATAACGCTGTTATGATGGCATCTGAAATTATGGAGGAACGTGGCGGAAGCATTACAGTTGTTGACTCAAGAGCATTTTCCTGCCTTACAGGTGTAGGCGTTATTAGGGCAGCTAAAATGAAGCAGGCGGGTAAAAGTAAAGATGAAATTGCAGAATTTCTCAATGACTTTTATCAAACAATTCATGTATTTTTCCTTGTAGGTAGCCTTGAACATCTAAAAAAAGGTGGAAGAATAAATGCCGCAACGCTCATTTTAGCAAATATGCTTGACATTAAGCCGATACTTGCTGTAGAGGATGGCGTTGTAGTGCAGAAGGATAAAATACGGGGAAGCAAGCATGTGCTAAAAAAGCTTATTAAAAATGCAACAGACGATGGCTTTGACTTATCAGGCAAAACAGTGATTATCCTAAACGCCGCACAGCCGGATAAATACGCAGCACTTAAAGAAGAACTAGAGAAAACCTTTGAAAATATAAATGTTAAAAAGTGTGACATTGGTGCGGTTGTGGGTAGCCACAGTGGGCCTGACGTTGTTGGGTTTGTATTTTCGGACAAATATGATTTATCAGATTACGAGGAATAATATATGTGGATAGCAGAAAACTGGAAAGATTATGAATGTATAGACACCGCAAATGGTGAAAAGCTTGAGCGCTGGGGAAATGTAATTCTATGCCGCCCCGACCCCCAGGTTATATGGGATGAAAAGGCAACCCCCAACGAGTGGTATCAGGCAGATGCCAGGTATCACCGTTCGCAAAGTGGTGGCGGAAAGTGGGAATATAAAAAGAAAATTCCCGAAAAGTGGCAGATAAGCTATAGGGAATTAACCTTTAATATCACGCCAATGGGTTTTAAGCATACGGGCCTTTTTCCCGAGCAGGCAGTAAATTGGGACTATATGATGGATAAGATAAAAGGTGCAGAAAGGCCAATTAAGGTGCTTAATCTTTTTGCATACACAGGTGGTGCAACAGTTGCGTGTGCAAAGGCAGGTGCCACTGTAACGCATGTTGATGCATCGAAGGGTATGGTTCAGTGGGCAAAGGATAACGCGCGCTCAAGTGGCCTCCAAGATGCCCCCATACGTTATCTTGTTGATGATTGTATGAAATTTGTTGAGCGTGAAATTCGCCGTGGCAATAAGTATGATGCTATACTTATGGACCCGCCCTCATATGGTCGTGGTCCCAGTGGTGAGGTGTGGAAGATGGAGGATTCAATCTGCACCTTTGTAAAAAGAACGGCAGAGCTATTAAGTGATAAGCCGCTTTTCTTTATTATAAATTCTTATACTACAGGCTTGTCACCTACAGTACTTACAAACCTTATGAAAATTAGTCTTCCCGAAGGAAAGGTAGAGGCAAGTGAAATAGGCCTTAATATTACAGGCTCATCTATGATACTTCCCTGTGGTGCAACGGGAAGATGGGAAAGATAAATATGAACATTATTGAAGCAGAAAACTTGTATTTTAAGTACGATGAGGAAAATGATTCCTATGTGCTTGATAACATAAACTTGAATATAGAAAAGGGCAGCTTCACGGTTATTATCGGTCATAATGGAAGTGGAAAAAGCACCTTTGCAAAGCATCTTAATGCAATTCTTCTACCAACTGGGGGAAGTGTTAGTGTATGCGGTATAAATACAACAGAAAAAAAGCGTATTTATGAGCTTCGTAAGAATGCGGGCATGGTTTTCCAAAATCCAGACAACCAGATTGTTGCAACAATTGTTGAGGAAGATGTTGCCTTTGGGCTTGAAAACATCGCTATTGAGCATGATGAAATGCACAAGCGTGTTGAAAATGCGCTTAAGGTTGTCGATATGTACGAATTCAGAAATCGTGCGCCACATCTTCTTTCAGGCGGACAAAAGCAGCGTGTGGCAATTGCCGGCATTCTTGCGATGGAGCCGGAATGTATTGTTCTTGATGAGCCGACTGCCATGCTTGACCCTATTGGTAGGCGTGAGGTGTTAAATACCATCATTAAGCTTAATAAAGAGAAGGGCATAACAATTGTCCTAATCACACACTATATGGACGAGGCTTGCAGGGCAGACAGGGTTGTTGTTATGAACAAGGGCAAAATCGCACTTGACGGGAAGCCCTCAGAAATATTTGATGACGAAGAAAAGCTCTTATCTCTTGGTCTTGGCGTGCCGCAGTCTACTGCACTTAGTCACAAACTTAAGGAGCTTGGAATTGGGGTAGAGGGTAAGGCACTTACTCCCCAGGAGTGTGCCGATGAAATACTTAAGCTCTTAAATAAAGGATAATAAAATGATTGAACTTCAAAACATATCATATTTATATAGTACAAATGGGCCGGATGTTTCGCCTGCGGTAACTGATATAAGCCTTACTATAGGTGATGGAGAGTATATCGGTATAGCAGGGCACACCGGCAGCGGGAAAACAACCATTGCACAAATTCTTTCGGGCCTTATACTTCCAAACAGTGGTAAAATATT
>CAZYYT010000089.1:0-8111 GCA_964651775.1 uncultured Oscillospiraceae bacterium | reverse complement strand
TGTCGCGATAAAACATCTGCCTTATATTTAGCCTCTGCTGCGGAAATCTCAATCTCAATGCCTTTCCCCGTAATATTATAATCCTCTACTTTTATAGGAATGGGGGAAAGCACTGCCCTAATAATCATAAAACCAATCGTAAGTGAGGCAAACTTCTTTATTCCCCCTTCTGGCATAATCATCTGGGCAAAAGATGATATAATAATTATAACCCCCAGTGATATAAGATAGTTTCTCATAATACCTCCTACATAAGTGACGCAATAGCAATTACCATAACAACCCCCATACAGGCAACTGATGAAAACAGCATATCCATAGATTCACTAATTTTTTTAAGTGATTGAGATATGCCGTCATCTGCAATCGGTGAAGCTATTGCGGCGGCTATACGAAATAAAAAAGAAACAGTCCAAATTTTAATCATTGGCACGACAAACATTGCAAAAATCATTATTACTGCACTTATTCCAACTGCATTTTTCAGTAGCAGGGCAGACTGCATCACACTTGACATTGCTTCAGAAATTGACCCCCCCACCACAGGCACCGCTGTTGTTACCGCGAAACGAAGCCCACGTGCGGTAAGATTATCAAACGAAGTTGCCGCAAAATGTGAAATGCCGAGGATTCCCACAAAAAAGGTCATTGCAAGAGAAAGAAGGGTTTTATGTAGCTTTGAAAAAATCTCTGAAAATTCGCCCATAGCGGGGTTTACACTTATTCCGCAAAGAAGGGCAGTACCTGTGCGAAGCATCACAAGCGGTGTTATAACGTTTTTAATAAGTGACGAAAACGCACTGCAAACAAAAAACACAATCGGATGAGAAAACCCACCTACCACACCGCCACCCGACATATAAAGCGTTCCCATAACGGGAACAATGGAATTAATAAGAATATTTATATCGTTAAGCACTTGTATAGTGTAACCACAGGCATTTTCAAAGGCTGTAACTGTTATTGTTGCCAGATACACATAAGTTGCAAACCTAGATGCTGTGCTTACGCTTTTTTTGCCGAAGGAATCTTGTAAATTATTTATAAGTGCACAGATAATTACCAGTGAAAAAATTGTACTGATAAGGGCAACACTTTCTTTAAGTTCACCAAGAAAAAGTGAGATAAGCTTATTTATAAGGCTACTCCCCTTGGGGGAAAAGTGACCCTCTACAATATCGTTTATGATAGAGTTAAAGTCAAAATCACCAAAAACTGTATTAATGCTATCCCAGGCAGTATCGGTTAAAACTGGTTCTTTAATATTTTGCATATCAGTCAATAATTCCTATAATTCTTATGAAAGCCTCTTTAGCAATAGGTATCGTAAGTAAACAAATCGCAATTTTTCCTGCCATTTCAACACGACTTGCAAGTGCTTTTTCGTTGGCATCAAGGCAAAGCTCACTTCCAAGCTGGGTGATGTAAGCAATCCCTGTAACTTTAAAAATCGGGGTTAGGTAATTCCCGCCCGCTTTACTGTAGGCGGCAAATTCGGATATGGATTTTACTGCATCTGATACAGAAGGAATAATAATAAGCAAAAACACTATTGAGGCACCTATCGTTATAAGATGACCTATTTCCGGCTTTATTTCTTTGATGCACATCGCAAACACAGATATACACACTGCTGCTGCAGAAATCATAATGATATTCATAGCCCAAACACCGACTTAACAGTTTCAAAAAGCTGTGCAATCTTTCCTACAAGCATCAAAAGAACGATTACAAGGCCTGCAATTGTTGTCATAAGCGCTTGCTCATCACGGCCTGACCGTGAAAGAAGCTGGCTTAAAACTGCCACGATAATGCCTATCCCCGCTATTTGAAAAATTAAATCAATATCTGTGTTTGGATCCATAAGTTTTCCTCCTGACTATATCAATAGTATGAAAAATGCCGCCCCAATAAGTACGCTACCCCGAAGATATAGCTTGCCCTTTGTTTTTACAGATTCTGTCGCATCTTCACAAAGAAGTGCCATTTCCTTGGATAAAGCTTTCAAGTTTGCGATTTGTCCATCACAATCCTCTATATAAAGACCGTTTGCAAAGCGATAAAGTGCGGATTTGTCCTCATTCAACAAAAACCGCTCCTCACTTATCGTTTTTTTAAGTGCATCACAAGGGGAAAGCCCCTTTTCAATAAACTTTGATGCATTTAGAAAAATGCCACCTGATTTTCTGAAGCAATCCTCAAGCGGTGGGCATTGATATCGAAGCACGCCCTCCATAAGCCTGAGTGAAGAAAGAATAGATTTAAGCGTGTGCTTTCTTTCGCATGTGGCAGTGTATTCATTTGTGCCTACAAGTATTATTGCGATAAATATAAAAAGTGCGCCAAAAAGCTTAAGCACGCATAATCACCCTTCCGTCTGCAATTATTTTTTCTATTGTGGCAGGCCCTTTTCTGCCACTTAAAACTATTACTCGTTCAAAAACTCCGTTTTCTATAAGCTCGCCAATGTGTTTTCTTCGTTTTACATCTAAATCGCTATACCCGTGGACGGAGGTTATGATTTTCACACCACAGTTTATTATTTTATATATCTCCAGCTCTTCCTCGGCGCTGCCTGTTTCATCGGTTATAATTACATCAGGCGACATTGTGCGAAGAAGCATTTCAATGCCGATTGCCTTCGGCACACCATCAAGTACAGAGGTGAATTTTCCTACATCGTTTTGAGGGATGCCCCCTATGCAGGCGGCAATCTCGCTTCTCTCATCTGCAATGCAAACCTTTCTCTTATTTCCTAGATGCCTTGAAATATCACGAAGAAGAGTTGTTTTCCCACAACCGGGGGGTGATATTATAAGGGTGTTATAAAGCTTGCCATTTTCATTAATAAAGCCTATCACACCATCTGCCGCACCCTTTACCTCCCGCGAAACTCTTATACAAATCGACGATATATCAGACATATGTACAACCTTGCCAGAATCCGTTTTAACGCATCCGCAAACACCAACCCTGTGACCGCCTGAAAGCGTGAAAAAACCGCGCGTCATTGATGGCTGATAAGAGTATATCGAGCAACGGCACATTCTTTCAACGATTCTGCCAAGCTGCGATTTTGTTATAATGATTCCAAGGTCGGTAAGCTGACCACGTGCCTGCAAAAGGCACGACCTTTCGGCAATCAGTCTTATTTCCTGAATGTCCTCTTTTCTAAATGGCTCAATTGCACGTGTAAGCTCACAGGGGAAGTACTGCGAAAAAATATCAACACACATTTAATTACCCCCTTGTCCTAATATATTCACGCGCCTTACTAAAATGAACACAAAATGAAAAGGAATGTAAAATTTACATTCCCTTATAGTTTAGATAAGCGCTTTTATTGAATTTGAATATTCTTCGGGGGACATCCCCGTTTTGATTTTAAACTGTCTTGAAAAAAAGTGTATTGAGGAGTAGCCTAAAAGCTCCGAAATTTGCGTTATATTGTAGTTTTTTTCTCTTAACAAAAGCTTTGCCCTTTCAATCTTCATATCAATGAAATAATCTATCGGCCCTTTACCGAAGCTTCTTTTAAAAAGGTTTGTCACGGTTACTTTATTAAAAGAAGAAAGGTCGGTAAGGTCCTTGATTCTAATCTTCTCACCGATGTTTTCATGCATATAATCAACAATAAGCCCCAGCATCACATCATAATTATTTTTGGTTATCTGCGGAAACTGTTTTTCATTCTCTTCACCACGGATAAAAGAAATCAGAAGCTCTGATATATAATTTTTAATAAGCTGTTCAGCACCGAAGAAAGCGTTTTCCCTTGGGCTAAGCTTATAGCAAATCACCTGATTAAGAGGCGTTTCAAAACCCCTTGTAAACTCCGAAATTATTTTGGAGATAAATTCCTTTTGCTTTTGGCCTGCAGAAAACACTTTGTCCTCAAAAAAACACATTGACGGGGATTTACACTCAAAAGAAATTATCGCAACGTTTGGCGCGCTGTTATTTACGTAAATCCCGTGCAATTCGTGTGGCTTATGAAACGTAACACTGCCCTGGGAAAGCACAAATTCACCACACGGTGTAACAATGTTTGCACTACCCTTATCGACATATACCATCTCCCAGAAGCCGTGGCTTTCACCGGGGAAGTTATAATCTGTCGAATATTCAAAATAGTGTACGGAGTATAGCTTTTTTATATTAAATTCCTCTTTTAAAAGCGACGGGGTATATATATTCATAAAATCACCTTGTTTTTATTATAACATAGCAAAAACACTTGTCAATAGTGTAAAATAAACATACGATAGTGCAAATACAAAAAGGGTGAAGATGTATATACTTATTATGTCTGTAAAAATTAGTTGCGGAAAAGTTCAATCTACGGTTTATTGACGATTTATGTTTAAATATATAGAATGAAGGTGTAGTTAAAAATAAATTATAGTTGAAAGCGGAGGTTTATTATGAGAATTATATTATGTGAAAATTACAATGAAATGTCAAAGGCAGCTGCAAGACTTGTAGCGGGTTGTGTAGCACTTAACCCAAATTGCGTACTTGGCTTGGCAACAGGCTCAACCCCAATCGGTATGTACAATGAGCTTTCTGATATGTGCAGCAAAAAGGAGCTTGATTTCAGCACAGTAAGGTCTTTTAATCTTGATGAGTATTATCCATTAAGTGCTGATAATGACCAGAGCTACCATTATTTTATGAATGAGAATTTGTTCTCAAAAATAAACATAAAGTCTGAGAATACACATATTCTTGATGGCCTTGCAAAGGACCCGGAGAAGGAATGTGCTGAATTTGAAAAATTAATTGAAGAAAATGGCGGTATTAACCTTCAGATTTTGGGTATCGGTGAAAATGGTCACATAGGATTTAATGAGCCTGCGGATAAGCTTAATGCAAGCACACACCTTACAGGCCTTACACAAAGCACTATTGAAGTAAACTCACGCTTTTTTGCTTCTAAAGATGATGTTCCTACCAAGGCGCTTACAATGGGTATGGCAACAATATTTAAATCAAATACAATCGTTTTGCTGGCAAGTGGCAAAAACAAGCATGGCGTTATTAAGTCATTCTTAAATGATGATATAGATACACAGATTCCGTCAACACTTCTTAAGCTTCACAAGGATTTTGTTCTTGTGTGCGATAAGGCAGCATACTACGGTGAATAAAATAAAGAGGGTGTAAATTTTGAATAAAACAACACTTCTTGTTATGGCGGCAGGCATGGGCAGCCGTTATGGCGGGTTGAAGCAAATTGATACTCTTGGTCCTAATGGTGAAATACTTCTTGATTTTTCTGTTTATGATGCGGTTAAGGCAGGCTTTTCAAAGGTTGTATTCATCATCCGTAAGGATATTGAGAAGGACTTTCGTGAAATAGCAGGAAAAAGAATTGAAAAAATGGTTGATGTTGAATACACCTTTCAAGAGCTTGATAAGCTACCCGATGGGTTTAGTGTTTTAGATGGCAGGACAAAGCCATGGGGAACAGGTCACGCAGTGTATTGTGCGAAAGATAAAGTAAACACACCATTTGCAATAATAAATGCGGATGACTACTACGGTCAAAGCTCATACAAAATTATAAACGATGCACTAAAACAAAAGGATGAGATGTGCATGGTTGGATTTAAGCTGGAAAACACCTTAACTGAAAACGGTACTGTTTCAAGAGGTGTATGTGATGTGGTGGATGGCTACCTTAAAAAGGTAACAGAGCATACTGCAATTGACCGAAATAGTGGCATTCCGCTTGATAAGATTGTTTCTATGAATATGTGGGGGCTTTTACCCGATGTTTTTGGTCACATTGAAAATCAGTTTCGTGCATTTTTGGATAACCTTTCAAACCCCTTGAAAGAGGAGTTTTACATACCCTCTGTTGTGGATACACTTATTTCACAAAATGGCGAAAAGGTGCGTGTGCTTTCAACTGACGAAAAGTGGTACGGCGTTACTTATAAAGAAGACAGAGACAGCGTTAGCAAGGCAATGCTTGATAAAATAAACTCAGGCTTATATGTAAACTTATAAGCAGTAGGAGGATAATTATTATGAAATATTGTATTAAAGATGTTGTATCAAAGTTTGATGTTGATACTAATGTAGTACCTTACGGAAACGGACATATTAATGATACATATCTTTGCGATGTAGCACCCGGATATATTCTACAAAGAATTAACCGAAATGTATTCAAGCATCCTGACGAGGTTATGCAAAATATTGCACGTGTAACCAAGTTTTTAAGTAAAAAAATTAAAAAAGCGGGCGGAAACCCAAAAAGAGAAACACTTAATATCATCAAAACTAAAAAGGGTGAAGATTACTACAAGGCTGATGATGGAAACTATTTTAGAATGTATGATTATATCGATAACACATTAAGCTACGAAACCGTTGAAGTCCCCGTTCAGCTTTATGAAGCAGGCAGATCTTTTGGTAAATTTCAGAGGATGCTTGATGACTTTCCGGCTAAAGAGCTTAATGAAACAATTGTTGATTTCCATAACACACCACAGCGTGTTGTTCAGCTTGAAGCGGCAATTGAAAAGAACCATAATAACAGGCTTTCAGAGGTAGAGTATGAGGTGGGCCTTGCTAAAAAGTACAGCAAGTATGCTGCCATCGTTGTTGACTCTATCGAAAGTGGTGAAATTCCCCTCAGGGTAACACATAACGATACAAAGCTTAATAATGTTTTATTTGATCAGGATTCAGGTGAAGCAATTTGCGTTATTGACCTTGATACCGTTATGCAGGGCTCACTTCTTTATGACTTTGGTGATGCGCTTAGGTTTGGTGCATCAAGCGGTACAGAAGATGAGAAAGACCTTGATAAAATATGGTTTGATCTTGAAAAGTTTGAACAGTTTACAAAGGGCTTTCTTTCTGAAACATGTGACTGCTTAACCAAAAAGGAGCTTGAGCTTTTGCCGGAGTCGGCACTTCTTCTTACATATGAGTGTGGAATTCGCTTCCTTGCAGACTATTTAAATGGTGATGTTTACTTTAAAACAAGTTACGATACACATAACCTTGACAGGGCAAGAACACAGCTTAAGCTTGTTTGTGATATCGAAAGTAAGTTTGAAGAAATGAGAAAAATTGTGGCAAAGTACGTTAAATAGATAAAAAAGGAATGCTTCCTATGATTATTAAAGTGAACACAGGCACGGTAGCCGGACTTGACGGCTGCCGTGTAATTGTAGAGGCAGATTTTTCAAATGGTCTGCCCTCGTTTGATGTTGTTGGCCTACCCGATGCAACTGTTAGAGAAGCAAAGGAAAGGGTGCGTGCTGCACTTAAAAATAGTGGGTTTGAATTTCCCCCTAAACGTGCAGTTATAAACCTTGCCCCGGCAGACCTTAAAAAAGAGGGGACACAGTTTGATCTTCCCATAGCTATAGCAGTGCTTTCCTGCACCGGTCAGCTTAAAGCAAATATTGATGAGTACATGTTTGTTGGGGAGCTTGGGCTTTCGGGTGAGTTAAGGGCGGTAAGTGGTGCTTTATCACTTGCGTCTTGTGCAATAGAAAACGGTATCAAAAAAATTATTGTTCCAACTGAAAATGCAGGGGAAGCATCGCTTGCAGGTGATGTACAGGTTTTTGGTGCAAGATGCCTTGCAGATGTCTATAAGCATCTTATGGGGGAGGAGATTATCCCTGCTACAACGTGCGATTTAGATAAAATATTTCGCGAAAGTAGTATGTACAGCGTTGATTTTTCCGAGGTGCACGGTCAGGCTTCGCTTCGCCGTGGAGTTGAAATCGGTGTATCCGGTGGGCATAATATTCTTATGATCGGAACGCCGGGTAGCGGTAAGTCAATGGTTGCACAGCGCATTCCTACAATTCTTCCAGATATGACGATTGATGAAGCAATTGAGGTTACAAGGATTTATTCAGCCTCCGGTGAGATGGCAGAGGGGTGTCAGCTTATTTCAACACGCCCCTATAGAACACCCCATCACAGTGCAAGTGCGCCAAGTATTGTCGGTGGTGGTGCAAAGGCGCGTCCGGGTGAAATTACACTTGCGCACAACGGGGTTTTATTTCTTGACGAGTTTCCCGAATATAAAAAAGATGTTATAGAGGCTATGCGTCAGCCTCTCGAGGATAAAAAAA
>CAZYYT010000088.1:0-8131 GCA_964651775.1 uncultured Oscillospiraceae bacterium | reverse complement strand
TTATGGTTGATCAGGGGATAATTGCAGGTTGTAGTGGTGGTATGTACGAAAGCATATGCGAAGCCGCTGACATTTTAAATGGTAAAAGCGTTGGGGATGGATACTTCAGCTTAAGTGTATATCCATCAAGCGTGCCGATAAATATTGCACTTTTAAATAATGGTATACAAAAGACACTTCTTGAAGCTGGCGCACTCTTTAAGCCTTGCTTCTGTGGTCCTTGCTTTGGTGCAGGGGATGTGCCTTCAAATAGTGCGCTTTCAATCAGGCATACAACAAGAAACTTCCCGAATAGAGAAGGCTCAAAGCCGTCGGATGGCCAGCTTAGCGGTGTTGCACTTATGGATGCACGTTCTATTGCGGCAACTGCAGCAAATGGTGGTATTCTTACTGCTGCAACAGACTTTGAGTATAACAAAAATGAATATGAATATAAATTTGACGCTAGTGTGTACGAAAAACGTGTGTACAACGGATACAACAAGCCCGATACATCTGCAGAGCTTAAGTTTGGCCCAAACATTACTGATTGGCCGAAAATGTATCCGCTTGGAGAAAATGTTCTTTTAAAGCTTGCAGCAGTAATTTTTGATGATGTTACTACAACTGATGAGCTTATCCCTTCAGGTGAAACATCAAGCTATCGTTCAAACCCGTTAAGACTTTCCGAGTTTGCACTTTCAAGACGTGTTCCTGAATATGTTGAAAGAAGCAAGGCAATTCGTGATAGTGAAACCGAAAGAAGAAATGGAAATATCTCGCAGGAAATCATTGATGTTCTCAAAGATTTTGGTGGGGAAGAGCTATATAACAAAACACAGTTTGGCTCTTGTATATTTGCTAAAAAGCCCGGTGATGGTTCAGCGCGTGAGCAGGCGGCAAGTTGCCAGAGGGTTCTTGGCGGTCTTGGTAACATATGCTATGAATATGCAACTAAGAGATACCGTTCAAACTGTATAAACTGGGGAATTTTGCCATTCACTATAGATAAGGATACAGAATTTAACTATAGTGATGGTGATTACGTTTTCGTTCCCGGTATAAGAGAAATTATTAAGAATGCACAGGAAACTGCAAAGGGCTATGTAATAGATAAAAACGGAAATAAAACAGAAATCAAGCTCAATATCTCTGAGCTTACAGATGATGAAAGACAGATTATTCTTGATGGATGTCTTATGAATTATTACGCTGAAAGGATGAGAAACAATGGCTAAAATACAGATGAAAAATTGTATTGTCGAGATGGATGGAGACGAAATGACCAGAATTCTCTGGCAAATGATTAAGGATGAACTTATTTTACCTTTTGTAGAATTAAAGACAGAGTATTATGATCTTGGACTTAAACACAGAGATGAAACAAATGACAAGGTTACATTTGAAGCAGGTGAAGCCATAAAGAAACATCGTGTAGGTGTAAAGTGCGCAACCATTACACCCAATGCACAGCGTGTGGAAGAATATAACCTTAAAGAAATGTGGAAAAGCCCTAATGGAACAATTCGTGCTATTTTGGATGGTACAGTATTTCGCGCACCTGTTCTTGTAAAAGGAATTAACCCCATCGTAAAAAGCTGGAAAAAGCCTATTACAATTGCTCGTCACGCGTATGGTGATGTTTATAAGGCTTCTGAATTCAGAACAACCGAGAAGGGTAAGGCAGAGCTTGTATTTACAACAGAGGATGGAAAAGAATCACGCCAGACCATTTATGATTTTGAATGTGGTGGTGTTATCCAAGGTCAGTACAATAAAGATAGCTCAATTATTTCTTTCGCTCACTCTTGTTTTAAATATGCAATAGATACAAAGCAGGATCTTTGGTTTTCAACAAAAGACACCATTTCAAAGCAGTATGATCAGACATTTAAGCTTATCTTTCAAGATATCTATGAAAAAGAATACAAGGCAAAGTTTGAGAAGCTTGGTATAGAGTATTTCTACACACTTATTGACGATGCAGTTGCACGTGTTATAAGAAGTGAAGGTGGGTATATCTGGGCTTGTAAAAACTATGATGGCGATGTTATGAGTGATATGGTTTCAACAGCCTTTGGTTCACTTGCTATGATGACATCTGTGCTTGTAAGCCCCGATGGAAACTATGAGTATGAGGCGGCGCATGGTACTGTTACCAGACACTACTATAAGTATCTTAAAGGTGAAGAAACATCAACAAACCCAATTGCAACAATCTTTGCTTGGTCAGGTGCACTTAATAAACGTGGTGAGCTTGATGAAACAAAAGAGCTTTGTGAGTTTGCTTTAGCACTTGAAAAAGCTTGTATCAAAACAATTGAGGGTGGTACATTAACTAAAGACCTTGCAGGCCTTTGGGAGGGTGAGACTCCAACAGTTGTTAATTCTAAAGAATTTATATCAGCAATACGAAAAAACCTTGAAGGTATTTTTGCATAACAAAAAGCTCTTACAGAAATTGCTGTAAGAGCTTTTTTTAATAGTTTTCTTTTTTGACCTCAAAAAAGGCTTGCGGATGGAAACAAACAGGGCATACCTCAGGTGCTTTTTTACCAAATACAATGTGACCACAGTTGCGGCATATCCACATTGTTTCTTCGGATTTTTCAAATACTTTATTTGTATCAACATTTTGAAGAAGTGCTCTAAAGCGTTGCTCGTGTGATTTTTCTATTTCTGCTACCCCACGGAACTGTTGCGCAAGTGCAGTAAAACCTTCTTTTTCAGCATCTTCAGCAAATTCCCTGTACATCTCTGTCCATTCATAATTTTCGCCTTCTGCTGCAGCAAGAAGGTTTTCACTGGTATTTCCAAGAAGACCAAGTGCCTTAAACCAAAGCTTTGCATGTTGCATTTCATTATTTGCAGTTTCCTCGAAAAGTGTGGCAATCTGCTCATAGCCGTTCTTCCTTGCTACTGAACCAAAATATGCGTATTTATTTCTCGCCTGTGATTCACCTGCAAACGCAGCAAGCAGATTCTGTTCTGTTTTGGAACCTTTATAATTCATAAAATTAATCACTCCTTGAAAATATTATGTGATTAATTTTATGAATTATTCAATTACACAAATTTCGTAAATTGCATCCCAGATGTCATCTCTTCCAAAGCCTGTTTCAGAACTAAATGGCATCAAAATATCGTCGTCACTTAAATTAAGTGTGTAATAAATATCATTAAGATGGTCGCTTAATTTAGTTTTTGAAATTTTGTCGCATTTTGTTGCAACAACAAAAACATATCCGTGACGATACTTTATATAGTTAAGCATCGCAATATCTTCTTTTGTGGGCTTATGGCGTGCATCGACAAGGAGTATTGTGCATCTTAGTGTATCTCTCGTATTAAGGTACATTTGGATCATATTGCCCCATTTTTTCTTTTCATCCTTACTTACGCTTGCATAACCATAACCGGGAAGGTCCACGAAATTAATCGTGTCGTCAATATTATAAAAATTAATTGTTGCAGTTTTGCCGGGCTTTGAGCTTGTTCTTGCCAGGCTTTTTCTGTTAAGCATTTTATTTATAAATGAGCTTTTTCCAACATTACTTCTTCCCGCAAATGCAATATCAGGAAAAACAGTCTCGGGGTATTGCTTAGGTGATACTGCAGATATCGTCAGATCAACATTGTGAATATTCATAATCATTTTTCCTTTCAATTAAGCATTCATTTGCGTTAGCTTCGGTATTTAAGCTTAATTTTGGTTTTACAAGAGAAATATCAAGCACGTTTTTACATTCTATTACAGTATGTATTTTTATGTTACTTATTATGTTTTTTGGTATTTCGTACAAATCCTTTTTATTTTGCTCGGGAATAATAATTTCATTAATACCAAGTCTGTAAGCAGCAAGTATTTTTTCTTTTAATCCGCCAATAGGAAGTACCCTTCCGCGAAGTGAAATTTCACCCGTCATTGCTATATTGTTTCTTACCGGAATATTTGAAAGTGCGCTTAAAACGGCTGTAGCTATTGTAATACCTGCACTTGGGCCATCCTTAGGAACTGCACCCTCAGGGAAGTGAATATGTATATCCTTATTCTTGTAAAATTTCTTATCAACACCATATTTATCAGCTATACTGCGAACAAAGCTTACTGCAGTTTGCGCCGATTCAGTCATAACTTCACCGAGCTTACCTGTAATTTGTATTTTACCTGTTCCATCTATTACTAAAGCCTCACACTGAAGTATTTCACCACCAACACGTGTCCACGCAAGGCCATTAACAATGCCTACGTTCGGTTTTGTGTCTATAAAATCACGAAGATGTTTTTCAGGACCGCAAAACTCACTTAAGTTTTTCTCTGTTACAGATATTTTAGATGTTTTGTTTTCTTCAAGAGATATAACTGCTTTTCTGCAAATTGTTGCGATTTCCCTTTCTAAATTACGCACACCCGATTCACGCGTGTAGTCACAAATAAGCTTGTTTATTGCAGAATCGTTAATTTTAAGCTCTTTACTTGTAAGTGCGTGCTTTGAAAGCTGTTTTGGAATAAGATATTTTTTTGCAATTGAATACTTTTCCACGTCTGTATAACTTGAAAGCTCAATAACCTCAAGTCTATCGATAAGTGGGGAAGGTACGGTGTCCATAGAATTTGCAGTTGCAACAAAAAGAACGTTTGACAAATCAAAACCAACCTCTAAAAAATTATCTCTAAAGAATTTATTTTGCTCACCATCAAGTATCTCAAGAAGAGCAGAAGCAGGGTCGCCCTTATAGTCAGAGCTTATTTTATCAATTTCATCAAGAAGTATTACGGGGTTATTTGTGCCTGCTTCAATTAGTGCATTTATAATTCTACCCGGCATAGCGCCGATATAGGTTTTTCTGTGCCCGCGAAGCTCAGCCTCATCATGCATACCACCAAGACTTATTCTTACATATTTTCTACCCGTTGCTTCAGCAATTGATTTGCCGATTGAAGTTTTACCAACGCCCGGCGCACCCAAAAGGCACAAAATGCTTCCACAAGAATTTTGTGTGCGGGATATTACGGCAAGTTGCTCTATTATTCTTTCTTTAACCTTTTCCATTCCGTAGTGGCTATCATTTAAAATCTGTTTTGAAAGAGATATATCATCATTTAAAATGGACTGTCTGTCCCATGGAAGTTTTGTGATAACCTCTAAATAATGCCTTGAAATAGCACCTTCAGGTGATGTTGGGGCAAGGCGTTCAAGATTTATTATCTCACGCTGTGCTTTTTCATAAACATCGTCTGGAAGAGCAATGCTATCAATTTGATTTTTAATTGAGGTGATTTCATCATCACCCAAGTCGCCAAGCTCTGCTCTTATAATTTTAAGTTGCTCACGAAGGTAGTAATCGTGATTGTTTTCTTCCATTTGCTCTTTTACCTTTGAAGATATGATGCTTTCAATATCAAGCACCTTTAGCTCCTGGGCCAAAAAATCAAGCAGTTTAAGAAGCCTTGTTTTTACATTCGTTATAGATAAAAGCGTTTGCTTATCTGTATTGTTTCTTATAAGATTTTCCGCTACAGTATCACAAAGTTCAGAGGGGTTATCTTCTGGCATATCCTTTAGAAATGATTCAGACGCAAGCTTTGGATTAAACTCAATAAATTCACCAATCAAAATATGTATCTGGTTTAAAAATGCAGAATACTCCTCAGATGATAAATTTGTTGTGCTTGAATTCCTAAAGGTTATTTCTGCGGCAAACATTTCATCAGTTAATAAAGGCGTGTTAAGTTTTCCGCGGGAAACACCCTCAACAAGCACTCTTGACCCACCCTCGGGAAGCTTTATTTCTTGACGAATCTTTGCAATTGTTCCAAATTCGTGAATATCCTTTGTTGTTGGCTCTTCAAGGGAGTCGCTTTTTTGCCAACCCAAAAAGATAAGCCCATCATTTGCTATCGCACTTTCAATTGCTGTTAAGCTTTTTTTTCGTACTACATCAAAGTGAAACACTGTACCGGGGAAGATTACAAATCCACGTGTAGGTATCACAGGTAGCTTTTGTTTTTTTATTGCCATGTATAATCGTCCTCGCTATATAAAATAATAAATATTGTATCACAAACCACTTAATAAATCAACCTTAAGAAAAATAAATTTATATAGGGGATGATAATGTAAACTAAATGTTAATAAATTAAAAAAATTATTGACTATTATAAGGAAAATATGTTATTATATGTAAAAACAAGGAGGTGATAATCAATGAAAGCAACAGGTATAGTAAGAAAGGTTGATGAGCTTGGAAGAATCGTACTTCCTATTGAGCTTAGAAGAAATCTAAACATCGAAGAAAGAGATTCTCTGGAAATTTTTGTTGAAGGCGAAAGTATAATTCTTAAAAAATATGAACTTTCCTGCGTTTTCTGTGGTGACACAAATGACGTATATTTATATATGGACAAAAATGTATGTGGAAAATGTATTGACGGGTTGAAGAATAAGGCAAAATAATTCTTACGGAGGATTTCTATGAAATCGATTATAACTGTAATCGGTGCTGACAGTGTTGGAATAATCGCACATGTCAGCACCTTTCTTGCATCACACAAAATAAATATTGTGGACATTTCTCAAACAACAGATAATGACTGCTTTCTTATGGTTATGCATGTTGATTTTAAAGATGCAGATATAAAATTTTCGCAGGCATCTCTAGAACTTAAAGCAATTGGTGAGAAATTAGGGCAGAGGATAAACATGCGTCATGAGCAGGTTTTTAACTCAATGCACAGAATATAATGAAAAGGAATGACTAAATTAAATGATAAATCCTTTTGAAATAATGGAAACTATCAATATGATAGATAACGAGCATCTTGATATCCGTACAATTACGATGGGCATTTCTCTTTTGGATTGTATCGGTGAGGATTCAAGCAGGGCTTCAGAAAAGGTTTATGATAAGATAACAAGGCTAGCCGAAAAGCTTGTTTCCGTCGGCGAAAATATTGAAAGTGAATATGGAATTCCTATTATAAACAAAAGAATTTCTGTTACACCTATTTCTATTGTAGCACAGTCTTGTGGCGATTATGTTAGGTTTGCAAAGGCGCTTGACAGGGCCGCAGAAACAACAGGTGTTAACTTTATAGGTGGTTATTCGGCACTTGTTCCAAAGGGATATACAAAGGGTGACTATGATTTTATTGAAACAATCCCTGAAGCACTTTGTACAACAAAGAAAATTTGTTCAAGCGTAAATGTTGCATCAACAAAAGCAGGTATATCGATGGATGCAATTGCACATATGGGAAGGATTATTAAAAGGACTGCAGAAATGTCAGCAGAGGATGATGGTTTTGCTTGTGCAAAGCTTGTTGTATTTGCAAATGCAGTTGAAGATAATCCATTTATGGCAGGCGCTTTTCATGGAACAGGCGAGGGCGAATGTGTAATAAATGTTGGTGTAAGTGGCCCCGGTGTTGTTAAGAAAGCACTTGAAAAGGTTAAAGGTGAAGACTTTGGTGTTGTTGCCGATACAATAAAGAAGACAGCTTTTAAAATAACAAGAATGGGTCAGCTCGTTGCAACAGAAGCAGCAAAGAGACTTGATGCACAAACAGGTATAGTAGATTTATCCCTTGCTCCAACCCCTGCTATTGGTGATAGCGTTGCATATATTCTTGAAGAGATGGGTCTTGAAAGCTGTGGTGCGCCCGGTACAACGGCAGCACTTGCACTTTTAAATGATGCAGTTAAAAAGGGCGGTGTTATGGCGTCGTCTTATGTCGGTGGTTTAAGTGGTGCGTTTATCCCCGTAAGTGAAGATGCAGGTATGATTGAAGCAGTTAAGAGAGGTTCGCTTTCACTTGAAAAGCTTGAAGCAATGACCAGCGTTTGCTCTGTCGGTATAGATATGGTTGTTGTTCCCGGTGATACATCTGCAGAAACAATATCGGGTATTCTTGCTGATGAGGTTTCTATAGGTGTAATTAATACCAAAACAACAGCGCTTCGTATTATTCCTGCACCAGGTAAAAAAGTTGGGGATATAGTTGAGTTTGGTGGCCTTTTAGGTACCGGCCCCGTAATGCCCGTAAATAGATTCGGTTGTAGTGAATTTATAGCTAGAGGTGGCAGAATTCCTGCACCTATGCACAGCCTTAAAAACTAAATAAAAACAGATTTCCATTGGGAATCTGTTT
>CAZYYT010000087.1:0-8147 GCA_964651775.1 uncultured Oscillospiraceae bacterium | reverse complement strand
GTCACTCTTCGACATTTTTACTGTGGGGTTTTGAAGACTCATAATCTTGGCACCGGCACCCTTTTGGGGAATGTATGCATCGGGAACGGTAAAAACATCACCGTAAAGATTATTAAAACGGATTGCAATATCCCTTGTAATTTCAAGATGCTGCTTTTGGTCAACACCAACGGGCACAAGGTCAGCCTGATAAAGAAGAATGTCAGAAGCCATCAAAACAGGATAAGTGAAAAGCCCTGCGTTAATATTTTCCGGGTGCTTTTGTGATTTATCCTTAAACTGCGTCATTCGGCTTAATTCACCCATCTGCGTGTAGCAGTTAAGTATCCAGGCAAGCTCTGCATGCGCGCTTACATGGCTTTGAATAAAAAGAATATTCTTTTTATCATCAAGCCCACAAGAAAGATACTGCGCCAAAAGAGAAAGTGTGTTCTTTCTAAGACGCGAAGCCTCCTGACGGACAGTGATTGAATGAAGGTCAACCACACTGAATATGCAGCTATAATCATCTTGAAGATTTACCCAATGCTTAAGTGCACCAAGGTAATTTCCAAGTGTTATTGAGTCACTTGAGGGCTGAATGCCTGAAAATATGACTTTTTTATCGTTAATCATGAAATCATTCCTTAATTTATACTAAAAAATCTAAATCCTATATTACCATAAAATAACTCGTTATGTAAAGGCTTTTTTCAAAATTCATTAAATAGTAATTTTCTATTCATATTTATACGTTAATATTAAATTGACAATCATATGAAAAATGTGGTATTATAATAAATGAAATACAAAAAGGTGGTAATGTAGATTGGTTAACAGTATTACAGATGTTCTTGCACGTTTTATAGTGCTTTTTACGGCCATATCAGTTCACGAATTTTCGCACGGATATGTGGCATATAAACTTGGTGACCCTACTGCAAAATACAGTGGCAGATTAACACTTAATCCACTTAAGCATCTTGATAAGTGGGGTGCACTTTGTATGGTGCTTTTCGGTTTTGGTTGGGCAAAGCCCGTGCCGATAAACCCAATGTATTTTCGTGACCGTAAGCGTGACACTGCCCTTGTATCATTTGCAGGGCCACTTTCAAACATTGCACTTACATTTTTATCAACAATAATTGCGGCAGTTTATTATGTTTTCATATTCATTCCGTTCCCAAACTTTATAACGGAGTTTATATATCAGGTTTTCGTTCAGCTTGCAGTAGTAAACATTGGCTTTGCAGTGTTTAATCTCATACCTATACCGCCACTGGACGGAAGCAAGATACTTGCGATGTTTCTTTCAAATGAAAACCATATGAAGCTTATGCAGTTTGAACATTTTGGCTTTCCCGTACTTATGATATTATCACTTACAGGTATTCTGGGAAAAATTTTAGGAATTTTCATAAATCCACTTTATAGTGCGTGGGTTAAACTGTTTGAGTGGATTGTAAGTATATTAGTATAGGCGGAAAATTATGAGTGAGTTAACTTTTAAGACGGAGGCATTTGAAGGCCCTTTGGACCTGCTTTTGCATCTTATCAGTAAAAATAAAGTAAGCATTTGTGATATACCTATTTCACTTATTACAGAGCAGTATTTTGAGTATATTTCGCATATGCAAAGCCTTGACATGGAACTTAGCGGTGATTTTATCGTAATGGCATCAAACCTTCTTATGATTAAGTCAAAGATGCTTCTTCCAAAGTATGATGAGGAAGAGGAGGATCCACGTCAAGAGCTTGCCGACAGGCTTGAAGAGTACAAAAGGTATAAAGAAATTGCAGAACATATGGATGTTCGTCAGCACAAGATGGAGCTTGTGTGTTTTAGAGGGTCGGAGCCACTTGACTTTCCCAAGGTAAAGTCAGATAATAAGCTTATACCTATAGGAAAGCTGTTTGAAGCATTCTTTGCAGTGATAGACAGAAGTGACTCTAAAAAACCGATTGACCCTAAAAGCTTTAAGAGTATTATCGGGCGGACAAACTATTCTGTAAGAAATGCTTCAAAAAGCGTTATTGATAAAGTTAAAAATGGTGGAAAGGTTACATTTGAATCACTTTTTGAAGGCCTTAGGGTGCGTGGGGAGTATGTGGCGACCTTTCTTGCTATATTAGAGCTTATAAAAGAAAATATAATGGTTGTTTTACTTAAGGGTGAAAAGCTATATTGTCAGCGGGGTGAAAACGAT
The DNA here is from genome assembly GCA_964651775.1 of uncultured Oscillospiraceae bacterium. Classification (GTDB taxonomy): domain Bacteria; phylum Bacillota; class Clostridia; order UMGS1883; family UMGS1883; genus UMGS1883. The sequence goes on along the minus strand of CAZYYT010000087.1, from coordinate 5,961 downwards.
GTGGAACTTGACCTTAGGGAAGAATATTGAGTGTGCTGTTGAAGCCATTTTATTCTCCCTTGGAGAAGCAGTGGAGATAGAGCGTATTGCACAGGCACTTGAGGTGCATGAAGATGAGGTGCGTGAAGCATATACAAACATCAAAAAGAGGTATGAGGAAGACAAAAGGGGTATTCAGATTATAGAAATTGATGACTGTATACAGATGTGCTCAAACCCTGATTGCTTTGAATATATAAAAAAGGTAAGCCAAATAAAAAAGCAGTCCGGTCTTTCATCAGCAGCACTTGAAACGCTTTCTATTATTGCTTATAATCAGCCAGTTACAAAGGGTTTGATGGACTTTATCCGTGGGGTGGATTGCTCATACTCGGTAGCTCGTCTTTTGGAGAGGGGGTTTATTGATGAGCTTGGCAGGGCAGAAACACCCGGTAGGCCCATTCTCTACGGAACAACACAGGAATTTTTAAGGTGCTTTGGTTTAAAATCACTTGAGGATTTGCCACCACTTCCAGAAAAGCAGGTGCTTGAGGAAGTGCAGATGGAAGCTAAAAAGGATATAATCGAAGAATTCATTGGTGAAAATGAAAGCGATGCAGAAAACATAGAGGAAATAAACGACAGTACGGAGATGAATGCTTAATTGATTATTTTAATAGCTGTACTCTTGGTTATTACATTTATCCTTATTATCCCTGTTTGTGTGGAGATAAGCTTAAACAATAGGGATATCAGGCTAAAAATAAAGCTTTTGGGCATACCTATAAAAAAGGTGGTGACGAAAAAAAGCAGTAATGAAGAAATAAATAAAGAAAAGTTTGAAAAAGACACAAAGTCCTTTACCCAAAAAATTAAAAGCTTTACAAAAATTTATAGGGTAACGACGAAGCTTACAAAAAAGTATGTAAAATTGAGGGACGTTAAAATAAATATTAATTTCGGAACAGGCGATGCGGCTATAACGGCTGTAAGCACAGGTTTGCTTTGGGCAAATGTATGCGGACTAACATCAGCAGTATCACATATAACAAAAATGGACAAGCCACAAATCCAAATTAATCCTAATTTTAACGAATGCTATTTTAATGTTTCTTTAGGGTGCATACTATCTACACGAATTGTTTATATTATTATTATTGCATTAGCATTAATTAAGTTAAAACTTAAGGAGGAAGTATAATGGGAGAACATCCAATTAACAATCTAATGAGCACGGTTATGGAAAACATTAAGGGTATGGTTGATGTCAACACAATTATTGGTGACGCCGTTGAAACAAATAATGGAACAATTATTATTCCGGTATCAAAGGTTGGCTTTGGCTTTGCGGTAGGTGGTAGTGATCTTCCGGGCGAAAAATCAGATAAGCAAACATTTGGTGGTGGTAGCGGTGCAGGTGTTTCTATTTCACCAATCGGTTTTTTGGTAGTATCATCGGATCAGATTAAGCTTATTCCCGTATCGTCAAACAACACCCCACTCGATAAGCTTATCGACTACATCCCCGTAGCATTTGAAAAAGTTAACACAATGATTCAGAAAAAGAAAAAAGAAGAACAATAAGAAAACTGGGTGACTGTTTGATTAGTCACCCAGTTTTTTTCTGTATTTACCGGGCGTTATGCCCATTTCTTTTTTAAAAACCCTGCAAAAGTACTGAAGCGTTGTAAACCCACTTTGCAGGGCACATTCTTCTAACGATATAAAGGGATAAATCATAAGGCTTTTAGCATTATTTATCCTGACCGAGGATATATAATGCGATGGAGATATACCATATTGCGCTTTAAAAAGCTTTCTCAAATAAACCTCACTTATTCCAATATTTTCGGAAAGTGTACTAATAGAGAACTCTGCATCTCGAAAACTAGAATCAATACATCTTTTTATATCCTCGGCTTTACTTTTGGTGATTTGATTTGTATATTCACGTGTTGCAGATTTCAAAACAATTCCGTAAATAGTGTATAGTGTTGACAAACATTCGGTAAAGCTATGCTTTGACGGATGCTTATATGCGTTTAAAAGCTTATAAAAACTGTTCTCTGCTTCAAGACTCAGTTTAGGTGTAAATACACCACAAAGCCTTTTTTTGTCACAATCAAACTCGAAATCGCAAAATATAACAGTATAGTCATCGGTGTGTATATACATCGTGTAAACTGCGTGATGGGCAAGGTATAAAATATCCCCTTTTGCCACGGTAAACTCGCACCCGTCATCAAATTTGTATGTACAACTTCCGTTTAAAATAAATATAAGAGCATCACAATGCCTATCCTTTACAAGATTCGGTTTATGAAAACTTGTCATTTTTGATTTTATAACGCTAATCATTTTATTTATGTAAAGGGTGTTCACTGTAATATCAATTTTCTGCATATATATACCTCAATATTTTTATTTGTATAATATTATATCAATTAAAATCAAAATATTCAAGATAATAGTTTCGAAAAATATAAAATATCATTTAATACTATTGCAAGTACAACAAGAGAAACATATAATACAAATGAGGTGATTGTATATGCCACTTACAAGAAACGAAATCCTATTATTTGCAGAAACAAAACTTGACAAAAAAGATGAATCGGATATTCTTAGAAATGATTGCGATATTATCGAGTTTATGCTTGATAATTGTGAAATCACAATTCCCAAGGAAAGCACATTTTTTGTTAAAGTAAATTGTGCAGGGATTATGGATATTATAATTTCAAAAAGGGCAAAAAGGTTTGATGCAGAAATTGAAGATGGCGAATTTAAAGAAGGCATAAAGTCAATGGCTTATTCGGGAAGATATGATATAAGCCACACCAATGCAGATTGGGAAAGGGTAATTTCCTTAGGTATTGTAGGGCTTCGTGGTGCACTTGATGAATACTATGTGAAGTCAGATAAGAGTGAAAAAAGTAAACGCTTTTTCGAAAATCTAAAAAGGATTTACGATGCTGCAATAAGGTTTATGCACCGATGCTCCAAAACAGCAGAAGAATGTGGCAGAATGCAGATGGCACAAGGTTTATTAAATTTAACAAAAAATGCCCCGTCAAATCTTTTTGAAGCACTTCAGACATCCATTGTGTACTATGCACTTCAGCATATGTTTGAAGGTACATATTTAAGAACACTTGGTAGGGTGGATTCACTTTATTATCCATTTTATCTAAATGAAGATAAAGGAAACGCGAAGGCTTTAATAGAGAGCTATATTTATGAAATAGATAAACTCGATGCGCCCTCCAATATTCCGTTTGCGCTTGGTGGCACAGATATAAACGGCAATAGCCTAGCAAATGAGCTCACATATGTATTTTTAGATGCGTATAAAAAAATAGACACAAGTAATACAAAGCTTCATATTCTTTATTCCGATAATATGAATGAGGATGTTCTTAATGAGGCTTTCAGAGGTGTAGTAGACGGAAATAACAGTATTGTTTTTATGTCTGATAAGAGAATTATTGAATCTCTAATAAATATTGGGGCAGAGCGTAGTGATGCGACCAACTATCATGTTGTGGGTTGCTATGAATGTGGAGCAAATAATGAGATCACCTGCTCTTGTAATGCAAAGGTTAATATTCCCAAAGCGCTTGAGCTTGCGATAAATGGCGGCAGGGATATGATTACGGGTAAGCTTATAGGAAAAGAAAACGAACCTAACTTCAAAACATATGAGGAGCTTTATTTTGAGTTTGGGCGTCAGCTTGAGTATATGTGTGAATGTGCTATAAAGATAACAGACTTCTACGAGAAGGAGTATATAAATATACATTCGGCACCCTTTTTGTCGTCAACATACACCTCTTCATTAAATAATGCTGGAGATATATATTGCGATAACAGTGCTAAGTACACGAATTCTTCACTTAATGCAGTAGGTCTTGCAACGGCGGTTGATTCTTTGGAAGCAATCAGAAAAATTGTGTTTGAAGATAAAACACACACTATTAGTGAGCTTACTGAAATTCTTAAAAACAACTGGCAAATGGAAGATGTGCTTCGCCATACTGCTAAAAATAAATTTGATAAATTTGGCACAGGTGAAAAAAGGACTGATGATATGGCACAGGATATTTCCGCTTTTGTCATAAATTTAGTAAGCGGCAGACCAAATGTAAAGGGCGGAAAATACAGAGTAGGTTTCTTTTCTATTGATTGGCGCTGGGAGCTTGGCGAAAAAACAGCCGCCTCTGCTGACGGAAGATTGTCAGGGGAAACACTTTCGCAAAATACGTCGGCTACCTTTGGCACAGATAAAAAGGGCGCAACTGCACATCTTCTGTCAGTGACCAAAATAGATACTTCACAAACGCCAAACGGGGTTATTGTAGATATTGACCTGCATAAATCTTCTGTGCAGGGGGAAAATGGTATAAATGCGCTTGTTTCTACCTTGAAAACGTATTTTAAATTGGGTGGATTTTCCGTGCAGTACAATGTTTTAGATACGGATATTTTGATGAAGGCAAAGAAAAACCCAAAAGAATACCCGAACTTGCAGGTAAGACTGTGTGGATGGAATGTATTATTCTCAACACTAACAGAAAAAGAAAAAGATGAATTTATAGAGAGGTCTGTAAAATGAAAGGGTTAATATCAGGAATAAAAAGAATGGAAATTCACGATGGTGACGGAATCCGCACGACAGTGTTTTTAAAGGGGTGCCCACTAAAGTGCGTGTGGTGTCACAACCCGGAAAGCATTTCCTTTGAAAGGCAAACGGCATTCTTTGTTGAAAAATGTATAAAATGTGGCACCTGTAAAGGAATTGTAAATGAAGAAACCGAAAAAACCTGCCCGACAGAGGCAATCGTAACCTTTGGGCAAGAATATGATGTACATACCTTGGCGGATGAGCTTTCAGAGGATATGGATTTTTACGAAAATAGTGGTGGTGGAGTAACGCTTTCCGGTGGAGAGTGCCTTATGCAGCCAGACTTTGTATTGGATCTTTCTAAACAGCTGCGTAAAAGAGGCATAAGTGTTTATATTGATACATGCGGATTTGTAAAAAGGGAGACCTTAGAAGCTATTATTCCATATGCAGATAAATTTTTGTATGATATAAAAGCAATTGACGAAAAAGTGCACAAAAAATGCACAGGACAAAGCAATAGCATTATTCTTGATAATATTAAATATCTATCTGATAAAGGCTGTAAAATTGAGGTAAGATACCCGCTTGTTGTAGGGTATAATGATGATCAGGTCAATAAAATAGGTGAATTTTTGTCAAAGCTTAAGGGCATAACAAAAGTTAAGGTTTTAAAGTATCATAATTTTGCGGGTTCTAGATACGATGCTCTCATCATGGAAAACACATTGCCGAAGCCCATAACGACAGACGGGGATGTACGGGCAGTGGTTGATACTTTAAAAAGCTACGGACTTAATGCAGAATATTAAAAAAAGGGGAAGTCCAGTGGCTCCCCCTTAAGTTATTTTATTTGCCAATCAATTGGAGATTTTAGTTGAGATATTAAAATCTCATTTGTTTTCTTGAAATGACCGCATCCGAAAAATCCTCGTGAAGCTGAAAGCGGGCTTGGATGTGCCGCCTCTAAAACATAATGCTGAGGATTTGTAATAAGTTCCACCTTTTTGCGGGCATTGTTTCCCCAAAGAAGAAAGATTACGCCATCAGCGCGACAGTTAAGCGCCTTAATAATCTCATCGGTGAAAATTTCCCACCCCTTATTCTGATGGCTGTTAGCCTCACCCTCACGCACAGTAAGTACAGTATTTAACAAAAGCACGCCCTGCTCGGCCCACTCCATAAGATATCCGGTGTTTGGAATTGTTAAGCCAAGCTCACGATTAAGCTCCTTATACATATTAAGCAGAGAAGGAGGGATTGTAACCCCAGGCTTAACGGAAAATGCCATTCCGTGTGCCTGCCCCGGCTCGTGATAAGGGTCCTGCCCGAGAATAACCGCTTTGACCTTTGAATAG
>CAZYYT010000086.1:4587-8203 GCA_964651775.1 uncultured Oscillospiraceae bacterium | reverse complement strand
TGCTATTGTTTGCTCCTCAAATTGGCCTGAAACCATTAATTACCTTAAAACTATGAAGGCAGAATTTGAAAAGCATGGTGCCGAAGTTTTACTTTCCAATAATCTAAACGAAAACGGTCACACATATGAGGAGCGTCATGCACTTTTCACTAACGTAGTTGAAAACTATGACCTAATTATATATGCAGGCTATATTGCACCACACAGACCGATGGGTATGCCATCGTTTTATGGTGATGTTATGGAAACATACTGTTGGGCCTTTGGTGAAGGTAACGAAAAATCAATCGGTATGTCAATGGGCTATCCCTACATTGGCTATGATATAATGGCAGGTGCAAACACCTACATTAATATCTATTCACCAAATGATGAAGCGCAAAAGGCTTTTGTAAAAGCGCTCTATGGAGAAATCCCATTTGAAGGTGTATCCCCTGTTGATCTAGAACCTAAATTAAGAAGTATAATGTGCTGATTTCTAAGCAAAAACTCGGTGGTTTTTAAAGCCATCGAGTTTTTTTAATCTATTTTCCCAAAAGGGGTTGACAAAGAAGATTTATAATGCTAAACTACGTTGGAACTTAAAACTTTTCCTTATTTAAGGGGGGCGGTTTCATGAATCAGATTAAATGGGTTTTTGAAAACTTGAAGGGCAGTAAAAGAAAGTTTTTTACGGGGCTTGTGGCACATAATTTAATATTAATGCCATTAATTGTAATTGCTCCGATCTTTCTTTCAAAGTTTGTTGATACCGTCTTCGTTGGTGGCAAAATAAACTTTACTGAGGAATCGTACAGCTACTTGATGTGGTTTTTTATTACATCGATTCTGGTAGCAGTTTTTGCATTTGTTAAAGACTACTTCCTTGAATCAGCTGGCTGCGATATTCTGTATAATCTTCGTGATGAGCTTTACAGAAAGCTCTCAACGCTATCCCCCAGTTTTTATAAAAAGACAAGAACCGGCGATATTATGATGCGCCTTACCGGTGACCTTGAAGCGATAAAGCATTTCGTTGTATGGGTTCTTTCAAATACAGTTTACGCGATAGGTTTGTTTGCCGCGGGAATAATTATTTTCTATAGCACAAACTGGTTGCTTGCTACAATACTTCTTATCACTGCACCATTTTATAGCGGTATATTGATGTACATAAGAAAAAAAGCCGCACCAATGTATAAAAACCTTCGTGAGGCTAATAGCCACCTTAATGCAACCGCCCAGGAAAATATTTCTGCAAACAGGGTTGTTCGTGCATTCGTTCGTGAAGAGTTTGAAAAAGAAAAATTTGATATTGTTAATCGTGAATATTGTGATTCTGCCATCGATGCATCACTTATATGGGGTAGAATGGGCCCGATAGTTAACCTAATTGGTAATGTTGGACTTATTGTTGTACTTCTTGTAGGTGGACTAATGGCAGTCTACGGGAAAATCACGCTTGGTGAATTTCTTCTTTTCTACAACCTTAACTGGCTTATGAACGATTCACTTAATGTTATAGGTATTGTAATTAATGATACACAAAGGTTTATATCTTCAACACAAAAGGTTTATACGCTCTATTATTCGGAGTCAGAGATTAAGAACCCCCCCCAGTGTATCCACCCCAACGTTGAAAAACCTGGTGAGGTTGTTTTCAGAAATGTTTGCTTTAAGTATGAAAACCACCCTGTTCTAAATAATGTAAATATCCACGCAAGGCCTGGGCAGACAATCGGTATCATGGGGCCGACAGGCTCCGGTAAATCTACTATTTGTTTGCTTATGTCACGCTTTTTCGATGTGCAAAGTGGTGCGGTTAAAATCGATGGTGTCGATGTGCGCGATTATGACCTTACGGAATTAAGAAGTAAGATTGGTATTTCAATGCAGGATGTATTTCTCTTTTCTAATACAATTGACTCTAATATAAGCTACGGTAATACTAATATGAGTGAGGATAAGGTTCACGAATACGCTCTTATGGCAGATGCTTCTAGCTTTATCAAAAGAACAACCGATGGTTACGATACCGTAATTGGTGAAAAAGGTGTTGGCCTTTCGGGTGGGCAAAAGCAGCGTCTTGCGCTTGCACGTGCACTTGCCTATGAAACACCTATTGTAATACTTGACGATACAACATCTGCGCTTGATATGGAAACTGAAAAACAAATTCAGGCGCGCCTTGCAGAGCGTAAGGGAAAACAAACAACATTTATTGTTGCACAACGCATATCTTCTGTAAAGGATGCCGACAGAATTTATGTACTTAATAACAACACAGTTGCAGAGTGCGGCACACATAACGAGCTTCTCAATAACAAGGGATATTATTATGATATCTATTGCCTGCAGCAGGGTACTGCAAATGAGAAGGAGGGTGAATAACATGGCGGAAAGCACTAAAAAGAAACGTAATACCTACGATGTAGACGAAACGCTTGAATCACCCTTTAACATAAGTCACTTAAAACGAAGCTTTGTTTACATATCACGCTTTAAAAAGCAAATGCTTAAGGCACTTTTGTATAGTGTAATATCAATTCTTTGCATTCAGTCAATGCCGTATCTATTTATGATTATGATTGATGAGTGCATTGCTAAAAAGGATGTGTGGGGTCTTTTTATAATAAGTGCTATAAACCTTGTGCTAATTATAATCTCAACAATATGCAACCGAAAGCGTTCTTTAATCAGTGCAATAACAGGGCAAGAAATTGTATATGATATGCGAACGGACTTATTCGCACATTTGCAGGAGCTTCCGTTTGATTTTTACGATACAAGGCCACACGGCAAAATTCTTGTTCGTCTTGTTAACTATATAAATAACGTTGCCGACTTTTTTGCAAACGGTATTATAAACATAATTCTTGAAGTTATAAGCCTGGTATTTATTTTAGGCTTTATGCTTATGTCAAACATAAACCTCACGGGGATTGTACTCGTTGGCCTTATCCCGTTTTTGATATTCCTTTTTTTAATTAAATCACCACAGCGCCACGCAAGCATTTTAGCATCAAATAAAGCATCAAACATCAATGCATATTATCAAGAAAGCATCGATGGTATGAAGGTTACACAGTCCTTTGACCGTGAGCCTAAGAATATTGAAATAGCGCAAAAGATGGCTGATGATTGCCGAAAAACACAGATGAGGTTTGCAAAGCTTGTATACCTTATGTGGCCTACTATAAGAGTCATATCAACGATTGTTACCATTCTTCTTTACGTAGTAGGTGTTGGAATTGGTGGCATCAAGGTCGGTGTTATTCTTGCAATGGCATCATACTGCGGCAGATTCTGGCAGCCTATCCAAAACCTTGGTGCTCTTTACAACAGCATTGTAAACACTGTTTCCTACTTAGAGCGTATATTTGAAATTATGGATGAGCCTTGTAGTATTTCTGATGTCGATGATGCTGTAGACCTTCCCCCAGTAACAGGTTATGTTGACTTTAATAATATAGTATTTGAATATGAGGATGGTCGCCCAATTCTTGATAATTTTGATATGCACGTTAATGCCGGTGAGTCAATCGCACTTGTTGGACCTACAGGTGCAGGCAAAACAACTGTTGTAAACCTTTTGGCACGCTTCTATGATATTAAGTCAGGTACAATCACTATTGAT
>CAZYYT010000086.1:0-4577 GCA_964651775.1 uncultured Oscillospiraceae bacterium | reverse complement strand
CATAGCGTTAAGTTAAAATCCCTTCGTCAGCAAATGGGCATGATGCTTCAGGATTCGTTTATTTTTGCAGGTACTGTAATGGATAATATAAGATACGGAAAGCTTGATGCCACTGATGAAGAGGTTATAAGTGCCGCTAAAACAGTTTGTGCACACGACTTTATTATAGAACTTCCGGATGGGTATTACACACAGATAAATGAACAGGGCGGAACACTTTCTGCAGGTCAGCGACAACTTATTAGCTTTGCAAGAACGCTTCTTTCAGACCCGAAGGTGCTTATCCTTGATGAGGCAACGTCTGCAATAGATACCAAGACAGAGCTTTTGGTACAGCAGGGCCTTAACTCTCTTTTAAAGGGAAGAACCTCATTTATCATTGCACATCGTCTTTCAACAATTAAAAATTGTGACAGAATTATGTATATTGCACACAGAAAAATTGCCGAATCAGGCAGTCACGATGAGCTAATGGAACAGCATGGATATTATTATGAGCTTTATACATCACAGCTTACAGAAGAAAACTAAAAGTAACTTATTAATTCCATCAAAAGTGATGTTATAACATTTTTGGAAACATATGCTAATAAAAAAGCAATCTCATAGAGATTGCTTTTTTATTAGCATATGTTTCTGACTTTGGAGGGTGGGATAAAATAATACTTTTTAAACATCTTTGAAAAGTAAGAAATTGTGTCATATCCCACATATTCAGCTACCTCCCCCACATTCATATTAGTGGAGCTTAAAAGGTAGTATGCACACCTAAGGCGCTCCTCATTAACGAAATCTACAAAAGAGCGTCCCGTTATTTCCTTAAATTTTGTACTGAAATAATTTGGTGTGTAGCCTGTTTTTAGGCTTACTTCACCAATAGTAATTTGCCTTTTAAAGTTCTTTTTTATATAGTCGATTGCTTCAAAAATTTTCCCTTCGGAAATAACATCCTCGAAGCTTTTTGTGTTTTCTTCACAAGCGTCTGCAATGTATGAAAGAAGCATTCTTATAAAGCTTTTCCCGAAGTTCTTTTTATTAAATTCAGACCTCATCTCAAGGTGGCTTTTTGTTATAAACTCAACAAATTCCAGAAAATCCTCAAGCTGTTTTTGAGTAAGACTTCCGTAAAGACGCGACTGTACGACATCGAAAAAATCATACATATTTCCTGGCAGAAGCCCCTCCTCAAACTTTATGTTTAGTATTGTAGCTTCTCCACCATCAAGTTTAACAACGTGCACATCATTGGGAAGAGATATCCAAAAATTCCCCCTTCTCCCTTCAAATATCTCATTGTTAATTTGAGTTTTTGTCTTTCCATCAAGTACAATTTCAAACTCATAACAAGTATGATAATGAATATTAGAATTTTTTAAAATCCTATTTTTCTCTATTAGAAATTCGTCCGTTACTAAAAGCGGCTGATTTCCCTTTGTACTTACATCTACAACAGCGATTTTTTCCATATTCTCACCACCATATTATTAGTATACTTACTTTTCATTTCATTGTCAATCGTAGAATATTACAAATTATAAGTTGAATTGTCTATATATTATAAAACAAAATTCATATATAATATCTTTAATGAAAGGTGGTATTACTATGAATGAATTTATGATTGGTGTAAACTATTGGGATTCAGCATCAGGCACTGATATGTGGAAAAAATGGAATAGTGCAGTTGTTGTTGATGATTTAAGAGCGCTTCGTGAAGTAGGTGTAAAATATCTTCGCGTTTTCCCGTTATGGAGAGATTTCCAGCCTGTAAAAAAACTATATGCACAAAATGGTAACTTTGGCGAATATGTTATTGGTGAGGATGAACAACCCCTTGATACTAACCCTAACGGAATTGATTTTAAGATGGTTGAGCATTTTAGGGAATTTGCCAAAATTGCAGAAAAATATGATATGAAGCTTATAGTATCAATCGTAACAGGTTGGATGAGTGGCAGGCTTTTCGTACCCCCTGCAATTGAAGGCAAGAATATTATTACGGATCCCGAAGCACTTATGTGGACAAACAGATTTATACAAGGCCTTGTTCCGCTTATTAAGGATATTCCAAACATTCATTCTTGGGACCTTGGTAATGAGTGTAATGATATGAGTGAAGCGAAGACAAGGTATGAAGCGTATGCTTGGACATCCCTTGTTCGTAACAGCATTTATGCTGCAGATAATACACGTATAATTTCATCTGGTATGCACTGCCTTTCAGCAGAGGAAGAAGGCATCTGGAGAATTGACGAAATGGGCGAGGTTGTTGACCTTATGTCAACACATCCTTACCCATCACCCACAATAACAAATGATGGAGAGCCTTATATTAAAATGCGTGGGACAATTCTTCCCACTGCACAAAACGAATTTTACAGTGGTATTTCAGGCAAACCTTGTATGATTCAGGAACAGGGCACATTCTCAAGCCTTGTTGGAAACCCCGAAATGTCTGCTCAGTTTATGAGGGCAAATCTTCTTTCCGCTTGGGCAAATAACTTTAAGGGGTATCTTTGGTGGTGTGGTATGGAGCATTTGCTTCTTAATAATCCTCCCTACACATGGAGTATGATGGAGCGAGAACTTGGTATTTTATATCTTGATAAAACGCCCAAGCCCGTAGGTCGCGAGATGAGAAAGCTTTCCGATGCGCTAAGTAAAATCCCTATGCCTACTAAAAAGGATGTTGACGCTATCTGCGTTCTTCCACGTGGTGAAAAGTTTGCAAGTGCGGCAGGCTCATATATTTTAGCAAAGCAAGCAGGATTTAACGTAAAAATTCAGAACTGTGAAACAAATATTGACGATGCAGATGCCTACATCCTCCCCTGTATTGAAGGCTGGCAGGTTACATATAAGAGAACAACAGACTTCCTTCTTAATAAAGTTAAAGAGGATGGTGCAAAGCTTCTCGTAACATATGATGGAGGTCACTTTACTGAGTTTGAAAAAAACTTTGGCATCATATCCTACGGTGTAAAGAAAAAGTCAGGCAACCACACTGCAACTTTCCCATTTGGAAAGCTTAACTACACTGCCGATTCTGATGTTGTTTTGAAAGCAACAGAAGCTGAAGTTTTAGCAACAAATGAAGAAGGTAACATTGTTCTTTCAAAGCATAAATTAGGCAAAGGCACAATTTACTTTCTTAATATGGCACTCGAAAGAATGGTATTTAATCAGCCGAACGGATTCACCCCCGAAGAAACAGATGACTACTACAAGATATATCGTTTGTTTGGCGAAGATTTAGTTGATAAGTACATTGTACAGACAGAAATCCCCTACTTTGCAATAACACAAAGTATAAACGACGATGGCTCTTACACAGTTACCGCAATTAACCACTCTGACATTGACAGAGAGTTTGTCCACACCATAAAAGATGGTTGGAAGACAGAGGTTCTTTATGGAAACCTTGACACATTGCCTGCTTGCGATGCAGTAATTATGAAAGTAAGTAAATAAATATTAAAAATCAGCTCATTTAGAGCTGATTTTTACTTATAAAATATAACATTGTATAGATTATCGGTTGGTGAAGCATATAAATAACAAGCGTGTTTCTTCCAATCCACTCTATTGCTGGAATTTTCACCTCGGGGATTTTTGAGAGCAAATCATTCTTTTCAATTAGTCTATAGAAAAAGTAACCGCTTAAAAACAAAAAGCCCCACGGAATAATTGAAAAATAATCTGTTGAATAAAACAACGTTTGCGGAAAGCCTAAAAAAGCAGTTAAATAGTTTTGATATAAAATATTGGGCAGTTTTATAAGCTTGTACCCAAAAAAGGATAAGTACCCGTGTGTTATTTCTTTCGTAATAACAAATAGGGTAAGCGATATGATAGCTCCAAGCTCCGCACTACATTTTTGCCAAACCTTTTCAAGAAAGCTATGAAAAATCATACACGTGCCGATAAATGTAAGCACACCGAAAACAACCCTGCTTTCATACGAAAACACAATCGTGCAAAGGCTTATTATAGCGCCACACAAAAATACCTTTATCCCATTTCTCAGCTTGTTTTTACTAAGGCTTATGCAAAAGCCTGAAAGCACAATAAAGGTTTGGCAAATGCACTGTTGCCATATGTAAGCAGCTTCCCCCGAAAACCATTTTATATCGTAGCCAAAAATATATACCATATCCCAAATAGTGTGATATAAAACCATATTTAAAAGTGCAATCGCGCGAATAACATCTAACAGTGCATACCTCTTCTTCATATCATCACCCTTTAATTATATATTACAGCACTAATTTTAATAAATCAATATATACTTTAGCCGAAATATGTAATATAAAGGTTTAAAAAAGGAGATTTTAATATCTTATAGATAAAAACCACCTAAAAACCATTACCAAGTATGCAGAGCTTGTCTGCCCTATACCCCTACCGAAGAGCAAGAGCGTGAAATAATTGATTTAAGGCCGCTCAAAAAAGAAGAAATGGATATGTAACACCGTAAAATGCTACAATTGACTTAACCCTTGAAAACAATTTTGTTGCTTGAGATAGTATAAAAGACACCCTTGTGGCTAGCCACAAGGGTGTCTTTTATACTATCA
>CAZYYT010000085.1:0-8243 GCA_964651775.1 uncultured Oscillospiraceae bacterium | reverse complement strand
TTAGTGCTTTTCAAAATTCAATCAAAAAATCCGAACTTCACTTTGGCAATTAAGGGATTCCCCAATTGGTATATAGCAAAAAAACACCGTCATAAGTCGGTGTTTTTTCTGGATAAGATGATATATTTTGATAGAAAGTTAAGATTAGAGGGTACAGGGACGATAGAGTAAAGTTACAAGTTTGTTAAACTACTGATATTACTTGACAATTTTTATCATTTATGATATCATAATTACATAATATTATGATATTATAAATGGAGTGAAATATATGAATAAGACGGGATTACCAACAACTTCAAAACAAAAATATGTTTTACGTATCCCTCCGGATCTGTATGCTCAAATTTGGGAAAAAGTAATTGAAAAAAAAGCAACAATGCCAGGATATAGCATAAACGAATACTTAACTGAATTGATAAATAAAGATTTGAGAGGCAAACGAAAATGACAAGACATGATATGATAGAGAGAGTTGGCAAGGAATATTTAACTACTAATATTGAAGGTGGTGAGTATAGCTATATTCAAGAGGCAGGCTCAAAAGCAAATTTAGAAAAAGTGCTTGGTAGAACTTTTTTTCATTTTAAGCTTGATATTAGATTTGAAAGAAATAATGTTTCAGTTTTGGTAGAGACAAAACAATCTTTCAAAAAATCAGATGAATTACAACTTGCAGAATATCTTCAAGAAGAAAAATCCTTACATTATGGAAAAAAGATAATTGCAATTTTAGCAAATACTAACAACGATAGAATAAAAGTATGGAAATCGGAAGTTGATGATGCACACTTATTAAATGACGAAACTGTACTTGATAAAATGGAACATTATGTTAGCTTGTTCGATACCAATAAACAAAATGACAGAGAAAAGGTTTTGAAAAACACCTATGACTTAAATGAGCTTCTTCACAAAATGGATATCGATGAAAAACTTCGCAGTCAATTTGTTGGCACTACTCTGTTATACTTAAAAGACTTAGTCGAAAAGTTTGACGCAAAGAGAATAGACGAAGAATTGCAGAAAAAACTTGATGCCCATTGGTCTGTAATGGATGGAAAACAGCTTCGAGCCGCAATCGAATCTACATTAGATGGTTTGTTAGATGGTTCGGATAACAAAAATAAAAAGATTGAACTTTTACAGAAAAATGTATTAAACGATCAAAAAGTAAAAAAACTTAACATTAAGCATTGGATTAAAATATTAGATACTATTCTTATGGATATATATCAATATATCGATACCAACAGTTCCGAAGGACAAGATATTTTAAACTTATTCTTTATAGCATTTAACAAATATACCGGAAAAGCTGACAAAAATCAAGCCTTCACGCCTGACCACATAACAGAGTTTATGTGCAGATTAACTGATGTGGACAGAACTAAACGTGTACTTGATATCACATGTGGCAGTGGCTCGTTTTTGGTTCAGGCTATGGTTAAGGAATTAGCTGACTGCAGCAGGGACAAAACCGAAGAAGAAGCTAAAGATTTACAAGACATTGTAAAAAAAGAACATATATATGGTATTGAGGTAGAAGAAAAAGCTTATGGTCTCTCAACTACAAATATGCTAATTCACGGAGATGGAAATTCAAATATAAAATTTGGAAGCTGTTTTGAGTGCAAAACATTCATTAAGGAAGCAGCTCCAGATATCGTGTTGATGAATCCTCCCTATAATGCTAAACCCATCGGAATACCTGATAAATATAAAAAAGAATGGGGCAAAGCAAAAGATGGCAAAGAAGACCCAACCAAAGGATTAGCATTTATTCGTTTCTTATCTGATGTTGTAAAAGAAATGAACATAGAGCGAGAAAAGAACGGAGAACAAATTAAAACTGTTAAACTTGCTGTTTTACTGCCGGTAGCTGCAGCAATTGGAACAAGTAGTATTATTACAGATGAAAAAATATCAATGCTTGAAAATAATACTCTTGAAGCTGTATTTACGCTTCCAAATGAAATATTTTATCCTGGAGCTTCAGCCTCTGCTTGTTGTATGTTATTCACATTGGGGAAGCCACATATAAAAGCCGATGGAACAGTTAATGAAACATTTTTTGGATACTGTAAAGAAGACGGTTTTAAAAAGAAAAAGAACCTCGGGCGTATTGAACAATTTGATGAAAACAACAATTCAAAATGGAAAGCAATTGAAAATGAGTGGTTATATTTATTTAATAACAAAAAGGTTGTAGATGGAAAATCTTCAACAGCAATTGTAGATGGAAATTCAGAATGGCTTTGTGAAGCATATATGAAAACTGATTATAATACTTTAACAGAGTCAGATTTTCAGCAAACATTAAATAACTACCTTGCTTACTTGATTAAGGAGGGTAAAATTTATGAATCTTGATACTTGTAAATGGAAAGAGTACGTTTTATGCAGACTATTTGATGTAAAAAAAGGCAAACGCCTAACATCTGATGACCAAGAAGATGGTAATAATAATTATATAGGTGCAATAGATTCAAATAATGGTGTTGCAAACCATATTGCACAAGCTCCCATACACGCTGGAAACACAATTACGCTGAGCTATAATGGTTCTGTTGGTGAAGCATTTTATCAAAGAGAACCGTATTGGGCTACGGATGATGTTAATGCTTTATATTCCTATTACGAGGGATTTGATAAAGAAGTTGGTTTATTTATTGCTACAGTATTGCGTCAAGAGAAGTATAAATTTTCTTACGGAAGAAAATGGACGCTTGAAAATATGAATAGTACTATTATTAAACTTCCTACTATCTATAGTGAAAATGGAGAAATATTTATTGATGAAACAAAGAAATACTCTGATGAAGGCTACGTTCCAGATTGGAAATGGATGAAAGACTACATTAATTCTCTACACCAAAAGACACTAAAAACGAAGAATAAAATGAACAATGTTCCTGTTATTGATGTTAGTAAATGGAAAGAATTTAAAATATCTAGAACGAATACGCAACCAGGGCTTTTTCAAATCGAAAATTGTAAATGTGGTAGTGCAGGAAATTTAGAAGATGGTAGCGATATTAACTATATTGGTGCAAAGAAAAATGATAATGGTGTAATGAAGCGTGTACTATATGAAAAAGAACTTATTTCAAAAGGAAACGGAATTATGTTTATTTGTGATGGCGAAGGTTCGGTTGGCTATGCAAATTATATGGATGATGATTTTATCGGTTCAACAACTACATCTATAGGATATGATAAAGCATTAAATGTTTATAATGCTCTGTTCATTGTTACAATATTAGACCAAGAAAAATTCAAATTTTCTTATGGTAGAAAATATAGAGCACATATTAATGATATATCAATAAAATTGCCTATAAGATTCAATCAAGATGGTACTATATTTATTAATGACAAACAAAATTATTCAGTAGATGGATATGTACCTGATTGGGAATTTATGGAGAGTTATATAAAATCACTACCATATGGGGATAGAATTTGAATCAAAATTTAATAATTAGGGATAAATCTAACGATTACCTATAGATTTAACGGTTATATGGTAAAAATCAAGAAAAACTGCTGTGATTTCTAATTTCACAGCAGTTTTTATCGTTTGAGTTATATTTAAATTTTTAAAAACCTTGATTTCAAGCCGTTTTGGGGCAAAAATAAAAGAACGATTATTCTATCAAAATAACCGTTCTTATTTGGTGACCCCACGGGGAATCGAACCCCGGTCTTCGCCGTGAGAGGGCGACGTCCTAGGCCGCTAGACTATGGGGCCATTGGACTTGTTAATTATAATACGAAACACGCCCAATGTCAACATATTTTTTAATTTTATGCTCATTTATTTAACACAAATAAATATAGTTATTTAATAAATTTTTCTCAAAAAATAGTTAGGTACTCATCGGATGTTTCGTTAGTTAAGATATATTATCCTGTTATGTTATCCAACTCCTCCTTTGTTAATTTTATCTCGTAGTCCAGCCAAACCTTCATCTTATTGAGATTAACATCTTCACTTTTATGATTGAACCACTTTATACATGGGCTGTAGATAGGATTTACTAATGTTTAATTTCTTCGCTATATTCGGTGGCATTTAAACCAAACCTTTGAGGGACATGATAATTCTAAACTATTAGAGCATGTTACTCTTTATCACGATGATTTTAAATGTACAAATGGTATGAATGTTAATAATGTTGTACCCGAAACAGTTTCTATAAATGATGATACAAATATATTAACACTTAAAAAACATTCATGGAATATGCTTAGATTTAAATATTAAAAATAGGGTGAATGTAATTTTAAATTACATTCACCCTATTTAATTGCAAAAAAAAATGACAGATGTGCTTAACACGTTCTGCCACTAAAAGGAGGGAAAATGAAAAAAGTTTGTACTTTTCAAGTACATGTTCATTTTACAATATAAGACATAAAAATGCAATATGTGAGTTTAACGAAATTAATAAAAATCAGAGGATTAATTTGTGCAACTTGCACAAATTAATCCTCTTTTCTTATTTTTTAGTGCTTCTGACGTGGTGTATAATGCGTATGAAGAAGCTCATGCGCTTTATGACTACCTGGCTTTTCAAGGTACTCTTCATATAGAGATTTGATAAACGGGTTATCATGGCTCTTTCTAAGAGGAAGATTTCTGTCTTCTGCATATACTGCCTTTGCTCTTTCTGCACGAATGTCTTTATCCATTCTTACAGTGTTTTTAACGATAGGCTGTCCGCCACCGTTTACACAACCACCTGGGCAAGCCATTATTTCGATGAAATCAACCTCAATTTCACCACTCCTAACCTTATTCAAAAGCTCACGCGCGTTACCAAGACCATGTGCAACTGCTGCACGTATTGTCCTGCCACCTGCCTGAACTGATGCAAGCTTAATGCCTTCTACTCCACGAACAGCCTCGTATTCGACTTCTGTGTGGCTTGTATTATCAAGTATATCGGCAACAGTCCTAATAGCCGCTTCCATAACACCACCTGTTGCACCAAAGATAGCGCCAGCACCTGTAGCATCTTCACCAAAGGGAACGTCAAACTTTTCATCGGGAAGTTCTGCAAAACGGATGCCTGACTGCTTAATCATCTTTGCAAGCTCACGAGTTGTGATAACTGCATCTACATCAGCATAGCCTGTAGCTGCAAGCTCATCACGCTGTGCCTCGAACTTTTTAGCTGTACAGGGCATTACAGATACAACATAGATATCCTTAGGGTCAATTCCCGCTTTTTCAGCATAGTATGACTTAATTATTGCACCAAACATTTCATGAGGTGACTTACAACTTGAAAGATTGTCAAGCATATCGGGGAAGTAATGTTCACAGAATTTAACCCAACCTGGTGAGCAGGATGTAATCATCGGAAGCTTACCACCGTTTTCAATTCTATCAAGAAGCTCTGTTCCCTCTTCCATAATTGTAAGGTCAGCTGCAAAGTTTGTGTCAAATACCTTATCAAAGCCAATTCTGCGAAGTGCAGCTGCCATTTTACCTGTTACACTGGTACCCATTTCGTATCCGAACTCTTCACCAAGTGCTGCACGAACTGCAGGCGCAGTCTGTACAACAACGTGTTTTTCTGAATCTGCAAGTGCATTCCATACATCTTCAAGAGAATCCTTTTCATGAAGTGCACCAACAGGACAAACTGTGATACACTGACCACAGTTAACGCAGGCAACATCACTAAGGCTATCTTCAAATGCACATGCAATATTTGTATTAAAGCCACGCTCCATTGTGTCGATAACACCAACTGTCTGAATGTTTTTACAAACATTTACACATCTGCGACAAAGCACGCATTTGTTGTTATCTCTTACAATTGAAGCTGAAAGGTCATCAATATCGTATTCGTTTCTTGCACCCTCGTATGCAATTTCTGTTACGCCAAGCTCCTCGGATAGTGCCTGAAGCTCACAGTTTTGATTTCTTACACATGTAAGGCACTTTCTGTCATGGTTTGAAAGCAAAAGTTCAAGCGTAACCTTTCTTGCTTCTCTTACCTTAGGTGTATTTGTCATAACCTCAAGGCCCTCACTTACGGGGTATACGCAAGATGCCTGAAGCGCTCTACCACCTTTTATTTCAACAATACACATTCTGCAAGAGCCTGTCTGGCTGATATCCTTAAGGTAGCAAAGTGTTGGAATTTCTATACCTGCACTGCGTGCAGCTTCTAAAACTGTATAACCTTCAGGAACGCTTACTTCCTGACCATTAATTTTTAAATTAATCATATTCATTTGAATGCACCCCTTTCTTATTTCTTAACTATTGCACCAAACTTACATGTTTCTATGCAAGCGCCACACTTAATACATTTAGCCGTATCAATTGTATATGGGCTCTTAAGTTCTCCCGTGATAGCACCTGTAGGGCACTTTCTTGCACAAGCAGAGCAACCCTTACACTTATCAGCTATAATCACGAAGTTTAGAAGTGATTTACATACCCCTGCTGGACATTTTTTGTCAACAACGTGTGCAATATACTCATCTCTGAAATATTTGAGTGTTGAAAGAACAGGGTTAGGTGCTGTCTGACCAAGACCGCAAAGCGATGCATTCTTAATGCTATTGCAAAGAAGCTCAAGACGGTCAATATCCTCAAGTGTACCATTACCTTTTGTAATTCTATCAAGAATTTCAAAAAGTCTCTTTGTGCCGATACGGCAAGGTGTACACTTACCGCATGATTCATCAACAGTAAATTCAAGGAAGAATTTAGCAATGTCAACCATACAGTTATCCTCGTCCATAACGATAAGTCCGCCTGAACCCATCATTGAACCGATAGAAATAAGTGAATCGTAATCAATAGGTGTATCTATAAGAGATGCGGGGATGCATCCACCTGAAGGGCCACCTGTCTGTGCAGCCTTAAATTTCTTACCATTGGGGATGCCACCGCCGATTTCTTCAACAACCTCACGAAGTGTTGTACCCATTGGGATTTCAACAAGACCCGTATTACAAATCTTACCACCAAGTGCGAATACCTTTGTACCCTTACTCTTTTCTGTACCGATAGAGTTGAACCACTCTGCACCATTGTTGATAATAACAGGAATGTTTGCATAGGTTTCTACGTTATTAAGAATAGTAGGCTTGTCCCAAAGGCCCTTAACTGCCGGGAACGGAGGACGGGGTCTTGGCTCACCCCTATGACCTTCTATAGATGTCATAAGTGCGGTTTCTTCACCACATACGAATGCGCCTGCACCAAGACGTATTTCAACGTCAAATTTAAAGTCTGTATCGAAGATATTTTCACCAAGCATACCATATTCCTTAGCCTGGTTAATAGCAATTTGAAGACGATTCACTGCGATTGGGTACTCTGCACGAATGTAGATATAACCTTGATTAGCACCAATTGCGTAACCTGCTATAGCCATAGCCTCAAGCACACTGTGCGGGTCACCCTCAAGAACACTTCTGTCCATGAATGCACCGGGGTCACCCTCGTCGGCATTACAGCAAACATACTTTTGATCATTTACGCTCTTTGATGCGAACTCCCACTTAAGTCCCGTCGGGAATCCGCCGCCACCACGGCCACGAAGGCCTGACTGCTTTGTAACATCAATAACTTCAACGGGTGACATTGTTGTAAGCACTGTAGCAAGTGCCTTGTATCCGTCAAAAGCTATATATTCTTCAATATTTTCAGGATTAATAACACCACAGTTACGAAGTGCAATACGCATTTGTTTTTTGTAAAAGGTAACTTCGTTAAGAGATTTAATAGTATCGTCTTCTACAGTTTCGCTGTAAACAAGACGCTTTACTATTCTACCCTTGAGGAGATGTTCTGATACAATTTCAGCAATATCCTCCTTTTTTACACGGCTGTAGAATGCTCCCTCCGGATAAACTACTACGATTGGACCAAGTGCACAAAGACCGAAACATCCTGTCTTCACAACCTTAACTTCTTTTTCAAGTCCATTTTTCTTTATCTGCTCTTCAAATTCATCTACAAGCTTCATACTACCTGATGATGTACAACCTGTACCTCCGCAGACAAGGACATGAGCTCTGTATAAATCCATTTTTTACAACTCCTCTCAGTTTTGTTCTGCGCCGATTGTATATTCAGCAACTGCATGGCCATTTACAATGTGTTCTAGAACAATCTTAGCAACCTTATCAGGTGTAACCTTTACATATGTTGTCTTTTCTTCACCTGGCATATAAACCTCAACAACAGGCTCAAGACGACAAATTCC
>CAZYYT010000084.1:5324-8327 GCA_964651775.1 uncultured Oscillospiraceae bacterium | reverse complement strand
TCAAGAATACCTATACTCATTTCTTCACCATCTTTTTATTAAATTTATCTCTGTTTATATCTAAAAGATATGCCATTTTCTCCGTCTGATCATCAGGACGAGAGATAACATGGGAAATAATATACTTTCCCTGTGCCTCAGCATAGCTTTTGCCTGCAACTATTGCAGCTTTTACATCCGAAGTATCACCCTCAATTTTCACCTCCATTACAAGAGGTGCCGGAACATCGGGGTTGATGGGACGATTTCTGTCAAAAGCGATAACTTTTACTGCAGCTGCTTTTGCCATAACGTCTGCCACACAAAGGGCTGTTGTAAAGCTGTAAACTTCAATCATTCCAAGTGATCTCATCTATCTTAATTCCTTTCGGTATTTATACAATATGGAATCCATCAACCAGAACACATCTTCTTGCACGGGTAAATGAGTGTGCCGCTGTGAGTCCTTCACCTGTGGGGCCTGCAATTGTAAAGGTTGTGTAGCCTTCACCACCTGCACCGATACCTGCATAAGAAGGAGCATTCTTAACAAAAATTGTTGTTTCAACTGCACGTGCAAAGTTTGTAAGATTATCAACATTTTTGGAGTGGATGTGTGCACTGTGGCGACAACCATTCTCTGCCTTAACCGCATAGTCAATAGCGGTATTTATATCATTCACACGAACAATTGGAAGTATTGGCATCAAAAGCTCTATCTGTACAAAAGGATGCTCAAAGTTTGTTTCACATATGATAAGTCTTGGGTCTGCATCGATACCAATCATCTTAAGGATTTTACCTGCATCACGACCAACAAGCTTTCTGTTAATAACCTTTTTTCCATCCTTTTCAACAAGTGCAATCTTCATAAGCTTTTCTATGTCTGCACCCTTAATGAGATAAGCGCCATTTTCAAGCATACTTGAAATAAGCTCGTCTGCAACTGAAGATACAACAAAGCACTCTTTTTCTGCTATGCAAGGAAGGTTATTGTCAAAGCTTGCACCAAGAACAATATCCCTACCTGCCTTTTTAACATCTGCAGTTTCATCGACAATTACAGGGGGGTTACCTGCGCCTGCACCAATTGCTTTCTTCCCTGAAGAAAGCAGCATTTTAACAACGCCGGGGCCACCTGTTGCAACAAGCATCTTAACAGATGGTGACTTAACCATTATATCTGATGTTTCAAGTGTAGGTTCCTTAACTGTTACTACAAGGTTTTCAGGGCCACCTGCTTCAAGTATTGCACGATTAACAATATCTACTGTAAGGCAGGATGTTTTCTTTGCACCCGGATGCGGATTAAATATAACTGCATTACCACCTGCAATCATACCCATTGTATTACATAGAATTGTTTCACTGGGGTTTGTTGAAGGAGTGATGCTACCGATAATACCATAAGGTGCCATTTCAACAAGAGTAAGACCTCTGTCACCTGTCCATGCCTTTGTCGTGATATCCTCTGTTCCTGGGGTTTTTTCTGCAACAAGCTGATGCTTGATGATTTTATCCTCAACCCTACCCATACCGGTTTCCTCAACACCAAGCTTTGCAAGAATCTCTGCATTATCAAGTGTATATTTACGGATTTTTTCAACCATCTTCTCACGCTGCTCTACAGTGTAAGAACGAAACTCTTTATAAGCCTTTTCTGCAGCCTTAATAGCATCATTCATGTCATCGAATACGCCAAGCTGTCTTTTACTTGTACCTGCCCCTTGCATTTCAGAAAGGACACTTTCAACTATTTGACTGATATATTTTTCATCTATCATAATGACACCTCCAATTATAAAATATTCTTCCATAAATCCTTAGACGGTCTCGGGATAATTGCACTGTCAAGATACATTCCCGAGTCTGCACATTCTTTTTTCGCTTTTTCAATAGCCGCTGTAACAGCTGCAATTTCACCTGTAATAAGTACATAGGATTTTCCGCACATACCACGTGCTAAGCGTATTTCTATAAGCTTAACCATAGAGGTTTTTACTGTGTTATCTGCCGCAACCACTGCTGCTGATGCGCTGTATGTTTCAAACACGCCAAGTGAATTAACCTCTGACACCTCTGTTGCACCACATATTGCAGGAAGCACGTCATCGTGTGGATTACCCAGTACAAAACTATCGATAAGCCTTGCGGGGTACTGCTTTTTACAACTCTCAAGCGCCGCAGTAACTGCAGATATGTCACCTGCGAAGGTAACAAGATATTTACCTGGGCAAACAGTGCTTGCCTCAATTATTTCTACATTAGCCGTTTTAACAATCAAATCTGCTGCTTGCATACCCGATGAAACGGTTGTGTATTCTACCATGCCTATTGCTTTATTCATTCAAGTATCATTTCCTTTCTGCAGATTCTATAATTATGCTTGAATCACTAATTTTCTTAATAATTCCGTTTATAGGACTGTGAATGGGAAGCCCCAGTGAGTTTTCGGGCGCTTCTACAATACAATCATACATATTTACATAATCACCCTCTTTAACAATTACTTTGCCAAGAGCACCAATATTTTGGTGAAGCGATACATAAAGCCTTTTAACTTTAATCTCATCCTCACAAAGTGGTGATGGATTATTATATTTCTCAAGGTCAAGCTTTTGCCTGAGCCTTGCAGTTGTCAATTTACGAAGTTCCCTTTCCTCACGTGGAATTGCAGGGAGCTTTTCAAGTCTTTTAAGTCCATTTTTCTGTATCTTTGTTTTTGCAAACCCTATAAGTGTTCTTGGACTAAGGGCCTGCTTACAAGCGACCATTTCACATATTCCGCACTGAGAACAATATTGGGTGTTAAGAAATGCCTCCGTATCAGTCGCGTCATCATTTTTTACACCACGCATAAATCTATGTGGCTCAATCGGATAACCTAAAAGATACCTCGGGCACATATCGGTGCACATTCTACAATGGCAACAAGCCGACATGGTTCTTCTTTTTAAAATATTAACATTCTGGCGGCGCCCGATAATTACTGGGTTGTCCTCGGGAAGTGCAAGCACACCATTT
>CAZYYT010000084.1:0-5314 GCA_964651775.1 uncultured Oscillospiraceae bacterium | reverse complement strand
GTTGTTTTCGTAACTGTTTCATCTATTTTTGCAATATTTCCTGTCATTGGCCCGCCACTAAGAAGCACTGCGTTTTCTTCTGTTATGCCACCGGCAAGCTCAACAAGGTAAGTAAGTGGTGTTCCTATTGGAACACAAAATGTTTGCGGATTTTTAACTGCACCGCCTACAGTAACATACTTATTAACTACCTTTTTTCCATTTAAAGCATGGTAGATATTTAAAACTGTTTCAACATTGAATACAATAACTCCTACATCAATCGGAAGACCGCCTGCAGGAACTGTTTTACCTGTTGTATCATAAATAAGTATAACTTCATCACCTGCGGGGTACACTTCATGTAGGTACTTTACAGCCCCATTTTTAAAGGAAGCTATATCTCGCTCAACCGCCTCTGCAGTTGATTGATAACCCTTTTTCATACCAATATAAAAATTTTCTGCATTAAGACATTCTCGCATAAGCTCGAGTGTGCTTATAATTTCAAAGGAATAACGGCGAAGAAGCTGACGGTGGAGCTTAAAGAGAGGCTCACACTCGGCACAGTTAAGAATAATTGTGCTTGCTTTTTCACTTAACTTCGCATAGCTTGGGAAGCCGGCACCGCCGGCACCTGCAACGCCACACTCTTTTATTAAGTTTTTAAGCTCGTCAAACTTCATAGCCGTTTCCTTTCTAATAATTTCTAACCAATAAGAATTTTAACCTTCTTGGCTTAATTTTCGACTGACGAAACATCATCAATAATTCCGACAATTGCAGCATCAACGGGGGAATTTTCTTTACCATCACCGATGCGTGCTGCACTGCCTGTTGCAACTAAAACTGCTTCGCCCATACCTGCGCCAACATTATCGACAGCGATAAAGCGCTTTGTCTCACTTGCAAAATTCGGAAATGTTTCCACAATCATAAACTTGTTTCCCACAAGGGATTCACTCTTACGCGTTGAAACAACGCTTCCAACCACTTTAGCAATTAACATTAGTAGTCCCCCTATTATTTAAGGATAGGAAGAATTTTCTCAACATCTGTATGAGGACGAGGAATAACATGTACTGCAACAAGTTCACCAAGACGCTGTGCGTTTGTGCTACCTGCTTCAACTGCTGCCTTAACTGCACCAACGTCACCACGAACCATAACGCTTACAAGACCGCTACCGATCTTTTCTGTACCGATAAGTGTTACGTTTGCTGCCTTGAGCATTGAATCTGCTGCTTCAATTGCTGCAACAAGACCTCTTGTTTCAACCATACCTAAAGCTTCCTGTGTCATTCTGATAACCTCCTTATTTTTTGGTGTTTCAATTTTTTTTGGTGTTTCCGCTACATCATTTGTTTCTGTAGCGGGTGCTACTTTTTTAGTTGTTTTTTTCTCTGCCATTATACTTCACCTCAGATAGTCGGGAGAATTTTCTCAACATCTGTGTGAGGACGAGGAATAACATGTACTGCAATTATTTCGCCAAGACGACTTGCTGTAGCATTACCTGCCTCAACTGCTGCCTTAACTGCGCCAACATCACCACGAACCATAACACTTACAAGACCGCTACCGATTTTCTCTGTACCGATAAGTGTTACCTCTGCTGCTTTAACCATAGCATCTGCTGCTTCGATTGCTGCAACAAGACCTCTTGTCTCGATCATTCCTAAAGCTTCCTGTGCCATTTTTGTTACCTCCTATAAAATATGTTTATAAAATTAATTTATTTATTTATGATGGCTATTTTTAAGCCCTTCATAGCAAGATTTGTTTCGTGTGCTTCATTGATTTCATCAAGTGAATAGCGGTGCGTAATGAGCTTCGAAAGAGGAAGACCAATACCCTTTGCCCTCTTAATAAAGTCAAATGTTGTAGCATAATCACGAAGTGTGTAAACCCAAGAACCAACGGTTGTAATTTCCTTTGAGCAGATATCAAAATGGGGGTTAATTGTTGCATCTCCACCATTTATGAAGAATCCAAGTTCACAAAGGCCGCCGCCGTTTCTTATGAATTTATATATGTTTGCATGTGCAACAGGAGAACCTGTGCACTGGAATGCAAAGTCTGCAAGATATCCGCCGAATGCATCCTTAACACCGTCCGAAAGTGCTTCTATGCCCTTAAACTGTGTGAAATTAACGCTCTTCGTAGCGCCCATTTGTTTGGCAAATTCAAGCCTTGTCTCCTGTCCATCTACCGCAACAATGTTTTCAATACCCATTGTGCGAAGAACAGCTATACATATAAGGCCGATAGGTCCACAACCCTGAACAACAACACGGCTGTTAAATCTGAGTATACCTGTTGTTTTTGCACGCTCAACCGCGTGGATTAAAACCGCGCAAGGCTCAATAAGGATTCTTGAGTCAAGGTCAAGGTCACTAACATTAAATATTGTAGAACCCTTTCTTACTACAAGATAATCAGAGAACCATCCGTTAAGGTGTACATCGTCATCCGGCAGAAGTCCGTAAACATCTGCTCCTCCAACGTTTTGCTTATTAAGGTCATACATTGTGATATCTGGGTTGTCCTTAAATATCATACAAGTAACAACCTTGTCACCAAGATTTAGGTCTTTTCCGGCACTGTCCTTTTTAACGTTTTTACCCATCTTTACTATTTCACCTGTACCCTCGTGTCCAAGAACAACGGGGATAAGGCCAAACGGGTCACGTTTGAATTCGTGTGCATCTGTACCACATACGCCACACCCTTCAACCTTAACCAAAATATCGTCATCCCCAAGCTCGGGAATGGGATATTCCTTAATGTCAAAGTGCTCAAGCTTTGTAAGCATTGCCACACGTGCAGTTTTCGGAATTGGACCTGCGCTCTTCGGAGAAGAACTGATATTTCCGTTCATCTCACTCAGAACTTGACTTACGATTTGCTGTATCTTTTCTGAATTAATGTCCAATTCATTCATTCCTTTCATAATAATTTAGGTTGTAAATTATTTATTAATTGCTTCAAGAACCTTTTTTGTAATTGCAGAAACAAGGTCAGCACTTGAATCAATTGCACCTACACCATGTGTAGCTGAGCAAGAGTCACAGGTATGGCAGCTCTTCTTGCCATCTTTGTTGTTTACGCACATGTTTGCAGGATGCTTACCCTTAAGACCCATCTGACGACGGATTTCGTAAAGCTGAGCTATCTGTTCTTCGTTGAATTCCTTCGGTCCACCAAGCTGCCTTGCATTATAGAGAAGCTGTGCATAGAATTCAAGAGATTCCATCTTGTAGTAAGCATTGAGAAGTGAATCACTGTATGAAAGTGCACCATGGTTAGCAAGAAGAACAGCATCAAAATAAGGAAGATACTTTTCTACTGCATCGGGGATTTCGTTTGTTGAGGGTGTGCCATATTCAGCAATCGGAACGCAACCAAGTGCAATAACTGCTTCAGGCATAATGGGCTGTGTAAGCGGAATGCCTGCAATTGCAAAGCTTGTTGCATAGATGGGATGAGCATGAACAACGCTGTTAACGTCGGGACGCTCCTGATAAACTCTCATATGCATTTTAATTTCGCTTGAGGGTCTGTATTTTCCGTTTGTTTCAAGGGTGTTACCGTTTTTGTCTACCTTACAGATATACTCGGGTGTCATGAAGCCCTTACTTACACCTGTGGGTGTGCAAAGGAATTCATTGTCAGAAATTTTAACTGAGATGTTACCGTCATTTGCAGCAACCATGCCTCTGTCATAAATTCTTCTGCCAATTTCGCAAATTTGTTTTTTGATTTCGTACTCGTTTACCATATTAAAACTTCCTTTCAATAAAGAAATAAAATTAAATTCTACCTAATATAATTATTTTCAATATTATTCTACACCAAAACCACATAAAAGTCAATATATTTTTGTGGTTTTTTGTGGTTTTTTGTGTTATTTTTTTGATAAATACTCTATGATATCATCAATTCCATCATTATTGTACGAGGATGTAACAAAGATTTTCTCACATCCTGCAAGTTTAAGCCACATTTCTGCCAAATCCACACGGGCATTTGGGTCGTCCGCTTTTGTTACAATGCCAATTACTTCCCTATTTGCCATTGGCGCAACATTAGGAGGATATAGTGAGAAAGGCTCTGTCGCACTTATGAGTAGGCCCACAACATCTGCCTCATATGAGTATAGCGCAAGCGCCCTGCCAAGGTCGGGATTTTCCATATACTCACCTGGGGTATCAATCAAAAAATCATTATTATTTACATACTGCGTTTTCTCGTAGTGAATATCTTCCCCGCGGATGGCTTGTACAAGTGTAGTTTTACCAGATTCGCTTCTCCCTATTAATATCAGCTTTTTCATCACGTTTTTGTAATCTTGCACACGGTGAAGCCAAGCGTTTTTTCGGCGTATTCACACACTGCGCGCACTGCAGTATCAACCTCCGAAACGGTGCCTGTAACAATAAGCGTTCCGCTAAATCTGTCAACGAATCCGATTTGCGCACCAGAAGACTTTATTGCAATATCACCCGCAATAATTGCTGTTTCGCTTGGCGACATTGTTATTATGCCAATTGCAGATCTGGAATAATCGATTGACGGGTCTAGACCAAGCTTTTTATAAAGAATGTCATCAGGGTTTGCAATAACATGCGCAAGCGTTATCTGCTTACCCGGAACAATTTCTTGTATTATGCGCATTTTATCATGAAGCTCAAACTCCTTCATTAGGGCACTTCCTTTCTTGTATATTGTTGTCAGCCACCTATTTTGGCTTTTAGTCCTACGCTTTGCGCAACCTCTTTAAGCTTCTCCATTTTCTCGTCCTTTGGCGGTTCTATTTCATCGCCCATAAGATATTCTCTGTCAAGATTTGTATATTTATCCCTACCAAGTCTGTGATAAGGCAAAAGGTTGATTTCTTCAACACGCATTTTTTCACGCGCAAAGCGTGCAATTTCAAGAATTTCCTCCTCGGTATCATTAACACCGGGAACTGTGGGAACCCTCACAATACATTTTTTTGCGTGCTGGGCAATTTTAACTGCATTTTCAAGAATAAGTGCGTTATCCTTTGTTGTATATTCTTTATGTTTTTGTGGGTCCATATGTTTGATATCAAGCAAAAAAGTATCTATATAAGGAAGAAGCCTTTCAATGGTTTCAAAGGGCGCAAAGCCTGTTGATTCCACTGCGGTATTTATTCCGTTCTTTTTTGCTGTGATTAGAAGTGCCAGTGCAAAATCAGGCTGAAGAAGCATTTCCCCACCGGAAAGCGTCAATCCACCACCACTGCGTCTAAAGTAGTTATAGTCCTTCTTAACCTCGTCTATAACCTCTTGTGCAGTAATGTCATATC
>CAZYYT010000083.1:5844-8513 GCA_964651775.1 uncultured Oscillospiraceae bacterium | reverse complement strand
CACCTATTCAAGTTTTTCTACACGAAGTGGCGCACTTGACTTGACAATTCATCATTCACAAAAAAACTATAGCATTTTAAAATGTTATGTAGTATAATAAACGTGAATTTATTTAAGATTGGGGTTGTTTTTATGAAAAATGAAATTCTTGCACTACTTGAACAGGATAGCCGTCTTACAGCTGCACAAATTGCAGTTATGCTTGATATAGATGAAAAAGAGGTCGCCGCCGCGATTAAAGAGCTTGAGGATGAAAACATTATTCTCGGCTATAAAACCCTTATAAATTGGGAGCTTGCAGGTCGTGAAACTACAACTGCAAGTATTGAGCTTAAGCTTACACCTCAAAGGGGTGGTGGCTTTGACACTGTTGCAGAGCGTATTTATAGATTCCCCCAGGTTAAGTCTGTTATACTTATGTCAGGTGGTTATGACCTTTTGGTTACGCTTGAGGGTAAGACACTTAAAGAGGTTGCAATGTTTGTATCAGAAAGACTTGCACCGATGGAATCTGTTGTTTCAACATCCACACACTTTGAGCTTAAAATGTATAAGAAAGACGGAATTATCTTCGACGAAAAGGATGAAGATAACCGAGAGGTACTTACCATATGATAGATTATTCGCATTTTTTATCGAAGGAGATTACAATTCTTCCTCCTTCGGGAATAAGAAAGTTTTTTGATATTGCCGCAGAAATGAAGGGAGTAATATCGCTTGGTGTTGGCGAGCCTGACTTTGTAACCCCTTGGGCGATTCGCGAAGCAGGTATTTATTCACTTGAAAAGGGGCATACACACTACACTGCAAACAAGGGCTTTTCTGAGCTTTTAGAGGAAATCTGTAATTACACTACAAGGAAATATAACCTCTCCTACGACGCTAAAACAGAAGCGCTTGTAACTGTAGGTGGCAGTGAAGCTATTGACGCTTTTATGCGTGCCACAATCACGTGTGGGGATGAGGTGCTTATACCTGAGCCAAGCTTTGTTTGCTACAAGCCATGCGCCGCAATGGCAGGCGGTGTTCCCGTTTCGATTAAAACTGAAGAAAAGGATAACTTCAGACTTACTCCCGAAAAACTTCTCAGTAAAATTACCGATAAGTCAAAAATACTTGTCCTTCCCTTTCCTAATAACCCAACGGGCGCTATTATGGATTATGACGACCTTGTAAAAATTGCTGAAATTGTTGAAAAGCACAATCTTTTGGTTATTTCAGATGAAATTTATGGTGAGCTTACTTACAGTGGTAGCCATATCCCATTTGCAACTATAAAAAATATGAAGGAGCGCACTGTTACGGTAAATGGCTTTAGTAAAGCCTTTGCAATGACAGGATGGCGCCTTGGATACGCCCTTGGCCCTGCTCCGATTATTCAAGAGATGACCAAAATTCATCAGTATGCAATCATGTGTGCACCGACAACAAGCCAGTATGCAGCTATTGAGGCGCTTCGTAGCTGTGATGACGATGTTACTTATATGAAAAACGAATACAATCACAGGAGACGCATTATGGTTAAGGGCTTCCGTGATATGGGCCTTAGCTGTTTTGAGCCACTTGGTGCCTTCTATGTATTCCCCAACATCAGCTCAACAGGTCTTACAAGTGATGAATTTGCAACACAACTTCTCTATGACCAGAAGGTTGCAGTTGTCCCGGGTACTGCCTTCGGCGACTGTGGTGAGGGATTTATCCGTTGCAGCTACGCATACAGCGTAAAAAACATTGAAAAGGCACTTGAAAGAATTGGTGCTTTTGTTGAAAATATTAAGAAATAAAAAAATATGTATCAAAGCTTTGCTTTGATACATATTTTTTTATTTTATTTGATATTGTCCCTTAATCATAATAAGGCAGTTATTTATTGTCTTTACACCTCTGCCATCATCAAGTGGCACTATAATATGATGATTACCCTGAAGCATTGTACCATTTGCAAGGTCGTAGCCCAATGTAACATCACTTATGCCACCCTTTTGTGTCCCAATTGCTGTGCAAGCGCCCATTCTCAGAATAAGCTCTGTACCTGCGGAACAAATAACGCTTTTGTTAGCAGGCACGTCGACCACCTTAAACTCTGTTTTTGTATTAATATAAGGATAAACCACGCTGTCAATAAAGCTTTTTGTTATAAGCGGGTCGCCATCTGTGCCGGGGTCTGCTGCATATGTTCCCACCATTAAAAAAAGTGTGAGAACCAGAAGCATCAAAGAAATTCTCTTAATCATATTTTTTCCTCCTTAGTCATCAAGTCCGAAGCTAATTGAAATAGCCTCGTTAACCTTTTTCATTTGTATTTCTCCAAGACAACCGATTTTTTCGCGAAGTCTTTGTTTATCTATTGTACGTACCTGTTCAAGCAAGATAACACTGTCACGGCTGAGGCCATACTCTTTAGCATCTAGCTCGATATGTGTAGGAAGTTTTGCCTTGTTAATTTTACTTGTTATTGCCGCAGCAATAACAGTTGGGCTATACTTATTTCCCACATCGTTTTGCACAACTAAAACGGGCCTTATACCACCTTGCTCCGAGCCTATCACAGGGCTTAAATCAGCATAGAAAATATCTCCTCTTTTTATATTCACGGTTTTCACACTCCGAATTTTTAAAATATATATGATAAGAATATTTTTGCCTAAAAAAATTTTTTTAAACATAAT
>CAZYYT010000083.1:0-5834 GCA_964651775.1 uncultured Oscillospiraceae bacterium | reverse complement strand
TGCATAAAAAATATCTCCGCGTTTTACAATCACTATTTTTCACTCTCCGATAAAAATTCCTCGTAGATATTCAGTGCACTTTCATCGGATAATAAAGATTCCTCCGCAATGATAAGGTTAATGCTTCCCATTTCACGATAACCTCTTACCATATTTTCTTTCTGTATAACTCTACTTTTTTCGCGCAGGTACTTTTTGACAGCCAGCGCAATAAACTCACTTCTTGATTTGTTTTCAAGTTTTGCTTGCATTTCAAGTTCACAAAGCAGAGAATCAGAAATACTTAAACTTACCTTGCGCTGAGCTTCCTTTTCCAACTTACACTTCCCCTTTCAGGTGATTACTATAGTAATTATACTACATTTTCTCCCCAAGGTCAAATGTAAGTTATTCCAATGAGCCGCAATGTGTATGTACGGCATATGAATCCTACATTTACATTATTTACACTTTTAGCCCATTACATACATATTATATGGCCCTAATAATTTCGGGGATAAGCTTTATTATATCATCTGCAGTTGTGCCGAAGGCACCAATTCTTTTTTCCAGAAGCATGCCTGCACGACCATGAATGTAGCAAGCTGCCACACCACTATCCGTTATTGAAAGACCCTGTGATGCGAGTGATACAGCTATACCTGCCAAAACATCGCCGGAGCCCGCCTTAGCCAGTGCACTTGTAGAAAGCAGTGATACATACTTATTATTCCCACCATATGCAATAACACTTCGTGCACCTTTTAAAAGAAGCGTAACACCATAGTCTATTGCAAATTTATCTGCGCAGGTTATTCGTGCTTTTTCAATATCCTCAACACAAATACCGCTTATTCTTGAAAATTCTAAGGGATGTGGTGTAAGAAGCACATTGCGATTCTTTATTATATCAAGATGACCTGAAAGGGCATTAAGTCCGTCAGCATCTATTATTACGCCTGAATTCGTAGCTGATAGAATATTTGATATAAGGGTGTAGTGTGTACCTTTTCCAAGCCCGCAACCGGCCAAAACTGCCGATGCCTTATGAAGTGCATCGTAGGCAACATCATTAAGTTCGGGTCTTATTATTCCGTTTTGATGAGGCACAGGTACAACAACAGCCTCCTTTACCAATATATTCAGCACTGCGCATATTGATTCTGGCGCAATTATTTTAACAAGGCCGCAGCCACTTTTATATGCCGCCTGTGCAGCCATTGCCGCGGCACCTGACATACTGGTGCTGCCTGCTACAATTACTGCAGTTCCGAATGTTCCCTTATGCGAAAGTCTGCTTCTTTTGGGTAGAATTGATTTTGTTAGCTTCTCTGTTATAGGGATTACGGAGCCTAAACCCTCATTTGAATAATCTACCGGTATGCCCACGTCACTTACAATGATTTCACCACAAAGGTCAACACTTCTGTTAAAAATCATCCCTCGTTTAGGTGCAGTAAAGGTTACAGTTTTATGGGCGTGTACGCATATTTCACCCTCACCTGTATCTCCGTTCATACCACTTGGCAAATCCACAGAAACTATATCCCCATCTGATGCATTTATCACTTCGATTGCTTTTCTGGCATCATCCGAAACCTCGCCCTTTATTCCGATTCCGAAGATTGCATCTAAATTGCATTCAAAGCTTTCAAATGGAAACGTTACCTTATCTGTAATTTCTATTCCCAGCTCCATTGCTTTTCTAAAGAAATATATGCATTCTTCACTTTCAGGCTCCATCACCTGGACAATCTCAACCTTTTTTCCGTTTTGCATTAAAACAATGGCAGTGGCGTAACCGTCACTGCCATTGTTACCCTTTCCGCAATAAACCCTAACTGAGTTGTACCCCTTTATCTGTTCGTATAAAGCTGTAGCAGCATTTTTTATAAGCTGTATTGAAGTAACATTTTTCATTGCTTCAATCTCTAATTGCCTTATCTTTTCAGATGATAAAAACAGCATCTAAAACACCCCAATTTATGCGTGAATTTTAGATGGGCTAATTTGTTTAAGCCCATCAATCATTTTTTCAGTAAGCTCCATCTTTATAAGAGTTTTTTCTTTTTTTTCAACAATGGTAAAATATACTTTTCTGTCATTTCTGCCACTTGTTGCATCTATTACCTTATCATACTTTTGTGTTAAAAAGTGACCAAACTCTGCATCATCGACGCGTGCTATAAAGCTAACCTCCTTAAGCATAAAAGAGATAATTCTGCTTCTTTTAGACCTGTTTACTATAATATCAATGTCTATAATATCATCAGTAACAATATACTCTATCTCTTTTTTCATACTGCCCAAAAGACGGTATGCGCCATAAAATAGTCCTGCTATAATAAGTGCGACTGCACTTCCCATACCAAAAGGCATAAGCGTGAAAAAAGCTAAAACACTTAAAACCGCCGCAACAAAGTATACAAGAAAGGTCAAAAGACCTGCATTAGAGCTTTTTTCTTTTTTTATCATATGCTCACTATATGCCATAGTGTTTACCTCACTTTACTCGATTATTATCGCTCCTCCATTGGGTGTACTCGGAATCTCTGCAGTCGGTGGTGTGGGTGATGCACCGTTTGAGGGGGATTGTGCCCCTGGGGAGGTGCCTTCACCCTCAGGTGTTATACCTTCACCTGTTTCCTCGTCGATAACGCCTGTAACTTCCTCATCCTTTTTAATAGGGCCGCCACCACCAGCTGATAACTTTTTCTCTTTAAACTCATACTCGTGGATAGTACAATACTTTTCAGGTATTTTCGAATTTTGAAAGGTCTTTGCCTTAAGTGTTGTACAAGCAGGTGTTGCACGCTTTCCACTATCTGCACAAATCATTATTGTTTTTGAGTCCTTATCTAAATCAGAAAAGAACTTTTTCGTTGGAAGCTTTTCATGCACCTTCTGCATAACCTTTTTCCACGCAACCGCCGCTGGGTTTGGTGAAAATCCTCTAAGAGTCGCAGGCTGGTCATATCCAAACCACACTGCCCCAACGTAATACGGTGTGTAGCCTACAAACCACCTGTCGTTATTACTTGATGTTGTACCCGTTTTACCTGCAACAGGCATATTTGGAAGCCTTGCCGCCGTACCGGTACCACCAGATACAGCATCAGTAAGCATTTCTGTCATATCCTCTGCCGTTGTTTGACTTATGGAAACCTGCCCTTTTTCTTTATGCTCAAGAATTATGTTTCCCTCAGAATCAATAACCTTTGTATAAAGAGATGGCTTAATATACTTTCCACCATTTGGGAAAACGCAGTATGCCGCACACATTTCAAGAACACTTACACCATCTGTAAATCCACCGAGTGCTATCTGTGAGAGTCCCTTATCAGTAAATACTTTACCATTTCTCTTTTCTCTTTCGATAAGTGTTGAAATATGGTAGTTATTCTTAACAAAATCGAATGATGCTTCAGGGGTAACATAGTCACAGATTTTTACTGCAGGCACGTTTCTTGAGCCACGTAGTGCCGCCGCAACAGTTATCCTTCCACGGAAGGACTTGTCATCATTTCTCGGCTTCCAATCACCAAACGCAATCGGAGAGTCATTAACGATTGTGGTTGGCGTTACAAGGCCATATTCAATTGCAGGTGAGTATACTGAAAGTGGCTTAATTGTTGAGCCGGGCTGACGAAGTGTTTGTGTTGCACGATTAAGTGTTCTGTTCCCCTCTTTTTCGCCACGGCCACCGGTAAGTGCCTTAACCTGTCCTGTATACGGGTCCATAATTACCATAGATGATTGTGGCTGAACACTTCCACTGCTTTTTTGGAATGCCGATTCATCCTTATACACAGAGTCAAGCTTTTCTTGTATTCCTATATCCATTGAAAGATAAATTTTAAGACCACCATTAAAGATAATTTGGCATGCAAATTCCCTTGTATATTTATATTCCTTCATAAGGTCTACAATAATTTGGTCTATGGCAGCATCTGTGTAATAGCTTTGAATATTTTCTTTACCACTGCTGTTAGACTTTAAAAATTCAAGCTTTTCTTCTTTTGCCGCTTCGTATTCTTCCTTTGTTATATATCCAAGCTGGCGCATCTTTTTAAGAATAACCTGCTGACGCTCTTTATTATTTTCAGGATTTGAAAGCGGGTCATACTTAGACGGAAATTTTGTAATTCCGGCAAGTGATGCACACTCTGCAAGAGAAAGGTCAGAAACGTCTTTCCCAAAGTACGTCATTGCGGCACTACCAACACCATTACATTTTCTGCTTAAATATATTGTGTTTAAATAAAACTCCAAAATTTCATCCTTTGAAAGCTTTCTTTCAAGGTTGTATGCACGATATATTTCCTGAATCTTACGTTTTATCGAATAGTCATCATCTTTAGTAATGTTTTTTATAAGCTGCTGGGTAATAGTACTTCCACCGTAGCTTGAGTTTCCTTTATTAGTGATATACTGAATTGCTGCACCCGTAAGACGCTTGATATCAAACCCGCTGTGAGAATAAAAACGCTCATCCTCTATAGCCACGAAAGCATTTTTAAGATCCTTAGGGATTTTTGAACCTGACACCCAAACCCTATTTTCAGAATCATAAAGCTGTTCTACCTCAACCATTTCGCCCGTTTCAGGGTCCTGGGCATACAAAAATGATGTAAGATTAAGACGCATATTTTCAACATCCACAAGCTCTGTCCCTTCAACGTATCCAAAAAGAGAGCCTGCAATAAGCCCAATAGCAATAACCCCACAAATACATATTGATATGCAAAGTGCCAACATAGACCTTGAGAGTGCATTTTTCTTTTTCCTATTTTTCCTTTTTTTCATATAGA
Organism: uncultured Oscillospiraceae bacterium; assembly: GCA_964651775.1. Classification (GTDB taxonomy): domain Bacteria; phylum Bacillota; class Clostridia; order UMGS1883; family UMGS1883; genus UMGS1883. The sequence continues at coordinate 1,044 of CAZYYT010000083.1, read as the reverse complement.
TAAACCTCCCTATAAAGAGATATCGTTTTAGATAATTACACATCTAAATAAATTTTATCATAAAACAATTAAAAAAGTATTACAAACACACATTTTTTACATATATTTATTATTTTGCAGCAAAATATATAGTGAAAGGGCGTGCTTTTATGAACAACAGAACCGTATTAAAGCTTGGAATTGCACTTTGTGTGACATCTTTTATAGGCTCGGCAAGTGGATATATTCACGCCGCAAGAGGAACATCCCCGAATTTTATTGAAAAAGAGCCCCTTAAAACTCCGTTTATCCAAATTTCCACGCAGGAGCAAACTAATACTTCAAAATCATATATTTTGAAAGATAACAACGGAATTGTTACATTATATGTGAAATCAGACGGACAAACACCCATTATTTATAAGAAATATGACGTTTATGTTAGCACGCTTCCAAAAGCCGACAGAGTGGCACTTGAAACAGGAATAGAAATAAGCACCTTAAGTGATGCACTTGAGCTTGTTGAAGGTTATTTAGAATAACTGCAATAAACAAAAAAGCTATCTCAAAAATTGAGATAGCTTTTTATTAGTTAAAAATTAGTCAACTACTTCTGAAACAACGCCTGAACCAACTGTTCTACCACCTTCACGAATAGCGAAACGAAGTCCCTTTTCGATAGCGATGGGTGCAATGAGTTCAACAGAGATTGTTACATGGTCTCCAGGCATGCACATTTCTGTACCTGCAGGAAGCTCAATTATACCTGTAACGTCAGTTGTTCTGAAATAGAACTGAGGACGGTAGTTGTTGAAGAAAGGAGTATGACGTCCACCTTCTTCTTTAGTAAGAACGTAAACCTGTCCCTGGAATTTTGTACGAGGCTTAATTGTACCGGGTTTTGCAAGAACCTGACCTCTTTCGATGTCTGTTCTCTGAACACCACGGAGAAGTGCGCCTACGTTGTCACCAGCTTGTGCCTGATCAAGAGACTTTCTGAACATTTCGATGCCTGTAACAACAACCTTACGTGCTTCATCAACGATACCAACAATTTCAACTTCT
>CAZYYT010000082.1:0-8634 GCA_964651775.1 uncultured Oscillospiraceae bacterium | reverse complement strand
TTATTACTATTGAATTTTTTCAATTGTTATTGTAAAGTATATTAAAGAATAAAAAGAGCTTGCGCCAAGGCGGAAGCTTTTATTTTGTCAGTATTAACCATCAATTAACGGATGGATATTATTTCATCTTCAGTATTTATCTTTGATTTTTTTGTTGCCTATGTGCGTAAGCACAGTAGGATATGTCAATTAAATGATAGAATAAATCATTTACAATAATAATTGAAAGGTGCTATAATACAGGTATTAAGGGGGACGAGTAAAATGAATATACCAAGAAGTGAGCATCCAAATCCGCAATTTATGAGAGAGGACTGGGTAAATCTTAACGGAATATGGGATTTTGAAATTGACCATAGTAAAAGTGGCATGGATAGAGAATTCTTTAAACGTAAAAAATTTGATGAAGAAATTATTGTACCATTCTGTCCTGAAAGTGAGCTTTCAGGCGTGAATCACAAGGATTTTATGGAGTGTGTTTGGTACGGGAAGGAATTTAATGTTTCCGAAAAACAAAAGGGAAAAAATGTGATTCTTCATTTTGGTGCAGTGGATTACAACGCAATAGTTTTTGTTAATGGAGAAAAGGTGGGTGAGCACAAGGGTGGCTACACATCATTTTCTTTTGATATAACAAAGTATGTAAAAGAAAATAACTACATAGTTGTTTGTGCTTATGATTATTTAAGGACGAATAAACAGCCAATGGGTAAGCAGTGCTTTAACTTTTATTCCAGAGTCTGCAGTTATACCAGAACTACAGGCATTTGGCAGACAGTGTGGCTTGAATATGTAAACCCTTCCTATGTAAAAAGCGTAAAGATTGATACAAACATTGATGCACCATCAGCATCATTTGAATTAAGGGTGGCGGATAGCGCACTTAATAAAGTTGCAAACATAAAGGTTTTATATGAGGGTAAAGAGGTGGGAAAGGCGAAGACAGTGCTTTACTCCCTTTCTACAACTGTGGGCGTTTCACTTTCTGAAAAACATTTGTGGGAGGTCGGATGTGGTAGGCTTTATGACGTTATAATCACCCTTGAAAATGAAGGTGAAGTGCTTGATAGCGTAAGCACATATTTTGGACTGCGTAGTGTTTGCCTTGATAAAAGGGCGTTTAAAATTAACGGGAAGGCCATTTTCGGCAGATGGGTGCTTGATCAGGGCTTTTATCCTGATGGAATTTATACTGCACCCACTGACGAGGCGCTTAAATTTGATATTGAGGCATCAATGAAGCTTGGCTTTAATGGTGCAAGGCTTCACGAAAAGGTTTTTGAGCCACGCTTTTTATACTGGGCAGATAAGCTTGGCTACACCGTTTGGGGTGAGCACGCTAACTGGGGCCTTGATATTACGGAGTTTGAGGGTGTAAGATACTTCCTACCCGAGTGGGTGGAGGCGGTTGAGCGTGACTATAACCACCCTTCAATAATTGGCTGGTGTCCGTTTAATGAAACCTGGGATAATGATGGAAGAAAGCAGTGCGACGATGTTGTCAAGATGATTTATGATATGACGAAGGCACTTGATAAAACACGCCCCGTTATTGACACAAGCGGAAATTTCCACGTAGTTACGGATATTTTTGACGTGCATGATTACGAACAGAGGGTAGAGCTTTTCTCACATCATTATGACAAGCTTACAGAGGGCATTTTAGAGGATACAACCTACAGAAATGATACTATGAGAGGCAGACAGAACTATGACGGAAATGCGCCTACCTTTGTAAGTGAGTATGGCGGAATCAAGTGGGATATAGAAAGCGATGATAAGGCTTGGGGCTACGGTGATGCACCAACAAGTGAAGAAGAGTTTATTGAGCGTTATCGTGGACTTACCCAAACGCTTTTAAACAACGAGTATATGCTTGGCTTTTGCTACACGCAGCTTTACGATATAGAGCAGGAGCGTAACGGACTTTTAACATATAATCGTGAGTTTAAGTTTGACCCTGAAATATTTAGAAAAATAAATTCCCAGAAGGCGGCAATAGAAGATTAAAAAAAGACCCTGTGGTTGTAAATGACCACAGGGATTTTTTATTCAAGGTTTTTCTTATTTTTATAGATGCACCAAGAGGTAATAGTAATTATAATTATTACAGCACCGTAAAGCGCACGTATGCCGGGGACCTCACCATCAAAGATAAGCACCCAAATCGGGTTTAAAAGAGGCTCAATAACGCTTATTAGTGAGCATGCAAGTGGTGAGCACGCGCCCATTGCAAGCGCCACAAGTATGTAAGGAATACCAAGCTGAACAATGCCAAGCACAGCGAAAACTGTAAATGCCTTTAAATCAAGAGTGTTTTGTGTAAACGGTGTAAACGCCATGCCTATAACGGCTGTGAATATTTGACCTAGTAATACACCACTCATCCTTTCTTCGTTTTCGCAATCACCGCAAAATACGAACATAAGCGCCATGAAAACGCCTGACAGTATGCCTACAATATTTCCAAGGGTGTTGCCCGTGTTCATATCATCAATAAAGAAAAGCGATACGCCGATAAGAGTAAATATTACTGTGATTATATCTGACTTGTAAACCTTTTTGTGAAAAAGAAAATATGAAACCAACAGGATAAAAACAGGTGATGTAAACTGAAGAACAATCGCATTTGCTGCTGTTGTAAGCTTATTTGCACCTACAAAAGCAAAAAAGGTTAAGCATAAAAATATTGCGGACAAAAATGTTTTTTTAGAAAAAATAAATTTGTATTTATAAAGATTCATAAAAACAAACACTGTAATTGCAGCAAATAAGCTGCGAAAGCCTGCAATAACGAGGGGGTTGCAATCTATAATTTTTATGAGAATGCCTGCAATACTCCATAAAATACTGCACACAATCATTTGAATTATTCCTTTTCTTTGCGCCATACCTACCATTCCTTTACTATTATGTAATTATCCTCACACTCTTTAATGTGCTTTAAAATATTCTCCGGGGAAGAAATAAGCGCTTCCTTTTGAGATTTTGGTAGTTTTTTCAAAAAATACTCAAGGTGGCTTGCCGAAGAACGATTTTCTGCACCCCACACTGCTTCAATGCGTACAGCTGTGTTAAAACGAGTATATTTTGCGCCCTTTAGGTTTTTTTCTAAATGCTCTGAAAATCTGCGTGAAATATCGGTTGTGATGCCCGTGTAAAGAGAGTTGCCCACGCACCGTAACATATATATGTAGTACAAAAAATCACCACCTGACAAAAACATATAGTAACATAAAGGGCAGCATTTGTCAAATGCTGCCCTTTTAATTAATTGCAAAATACGTGCTTTCCGATTGTGCAGATAATTTCCCTTGTACGTATCCATTTATTTGTTGCAGTTGCAGGGTTATAGTAATAAATCGCGCCACCTGTCGGGTCCCATCCGTTTAAGGCATCACGTGCCGCACGATGACTGCTTGCATACATTTCTGCATTTATCTGGCCATCATTAACTGCGGTGAAAGCGCCCTTTTGGTATACCACGGCCGATACTGAATTGGGGAAGGATGGGTGGCCAACCCTGTTTAAGACAACTGCGCCAACTGCCACCTGACCTTCATATGGCTCACCACGTGCTTCTCCGTTTATTACGCGAGCAAGAAGATTTATACTTGCCTCGTTAGGACTTGAGGATGAAGAAGATGACGACGAAAAAATACCCATTGCGTTAAGTGTGCGTTCACCTGCAACACCATCTGGAGTAAGCCCGTTTTTTTGTTGGAAGCTTTTGACGGCATTTTGTGTTTGCCAACCAAAAACACCATCAACATCACCGTTGTAATATCCCCAATTTTTAAGCTTGGTCTGGATTTTTTCAACCTCATTACCACTTGAGCCTATTTTGGATAATGCAAACGCAGGTGATGAAAAAGCCAACATCAGGGCAAACAGAGCAGCAGTAAATCGCTTTAACTTCATAAATCTCACTCCTTGTTAAATACTTACATTATTATTGGTGTATTTTTGGTTTTTATACATAAAAAGGTGGACAATAATTTTGTAATGTGGTAATATATACAAGTATAGTTATGTTAAACTGAGAAGGCTTGAACTATTATTGCGTCTTAAAGTGTGTTCTATGATTCCTTTGGATTGTCGTCTTTCTAAAAGCCGGCCTAATCTTCGGACACTAGGTCAAAATATAAAAAAAATAGTATTATGAGGTGTATGCAGTTTTAATGTAGTTAATTTTCCTAGAATAAGGAAAATTACGAAATTAACATTGTATTTACAAGATTTTCCGTAGTTACGGGCAAAACTAACAAATTAAAAATAAAAAAGGTTTAACCCTTATCGCCAAAGAGGTGAGTGCAGTGACTACAAAAGGTATAATATTTTTTGCTTTTATGGTAATTGGTGCTATTCTTAATTTTTTCGCGAAAAATATTTCTGTAAAAATAAATAAAAGTGAGATTACTATAAAACTTACCGGTCTTGTGTTGGTTATAACAAGCGTAACACTCTTAATGATTTTTGGTAAATAAGCCGAAGAGTCGAGCGCTTTTTGCCTATTAATAGGTACAAGCAGTTTTAATGTAGTTAATTTTTCTAGAACAAGGAAAATAACGAAATTAACATTGTATTTACAATAAACTTCCCGTATTTATTGGGAAAATTAATAAATTAAAATCAAGAAGGGGTCAACTCCCCTCAGCTTAATCGAAAGGATTGATATATATTGAAAAATATCGAAAAGACCTACAATCCGGCGGAGATAGAGGATAAACTCTACAAAAAATGGATTGACGGTGGCTATTTTCATGCGGAGCCTGATTCAAAGAAGGAGCCATATACAATTGTAATTCCCCCGCCAAACGTAACAGGTCAGCTTCATATGGGACATGCACTTGACGATACACTTCAGGATATTCTTATCCGTTACAAGCGTATGCAAGGGTATAGTGCACTTTGGGTACCCGGCACTGACCACGCAGGTATTGCAACGCAAATTAAGGTTGAGGAGAATTTGCGTATAAATGAAAATCTTACACGCTATGACCTTGGTAGAGAGAAATTTCTTGAAAGAGTTTGGGACTGGAAAAATCAGTATGGTGACAGAATCATAAATCAGCTTAAAAAGCTTGGCTGTTCATGTGACTGGGAACGTGAAAGGTTTACCATGGATGAGGGTTGTTCGAAGGCTGTGCGTGAGGTTTTTGTTAACCTTTACAATAAAGGCCTTATATATAAAGGTAATAGAATTATAAACTGGTGCCCAAGCTGCATTACCGCACTTTCTGATGCTGAGGTTGAGTATGAGGAGCAACCCGGCCATTTTTGGCATATCCGTTATAAGCTTAAGGATAGTGACGGATATATTGAGATTGCAACTACAAGACCTGAAACGCTTCTTGGTGATACTGCGATTGCTGTGCACCCCGAGGATGAGCGTTATAAAGACCTTATTGGGAAGATGTGCATTCTTCCCCTTGTTGGAAGAGAAATTCCGATTGTGGCAGACGAATATGTTGAAAAAGATTTTGGAACAGGCGCAGTTAAAATTACACCCGCGCACGACCCCAACGACTTTGAGGTTGGGCAACGCCACAATCTTGAAATAATAAATGTTTTGAATGACGATGCTACCATAAATAAGCATGGTGGCAAGTACGAAGGAATGGACCGCTACGAGGCGCGTAAACAAATTGTAAAAGACCTTGAAGCGTGTGGTGCACTTATAAGAATTGAGGACTACAAGCATAACGTTGGTACGTGTTACCGTTGTAAGACAACTGTTGAGCCACTCTTAAGTGACCAGTGGTTTGTAAAGATGAAGCCCCTTGCAGAGGAGGCAATCCGCGTTGTAAAAGACGGTGAGGTTGAGTTTGTACCCGAAAGGTTTACAAAGACATACCTTAACTGGATGGAAAATGTACACGATTGGTGTATTTCAAGACAACTTTGGTGGGGACACAGAATTCCTGCATTTTACTGTAATGATTGTGAGGAAATGGTTGTAAGTAAGGATGATATGGTGGTTTGTCCGAAATGTGGCAAAACGATGCGTCAGGAGGATGACGTACTTGATACATGGTTTTCTTCAGCACTCTGGCCATTTTCAACACTTGGTTGGCCCGATAACACGCCTGAGCTTAATTACTTCTACCCCACAAGTACACTTGTTACAGGCTATGACATTATTTTCTTCTGGGTTGCACGTATGATATTTAGCGGATGTGAGCATACCAAAAAACCCCCATTCAAGCACGTATTTATCCATGGCATTGTGCGTGACAGTCAGGGCAGAAAAATGTCTAAATCCCTTGGAAATGGCATTGACCCGCTTGAGGTTATCGCTAAATATGGTGCAGACGCACTTAGATTCACTTTAGCAACCGGTAACTCACCGGGAAACGATATGCGTTTTTACTGGGAAAGGGTTGAATCAAGCAGAAACTTTGCAAACAAGATTTGGAATGCGGCTCGCTTTGTGCTTATGAATCTTGAGGTTGAGGAAATAGCGCTTCCCAAAAATCCGACGCTTGAGGATAAGTGGATTATTTCACGCTACAACAGCGTTATAAAATCTGTTACAGAAAACCTTGATAATTTTGAGCTTGGGGTTGCGTTAAGTAACCTTTATGGCTTTATCTGGGACGAATTTTGTGACTGGTATATTGAGCTTGTTAAGCCCCGCCTTTATGGTGAAAACGAAGAAAGCAAGCTTGACGCACAGCATACGCTTTGCTATGTGCTTACAGGCATCTTAAAGCTTATGCATCCGTTTATGCCATTTATTACGGAGGAAATCTTTACTGCACTTCCAAATGGTGAGGAAACAATTGTAACATCACAGTGGCCCACTTTTGATGAATCACTTTGCTTCCCTGAAGAAGAAAAGAAGATGGCTGTTATTTGTGATGCGATTAAGAGCGTTCGTAATGTAAGAACAGAGATGAATGTTGTTCCTTCAAGAAAGGCAAGCATGATAATAGTTACAGACAATGCACCCCTTTTTGAAAGTGGCATTGCCTTTTACGAAAAGCTTGCAGGCGCAAAGGATGTATCTATTGTAAGTGATGAAAGCACTGTTCCTGACGGCGCAGTAAGCGTTGTTGTTGAAGGTGCAAAAATCTTTATGCCGATGGAAGAGCTTATTGACACTGCAAAGGAAAAAGAGCGTCTTGAAAAAGAAAAAGAGCGCCTGCAGTCAGAAATTGACAGGGTAAATAATAAATTAGCAAATAAAGGCTTTATTGATAAGGCACCTCAAAAGCTTGTTGAAGAAGAAAAGGCAAAACGCGTTAAGTATGAGGAAATGTACGAAAAAGTAGTAGAAAGCCTTTCAAAGCTTGGTTAAGCTTTGAAACTAAAAGGGGAGATTTTGTATGCCGGCTCTAGATATGAATATAAAAGAGTTAGAAAAATATATGGGCGTTAACCAACGCCCAAAGGATTTTGATGAGTTTTGGGATAAGTCAATCGCTGAGATGAAGGCGCTTGACCCAAAGCTTGAACTTATTCCAGCAGAGTTTAAATCAAGCGTTGCAAAATGCTACGATATGTACTTTAATGGTACGGAAAATGGCAGACTTCACGCAAAGCTTTTAATCCCTAATAATATTAATGGTAAAGCACCTGCGTGCCTTTATTTTCATGGGTATCACGGGAAAAGTGAGCAGTGGTCAAGCTACTTAGGTATGGCGGCAGAGGGGTTTGTTGTTGCCGCGTTAGACTGCCGTGGACAAGCAGGAGATAGCGTTGACGGATGCGTTGTAACGGGTAACACCCTTGAGGGATTTATAACAAAGGGCCTTTTAGATGGACCCGAAAAGCTGTATTACAGAAATACTTTTCTTGATACTGCAATGCTTGCACGTCTTGTTATGGATATGGATGATGTTGATGAAACCCGTGTTGCCGCAACAGGTGGAAGCCAGGGCGGTGGACTTACAGTGGCTTGTGCGGCGCTTGAGCGAAGAATTGCACTTGCAGCTCCGGTATTTCCTTTCCTTAGTGATTACAAGCGTACATGGGATATGGACCTTGATGTTGACGCATACAGGGATTTAAGAACTTTCTTCCGTCAAAGGGATCCTCTTCACGAAAAAGAGGAAGAGTTCTTTACGAAACTTGGATATGCTGATATTCAATTCCTTGCACCAAGGATTAAGGCAGAGGTACTTATGAGCACGGGTCTTCTTGATAATATAGTGCCACCCTCAACACAGTTTGCAATGTATAACAAGATAACCTCTAAAAAGAAGGTTGATGTGTATCCCGATTTCGGGCACGAAGGTTTAAATGGTTGTGACGACAGAATTCATCAATTTATAATGAAACTTAAAAAGGCTTGATATATATGTTTTTTAGAAAAAAGATAAAAGAAACAGATTGCTGTAGATATTGCAAGTTCATGACAAAAGAGGATGTGTTTATCTGCAAATATAAGGGTGAGGTTAAGGAAAGCAATGTGTGTAGAAAATACGTGTTTAATCCGTTTGCACATCGCACACCAAGACTTCGCACATTAGACACAACCATGTTTGACCCACTTGATTTTAAGCTATAACATATGGGGATGTAAGCCCACGGCCACATAATTTACATAACAAAAAAGGCTATCTGTGTTTAATTAGGCTCTTTGTCAATAGTTGGGGTAAAAGTTAAAATAGAATTTTTTCACAAGCA
>CAZYYT010000081.1:0-8649 GCA_964651775.1 uncultured Oscillospiraceae bacterium | reverse complement strand
GAGCATTTTCGTTTATTGTTTCTTCTGTTTTTAATTTATCTTTTAATTCTAATACTATTCTTGCTGCTGTTTTAGCTCCTATTCCTGGAATTTTTACAATCTTTGAAATATCTTCTGAAACTATAGCAAGAGCAAAACTAGATGGTGTTATTTCAGATAAAATTGAAATTGCAGATTTAGCTCCTATTCCACTTACTGATAATAATAGTTCAAACATTCTTAATTCCTCATTTGTATTAAAACCATATAAACTAATATTATCTTCTCTAACAAGATAATATGTATATATTTTTACTGTTTCTCCTTCTTCTGGTAAATTTTCTATAGACTTCCTTGACATGAATATCCTATATCCTAATCCATTCGCATCAACTACAATATATGTATTTGACTTTATATCTAAAATTCCTCTTATATATGCATACATAATTTTTCTCCTTCAACTAGCAAACAAATTTTCTATTATTGTTATTCTATCATAATAAATATTTTTTGCAATAGTTTTTATAAAAAATATAATAAAATCGGGGGAAAGTGCTCAGTCTAAAATTCCCCCGATTTTATTTTATTTAACTTATTCAACTGTTACTGATTTTGCTAAATTCCTTGGTTTATCTACATCTAATCCTTTTTCTTTAGATATATAATATGCAAATAATTGTAATGGTATAACAGATAGTATTGGTGAAATTAATGGATTTGTTTTTGGTATTTCTATAATTGTATCAAATCCTAAATCTTTTAATTTTTCACTTGTAACTAGTAATACCTTTGCCCCTCTAGTTATAACCTCTTGAATATTACTAATTGATTTTTCTACTAATTCTGAATTTGTTATTACAGAAATAACAGTTATTCCATTTTCTATTAATGCAATTGGTCCATGTTTTAATTCTCCTGATGCATAACTCTCAGAATGTATATATGATATTTCTTTTAGTTTTAAAGAACCTTCTAAACTTACTGCATAATCAGTTCCTCTTCCTAAGAAAAACATATCTGTTTCTTTATATACTTTCTTTGCAAAAGTTTTAATCAATTTTGTATCTTTTAATATTTCTTCTATTTGTGCTGGTAGCTTTAATATATCTTTTTTTAAATTAATTAAATTTTCTTTATCTTCTTTTTCTAAAATTTCTGCAAAATACATTCCTAAAATACTAAGAACTGTGACTTGAGAAGTATATGCTTTTGTTGATGCAACTGCTATTTCTGGACCTGCATGTGTATATATTGAAAAATCTGTTTCTCTAGTTATTGAGCTTCCAATTACATTAGAAATTGTTAATGTTTTTGCTCCTTTTTGTTTTGCAAGTTTTAATGCTGCTATTGTATCTGCAGTTTCTCCTGATTGACTAATATATATACATAAAGTTTTGTCATCTATTAATGGATCTCTATATCTAAATTCTGATGCAATATCAACTTCTGTTGGTATTTTACAAAGTTTTTCAAAAATTGTTTTTGCAACTAATCCTGCATGCATAGCTGTACCACAAGCTACAATATATATTTTATTTAAACTTTCTAAATATTCTTTTGTAAAATTTAAATCTTCAAATTCAATATATCCGTTATCTAATTTTGCACCTATTGTCTCTCTTATACTATTGGGTTGTTCATTTATTTCTTTAAGCATAAAATCTTCATATCCATCTTTTTCTGCTGCAGCTGATCCCCAATCAATAATTTTTACTTGTTTTTGTATTTCTTCTAAATTTTTATTGAAAAATTTAATATTATCTCTTGTTAATTCTACAATCTCATTATCATCTAATAAATAAAAATCTTTAGTATATGATAATATTGCTGGAATGTCTGATGCTATATAATTTTCTCCTGTTCCTTTTCCTACTACTAATGGACTATCTTTTCTTGCAACAAGCATTTTATTTGGTTCATATTTTGATAATACTTCTATTGCAAAGCTTCCTTTTAAATCTTTACATGTATTTCTTACTGACTTTAAAACATTTTTTTCTTGAGTATAGTAATAACTAATTAAATTCGGAATAACTTCTGTATCTGTTTGAGATAAGAAATCATATCCTTTTCCTATTAAAAAATCTTTTATTTCATGATAATTTTCTATAATTCCATTATGAACAACTGCAAAAGAATTAGTATTGTCCATATGTGGATGTGAATTTTCTTTTGATGGTTTTCCATGTGTTGCCCATCTTGTATGAGCAATACCAATTGTTCCTTTTAAATCATCAATTCCATATAATTCATATAATGAATTAACTCTTCCTTTATTTTTCATTACAACAATTTTATTTTCTTCTTCTATTGTTGCTATTCCTGCTGAATCATATCCTCTATATTCTAATCTTAAAAGCCCATTTATTAATATAGGGCTAGCTTTTTTATTCCCTATGTAACCTACAATTCCACACATAGTTTTCCCTCCTAAATTTTTATTGGAATTGAAAGTATTTATTTAGTAATTTAAATAAAAGTATATATCACCTTTGTTCTAATATTATTATTAGTTTTTGTGTGATATTAATGGCATACTTTTGTGCCATAGAACCATCCGCCGAATCTTTCGATAAGTTCTAATCCTCGTCAACAATACTTTCATTTTAGTATTGTCCTGGCGCTAAAAAAATATTCTCTAAAACTCCTTTCTTTAATAATATACTTACTATTTTACTTTCAATTATTACTGTATTATATTATACTAATACAAAAAAAGAAACAAGTCTTTTAACAAAAATTTAATATTTTGATAAAACTTCTTTTATAAATTACTTTTTTATGATATTATAATTTTATTAAAATTATATACATATATAAAGGATTTTTATTATGAAAAATTATTATGAAATTTTAGAAGTAAGTGAAAATGCTTCTCAAGAAGTTATTGAAAAAGCATATAAAGCCCTTGCTAAAAAATATCATCCTGATGTGCAATCACCAGAAAAAATCAAATGGGCTGAAGAAAAATTTAAAGAAATTAGTGAAGCTTATGAAGTTCTTTCTAATGAAGATAATAAAAGTCAATATGATTTAGAGTTTGAAAATTCTAAACAATTAGAAAATAGTAATGATAATTACAATGATAATTATGAAGAATTATTATCTCAAAATGAAGAATTAGAAAGAGAAGTACACAATTTAAAATCTATTCAAAAAAAGCATACTCAATCAAACAACATCATAGATGAAAGAGAATCTGATGAAGCTTTTAATGATGCTATTAATAAAGCATATCATGATGCTTATATACAAAGGTTGAAAGATTATGGATATAGGATAAAATATAAAAAATCTTTAAAAACAAGATTTAAAAATTTTATTTCTCTAATACTAACTTTAATAATTATATTTGTAATATTATATATATTATGGCACATTCCATCTGTAAAAGCTTATTTTGTTAATTTTTATAACAATAATAATGTATTACAATTTTTTGGGAAAATATTATTTAAATAAAAAATAGAAAGGAGATATTGTATTTTTACAATAATTAAGTTATGAAAAATTATTATGAAATTTTAGAAGTAAGTGAAAATGCTTCTCAAGAAGTTATAGAAAAGGCATATAAAATACTTGCCAAAAAATATCATCCTGATATTCAACCACAAGATAAAATTTACTGGGCTGAAAATAAATTTAAAGAAATAACTATCGCTTATAAAACTCTTTCTAATGATAAGCTAAGGAATGAATATAATTTAGAAATTGGTTTAGGAAATAATCTCTATTCTCAATATGATAATCTATATGATGAAAATGAAAAATTAAAAAGAGAAGTTCATTCTCTTAAATTTGAAAATGAATCTGAAAAATATAAACGCAAGAAAGAAAAAGAAGAACAAAAAGAATTTAGAAGAAATCTTTTAAATCCAAAACGTTATTTACAATTAATAGGTACCATGTTATATAATGAAACAAAAAAAGATTCGGGAGAACGTTCTAGGGACCTAAAAGCTTTAATTTTAACTGTTATTATAATAGCAATTATAATCTTTGTATTTTTGAAAGTTCCAGTTTTAAGAAATATTCTATTCCCTTAAATAAATTTAATCTTATATATAATGTTGCAAATTTAATTTTTAATCATTAATTATGAGATATTAGTTATATTTTCAATTAATATTCTATATATTATATATAGAATATTTTTTTAGTTTATTCTTTATTTTTGTGTTTTTTTGTAGTATAATGTTTTTAATTATTTAATTGGAGGAAACTATTATGTGGTGTTTTTGGTTAATTGCTGCTGGAATATTTTTTATATTTGAAATTGCAACTGTTGGATTTTTAATTTTTTGGCTTGGTGTAGGTTCATTACTTGCAATGGTAGTTAGCTTTTTTACAGATAGTATTGCTATTCAAACTGCAGTTTTTGTTATATCTTCTGCAATATTAATTCCTCTTACTAAACCATTAGTTGATAAATATATAAATAAAAAGACTGTACCAACAAATAGCTATTCTCTTATAAATAAACATGGAATAGTAACTGCTGATATAGACCCGATTGATGGAGTTGGATTAGTAAAGGTAAATGGTGAAGTTTGGTCAGCTAAATGTGATGAAGAAAAAACTATTCCGAAAGGAACTGAAATAGAAGTTTTAAAAATAGATGGAGTAAAATTAATTGTATCTCCTCTTAAAACAACTTCTAATATATAACTTAGTTTTTAATATTAATTAAATAAATATATTTTTATAGGAGGTACAAAATGGAATTTTTAATTATATTTTTAGTTATAATTTTAATTATAGCATTTAAATCAATTAAAGTCGTTAGACAATCTGAAGTATATATCATTGAAAGACTTGGTAAATTTCATAAGGTTGCTGACGCAGGACTTACAATAATTATTCCTTTCATAGATCATGTAAGAAGTGTTGTAAGTTTAAAAGAACAAACTATGGATATTCCACCACAGGGAGTTATTACAGAAGATAATGTTACAATAACAATAGATACTGTTGTATTCTATCAAATAACAGATCCAGCAAAAGCTGTATACGAAATTCAATCTTTGAAAAAAGGTATTGAATATTTAGCAATTACAACAATTCGTGATATAGTTGGTAAAATGAGTTTAGACTCTACATTTAGTTCAAGAGATTTGATTAATAATAAATTAAGAATCATCTTAGATGAAGCTACAGATAAATGGGGAGCTAAAGTAACAAGAGTTGAAATCAAAGATATCAATCCACCAGTAGATATTCGTGATGCAATGGAAAAACAAATGAATGCAGAAAGAACAAAAAGAGCTGCAATTTTACAGGCCGAAGGAGAAAAGCAAGCTGCAATAACAATAGCTGAAGGGAAAAAAGAAGCTGCAATTCTAGAAGCTGATGCTGATAGAGAATCAAAAATAAGAAGAGCTTTTGGTGAAGCTGAAGCTATAAAAGAAGTTGCTGTTGCAAAAGCTAAAGAAATTCAATTGGTTTATGAAGCTATGAAAAAAGCTGATCCTAGTGAAAAATTAGTTCAATTAAAATCTTTAGAAGCATTACAAGAAGTAGCAAAAGGAGCTGCAAATAAAATATTTATTCCTTTTGAAGCTACATCTTCTCTAGCAAGTTTAGGTGCTATAAAAGAAGTAATGAAAGATGAAAAAAAATAATAAACACAACTTTAAAAACAAAAAAGCATTTCAATACATGAAATGCTTTTTTATTTTATATTTTTTTAATTTAAATTCATTTATTTTATAGTTTCAAAATATTCTTCTAAGAAAATTATTAACTCTTCTTTATCTTCAAATTGATTTACTAATTGTCTTATTTTACTTGAGTTTTCTAGATTTTTTAAATACCAACAAAGATGTTTTCTCATTTCTCTTATTGCAACATATTCTCCTTTTACTTTAATTGCTAAATTTAAATGTTCTTTAATTATATCCAATTTGTTATATTGTTCTAGTTCTGCTTTATCATTACAATTCTCACAATAGTTTATTATTTCTTTTATTTTATATGGATTACCTAGTGTTGCTCTTCCGAATCATTATTCCATCTACTCCAGTATATTCAAACATTTTAATTGCATCTTCTCCTGTTTTTATATCTCCGTTTCCAATAACAGGAATGTCAACTGATTCTTTTACCTTTTTTATAATATCTAAATCTACTTTTCCACTAAAATATTCTTCTCTTGTTCTTCCATGTACAGTGATTGCCTTTGCCCCTGCTTTTTGAGCTATTTTTGCCACATCGATAGCTACTATATTATCTACATTCCAACCTTTTCTTATTTTTAATGTTACTGGTATTTCTATTTCTTTTGATACCTTTGTTACTATTTCTTCTATTAAATCTAAATTAAGTAAGAGTTTAGATCCGATCTCCATTTTTAACTACTTTTGGTGCTGGACAACCCATATTTATATCAATTATATCAGCTTTTTTTTCGACTTTTTTTGCAGCCTTTAATATTATATCAGTATCACTGCCAAAAAGTTGTATTGCTATTGGTCTTTTCTCTCCATCAACATTTAATAGTTCTTCAGTTTTTTTGTCATTATACACTATAGCTTTTGCACTTGCCATTTCTGTGTACACTAATCCTGGATTACTATATTTTTTAACCATCTTTCTAAAAGGCAGGTCTGTAATTCCTGCCATTGGTGCTAAAAAAACATTATTTTCTAATTCTACATTTCCTATTTTAAATTTATGTATATACATTTTTACTCCCATTCTTATTCTATAAAAATTCTAGATTCTCTTCTAGCGCTTATATTTAATAATAATCCTATACATATAAAATTTGTTAACATTGAACTTCCTCCATAGCTAATAAATGGTAGTGGTATACCTGTTATTGGTAGTAATCCAATTGTCATGCCTATATTTTCTGTTATGTGAAACAAAAGTATTCCGAACTATTCCTATTGCTATATATGCTCCCAAATCATCTCTTGCAGTTTTTGCAACATGTATTGCTTTTGTTATTAATATCACATAAATAATTATTATACTTCCACATGTAATAAATCCTAGTTCTTCTCCTATTACAGAATATATGAAATCGGTATCTTTAGGGTAAAGGAATCCTAAATGTGTTTGTGTTCCTTTTAACCATCCCATTCCCATTAATTTCCCTGCCCCTATTGCAATTTTAGATTGAATAATATTATATCCTGAACCTCTTGGATCTGAATTCGGATTTAGATATACTTCTATCCTTGATTTAGCATGTTCTGGTAAAACAAAAAAATATAATAATGGTAATGCTGTAACTATTAGTATAATACAAATTATTATATATTTTTTTGCTATTCCTGATACAAACAATATGGTTACAAGTGCTACTATAAAAGCTATAGCAGTTCCATAATCAGGCTGAAGAGCTACTAATATTGACGGTATTATTCCTATTAATAAAATAATTCCTAACTTTAATGGATTATTAATTGCTTTTTTTGATTTTTCTTGAAATTTTACAATCACTAAACTTAATAATAGAATTACAAATATTTTAGCAAATTCTCCTGGTTGTAATGAAAAAAATCCTAAATCAAACCAACTTTTTGCTCCATTTATTGAGCCTGTAAATAAAACTATTATTAATAAAAATATAAATATACCATAAAAAATTGGAGAAATCCTAGCTATAATACTATAATCTATAAAAATAATAGTAATTACAATAGGAATACTTATTATTATCCATATTAATTGCTTTTTAAATTCTTCTGCATTTGTACCTTGTGTAGCACTATATAAAGCTATTAAACCTATTATTGATAATAATAGTGAACAAATTAAGATACTCCATTGTATGTTTTTTATGTTTCTTTTTTTCATTCTTACATAGCCTTTCTTTTTTAAAAAACAGGGCACATTATCGATATCATAATTTTTTATCGACAAAGCCCCCATTTTTTTATTAATATATTATTTCTTTTTTGTTGTTGAACTCTTTTTTCTAATTACTTTTTTTGTGGATTTTTTTGTTTGTTGGCTTTTTTTTGTTTGTTTTTGATTTTGTTATTTCCTTTACAATTGGTTGTGGTTGTGTTTTTACAATTGGTTTTGGTTGTGTTTCTTTTTGTTTTATTTCTTCTTGCGGGATAGCAATGCTATCTCCTACATTTGTGTTTGTGTTTTCTATTACTTTTTCTGCTCTTTTTTCTATTGAATCAGATTTTTTAATTGTATTTTCTTGTTTTTCTTTATTGACATTATTTTTTATATTTAATATTGGAATATTTGCATAAAGCGATGGCGAACCAGTTGTTCCGGTCTTCTTTAAGTTCATTTGTTAATCTTACATCTATTGAATCTTCTTCAACTTCTATATATTTTTTAATAACTTCAATAATTTCTTGTTTCATTAATTCTAAGAAATCTGCTGAAACGTTAGCTCTATCTTGCATTAATACTAAATGCAATCTCTCTTTTGCAGTCTCTTTACTTTTTGGTTCGTTTTGGTCTGTTTTAATTAATTTTTTTAAAAATTTTATTACGCTTTCGAACATATTCCTTCCTCCAAATCTATTTTTTTAGGAATTAAACTCCTATTTACCTCTTTTAAACCATTCTTTAATTTTTGCCCAAAATCCTTTATTTTTACTTTTACCTGGTATAGTGACTTCTATATTTTCTCCTAATATTCTTTTTGCTATTTCTAAATAAGCTTTTCCTGATGGTGCTTTTTTATTTTTA
>CAZYYT010000080.1:0-8846 GCA_964651775.1 uncultured Oscillospiraceae bacterium | reverse complement strand
TGATGGTACTTGGCGGGCAGCTGCCTGGGAGAGTAGGTCGTTGCCGAAACTAAAACAAAGGCGTTATTTTTATCGCCTTTTAAATATTCCTCCTTAGCTCAGCCGGTAGAGCACGCGGCTGTTAACCGCGTTGTCGTTGGTTCAAGTCCAACAGGGGGAGCCATATGTTAACCCTTTGACTTTTTGGACATTTTATTTGGAAATTCCAAAAAGAACAAAGGGTTTTCTTTCGTAAAAATTAAGGGTTTATAGAGAATTATAATAATCTGTTTTAACTTGATCCGGTGTACGCATACCAAGTCTTTGGTGTGGACGTTCATTGTTAAAAAAATCAATATACTCACTAACCGAATTTTCGAGTTCCTCTATCGTGTCATAGACACGACGGTGGAGCTCTTCTTTTTTCAGAGAGGCAAAGAATCTTTCAACAACAGCATTGTCAAACGGAACGCCAGGGTTGGAAAAAGATTGATTTACATTTATTTTTTTTAGATATTTACGAAATTTATATGATGTGAATTGAGCACCTTGGTCACTATGGAACATTAGGGTTTGAGGTCGACCTCGTAACTTATATGCAGTATCAAAAACCTTGACTAAGAATTTTGTGTCTGCACTTTCCGTGATTCCATAAGCAAGCACTTTTCGTGAAAACAAATCGATAATTACACAAATATAATGACTTATCGTACCGATATTTATATGGGTGAAATCACTAACCCAAACTAAATTGGGTTCAGGCTGGCTGAAATTACGATTTAGCTTGTTTTTTTGGTAACCATTTTTGTAAAGATTGTTTGTCCAACAAGATGGTTTTTGAGATTGGCAACTTAAATTCATTTCCTTCATAAGTTTTGAAATTTTATTTGGACCAACGGTAAATCCCAGTTCCATTAGATTGATACGAATTTTGTCAGCCCCAAAACGTTGCATGCTTTGTTCGAAAATTTCTAATATAGCGGGTTTTAATAGTTCGTCATTAATTTGATATACTGTTTTTTCAGGTTTGCGAAGCATGAAATGATATAAAGTAGAACGCCTAATTTCAAGAGCATTGCACAGAGAATGAACACTAAATTGAGTAGTTAAGTCTTTCATGATAGACAATTTAACATCAAGTGACGTTTGAGGCGTGCATCCGCTTGTACGATAAATTTCATTTTCGCGGCGCAATCGTTCAACTTCTTTTTGGAGCTGATAAATATCACGTCCGTTATAAACAAGTCCGTCAACCTTTTTGGTTTTTGAAAATTGGTCAAACCAAGAATACAGCGAACTTTTTGACACCTGATATTCTTTGCATAATTGTTTGATTGACTTCCCACTTGTATATAAATTGTAAAAATGTTTAATTTCATCTTCTGTAAATTTCTTTGGCATTGTTTATTACACCCCTTAATTGATGTTAAGAAATATTATATAAAAATCTATAGTTAAATGCCATAGTTAAAATTGCTAATAAATTTTCTTGCAATATGTCAATTGAAATTATTGGTAATGTGTAGTATAATAAAATTAAACGAGTTGAAAACGATGATGGTTCTTTTTATAAAAAATTGAATTATTTTGGAAATTTTTGTTTGTATAATTATATAAATAATGATAAAATAAATAAATGATGTAATATATTGGATAGTTTCTTTATTCACTATTTTATTCAGATAATATATTTGAAAGGAAGTATCAAAATGAAATCCATAAGGAACTTGAAAAAATCGTTATTTTCCACAATTTCACTTGCTTTGATAGTCACATTTCTGTCAACCTTTTTCTGTATTCCTGCTTTTGCTGCGCGTGACTTATCACCGGCAGAATCGAAAGCAGCAGAACTAAAGCAGTTAGGGCTTTTTAAGGGCGTATCAGATACTGATTTTGCTTTGGATAGAGCACCAACGCGTATTGAATCTATCGTTATGTTGATTCGTATGCTTGGCAAAGAACAAGAGGCTTTAGCAAGCACCGGGCAGCATCCTTTTAATGATGTAGAAACATGGGCAAATAAATATATTGGTTACGCATATGAAAAGGGTCTAACCAAAGGTGTTTCCGAAACGCAATTTGGTAAAGGTAATGCCAATGTCAATATGTATCTAACATTTGTTCTCAGAGCTTTGGGTTATTCGGATTCATCCGGAGATTTTAAATGGGATGACCCAGCAACTCTCGCAACTTCTGTGGGTATTTTAACCTCAGATATTGATTCTACCAATTTCTTGCGTGCAGATGTAGCGCTTATATCTTATGCTGCTTTGTCGGCTAATATAAAAGACAGTGAGCAGACAATGGCAGAGAAGCTGATTAGTGATGGAGTTTTTACTAAAGATAAATATGACGAATTGACAATGGGACAAATGACCGGTAGCGCTTCTATCAATGTATCAAGTGAAGCAGAGTTAATTGCAGCCCTTGCAAATGATACAGTAGACATAATTGTCATTAGTTCTCCTATTGAGACTAAAAAAGATATAGTAAATAATAAGAAAATCCAAATCAATGCTGCATTTTCTATGATTGAGTGTAAAATGACAAACAACGGAACTCTTTCTGTAAACAGTGAACTTACATTTGGCGGTACTGATGTTATAAACAATAACAATTTTATTGTTTCGAAAGATTCTACTATGAAGGTTTATATGGCTGATTTTGATAATAAGGGACAGTTTACTATAAGCGCAAATGGCAGCGTTGATATTGACCGAGGCGCTTACCTTAACAACCACGCTTTGGTTAGCAATGACGGCAAAATAAATATTGGCGTCGAAGGCGGAAATTTGTTTAATTATCAAGATGCCACAATTGTGAACAATGGCACAATCACCATTTACGGTTATTATAACGATGAAGGTGGCAAAATTATCGGAAAAGGCACTCTAAACACTGAAAACTCTCTATCTAATTAGTTAGGATATAAATATCGTAATACAGTCGAAAGGTGCCGAATGGAGTCGGCACCTTTTTATTTAATCAATTAAATAAAAATTTTAAATTAATATATAATTTTATTCGCAATTAGTTTTGATTTGATTCCGCATATATATCCAAAGAAAAAATCGCCATAAAGAACAAACTTGTTTTCCTTGAAGAATATGAATTGGTAACAGAAGATAAAATGAAAAGTGGAACGAGTGCCGTGCTACGAACGGGGGCAGGGGCTTTGTTGCTAGTTCCAATAGGCTTGCTGACAGGATTTTCAGCAAAAAATAAGGTATTTATCTTGTCGCAATTATTTTTTAAGATGGCAAAAAAAGTTTGATAGAAATTAATGATAAACTATATAAAGCTCTTGTTGCAGGAATGTTTTAGCCTACATTTAAGATAAAACAATTGGCATCTATTTCGTTCTCCTCGCCCAGAAAAAGCGACAAGTTTCGACAGAAACTTGTCGCTTTTTCAACTAAATCCACCCTTATGAAAATCAGCCTGACGGCTGATGAAATCCCCTGCAGGGATGAAATCGCTGTGGCGGTGGGTGGATTTAATTTCATCTGAGGAGTAAGCCGAAGATTTCACCCAAAGCTAGCTTTGGATTTCACCACGGCAAAGCCGTGATTTCATTAAAATAAGAATATCTTTTTTTATTGGTGCGGATAAGAGAACTTCAACCCTAAGAGGGAAAAGTGTGAAGAAAAGTTACCGGTGTCAATAGGTGCATTATCTATCTTTTGTCTATATAAATTTAGGTTTTTGATATTGCTTTTTAGTTTTTTAGCTTATATAATATGAGTGGGTGGTGAAATGTATGGATATAAATATTACTGTGACTCCTCAAAATACAATTAATTTCCCAATTCATTCGCATAACACATGGGAATTGATGAGCTATACAAGCGGGGTTGGAGACTTGTGTATGGAAAATGAAAAACTCCCATTTAAAACAGGGACTGTGATTGCGATACCTCCAGGAGTTATGCACGGGTCACAGAGCGAAAACTTTTTTTCGAATATTTGTATTCATGTAAATGTAGAAATGAATAAAAATAGGGTATATTATTCCTTTGATGGAACAGAACAACAAATATCTTTATTTAATATAATCAAGAATATTTATTTTGATAAAGCTAACAGTTTTGTTTTGGCAAATTTGATAATAGCTCTTAAAGATTTAATATGTGTTGAAATGGAGACTGATATTTCACCGATTGAGACTGTTTACAGAAAAATATCCCAAAATTATTATAATAACATAGATATACCTGGGCTGATTAACGAATCGGGGTATGTAGATGATTTTTTTAGGACGCTTTTTAAGAACAAATACGATATCACCCCAAGACAGCTTCTTGAAAAATGTAGACTTGAATATGCCTGTCAGTTGATCAGCACATATAAAGGATCCTTAAAGGTAAGTGATATTTCTAAACTTTGCGGATTTGATGATGCATTGTATTTTTCAAGGCGATTTAAAAAAATGTTTAATATTTCACCAAAAGCGTATATTGAAAGGAGTAAGACCGATGAAGAAAATTGAAGACTTTAGCAAAGGAATGGGCATTGGCGGTTGGCTCACTAATTATAAGCGATTTAACATATTACCCGATGAATGGAAAATGGCTATTACAGTGGGCGACATGGAGCATTTCAGAACGTATATAACCGAATGGGATGTGGAAAACATTAAAAATATGGGTATGGACCATATAAGACTTGGTTTTGACCAAATTGTATTAGAAGAGAGCCCATATAAATATCGTGATGAGATTTTCAATATACTTGAGAATTTTATAAAGCTATGCAAAAAATACAATCTGCATCTTGTTTTGAATTTACATAAAGCAATCGGCAACTATTGCGACATCAAGGAAGTTGTTGGGCTTCTTGATTCTGAGGAACTGCAACTTAGATTTATAGCCTTGTGGGAAGAAATTGAAAAAAGATATGAAAAATATGATTTTGTAATGTTTGAATTGCTTAATGAAGTGAGAGATGTTGATCCAGAAAAATGGAACATATTGGCTAATAAGACAATAGATAAGATTAGGGAACACAACAAGAAAAGAAGAATTATTATTGGTGGTACTTGCTGGAACTCGGCACATAAATTAGACGAGCTAAAGGTCTATGATGATGAGTTTGTTTTCTACACATTCCATATGTACGCACCTAGTGAGTTTACGCATCAGCAGGGAGTTTTATCGGCACCTCAGCTTTATTATAATAGAAAAATGCAATATCCTTCCGATGATATTGAAAGATATCGCGATTTTCATAGAATGTTCGGAAACAACAATCCATATTCCCAGTATGATAAAATTGATATAAATGTGCTAAGAGATTGTATGAATGGAGCAGTGGAATTTATAAAAAATCATCCTGACAAGACTTTATGGTGCGGAGAATTTGGCACAATAAGACATTGTGAAATGACATCAAGAGAAAATTATATGAGGGATGTTATAAAAATTTGCATAGAAAATGATATTCCGTACTGCGTTTGGAATTATCTGAGTACCCCAAATGATGGTAATAAATTTAGCCTTGTTGACGATGACACAAGAGAAATACTAAGCCAACGAATGTTAAAAATAATTAACGGATGTGTAAGCGAATGAATGGTGTATTGCTTGGTGTATCGCTTGCTTTGGGTGTTTGCAAAAATCTTATTTCAAAAGCAGGAGGCCCGAATTTTTCAAATATAAATTTTCTTTTAAGGAATAATATAATTACTGCTATTTTGGCACTTTTTGTCTTTGGGAGCAGTAAATTAAATTTCGGCTTTATTTTTAATTATAAGGGAATATTCATATCTGCACTATTAGGGATTTTTATTATGCTATCTCAGATGTTTTATATTTGTGCACTAAAAAGGGAAAAGGTGTCAGTGTGTTCCTTGATATATTCCTGCGGTTTTATTATTCCTACATTTTTTGGAGTGTTTTTTTATAACGAAGATATCACGAAACTAAATCTTGTTGGTGTTTGCCTTATACTCCTTTCGGTATATATTGTAAGCGGTGTGAAAATAAGTGACATTTCAGGATCATTGATTCTGTCGATTGGTGCAATGGTATCTTCAGGTATGGTAGGTGTACTTCAAAAAATATATATAAAAACAGTTGGCATAAGTATAGATGAGGGCCTGTTTATCGCCTTTATGGTTATGTTTATTTTGTCGATTTTTATAAAATTATTTGTCAAAAATACTAAGGGAGAATGTGGAAGCAATCGCAGAATAAAGTTGTTACTAGTTTTGTTTGCATTATGTGTTGTGGCAACAAATAAGATGAATTTATTTTTAAGCGGAAAATTTTCGTCTGCAGTATTTTTTCCAATCGTAAATGGCGGTTGTGTAACATTAACCGTATTACTCGCTAGATACTTTTTTAATGAACGATTGACAAGACAACAAGTATTTGGAATTGCTATAAATGTTGTTTCAATTATTTTAATTTCAAGATGATGTTTTGAGGCATCTATTTCGTTCTCCTCGCCCAAAATAAAAAGTCTTTATAGTCGCATTTATGCGGTTGTAGGGACTTTTTTGTGTATAAAAAATAGATTTTGACTACATCTTGACCTAACATATAACTATTTATTTGAGGTGCGAGGTTATTCACTACTGTTTACTATGAGATATATAAAGGATTAATAAATGTAAGTTTTCCGCTTTAGCGTAATTAAACCTCGAAATTAAAATATCATTCTGTAGTTTGTTGGTATAAATTTAAACTAAAAATAAAGCAATAGGGATGCATATTAGCGAATCATTACGTATTATTTTTTTGTTATACAAGTGTATGTGATACCATATATGGTTTTCTCTTTATCAATGGATATTGGATTATAAATTTGTACTCTGGCATTAATAATTTCTCCTAAATAATATTTTTATTATATACCACTTAACATGTTTACACAATCTTTATAATTGTCTCATTATGTATAAGTGATGAGCTTAAATAGAAAATTTACAATTTAAAAAATAAGATGATTGTTGTCATAAAAGAAGGTGTTATTTCGTTTTTGATGGCGGAAAGCCATAGTATGCTTTGTACTGTTTGCCGAAAGCTGTTGCGTTAAAATATCCTACATTTTGTGCTGCTTCCTGTACGGGAACTTTCTGATTCTGAAGGAGATTATATGCTATTTTCATTTTGTTCTCTATTATATATTGTTGTGGACTCTTTCCTTCGTGTTTTTTAAAGAGCTTAAAAAGATAGGAACGGTCAATGTTTAGATGATCAATGACATCACTGACTGTAACTCCGCCTCTTAGGTTAGAATTAATAAAGCTTTTGGCATTTTTAAAAACACTTTCTTCCCGAGATAGTTTAGAAGCAACATTTTTAATATTTGTATTAATCATGTTTTCCAAAAGTGCCAAAAGTGATGTGTATCCGGCAAAAGATGTTTCATCACTACCTGCATCAGAAAAAGATTCTATCATATTTTTAAAACATTTATGCATAATGTCCGGATTGGATGTTTTATAGAGTTGATTATCAGTAAAGCATCTGTTAATAAATTCAGCTACAGTACCCCCATTAAACTCAATCCATATAAAATGCCAAGGTTTATTTATGTCTTCATCGAAGAAAAAATCATCACCACCCTTTATAAAAAATGCTTCACCTTTTGTCAATGTATGTTTTTCTCCATTGTATAAAAATGTCCCCTTGCCATTTACTACGTAATGTATTAAATAACGATCGGCTTTGTATATGCCTTTGATACCATAACGATTTATATCATTGTTTTTTGTTTCCCCCATGTCAAAAATTTTGATGTCTAATTGCTTGGGATAAAAAATTATATTATGCATAATAAAGTCTCCTTTTTTTGTGTATAAATATATATATTTTTCTTATTTATACCACATTAGGAAGTGAAGTGTCAACATAAGGAGTGGTTTTTATTGAAATTAAGAAGTATAATAGGACTTCATGGGACACATTTTAAAAGATAGGAAAAAATGAGATTGCTTCTATTATGTGTCATCCTGATGATATGGAGCTTAGTTGTGTTGGGACATTGATTAAGTATAGAAAGTAGGGATATTATGTAAATGTTTGACATGCGGTAAGCGGAAATATGGGACGTTATGTTATTATTCCAGACGAATTGTGTGAAATTAGGGTAAAGGAGGCCAAAAAAGCAGGAGAAATTGTAGGATATGAGATCATCTGTGCAGATAGTAATGATTTGACTATGAATTCTGCCAATAAAGATAAAAAGGTTTTAAGACTTATTAATCTAGGCAAATTCATTTCAAACACCTTAACAACTGGAATTCATTCAAAGAAAGCCTATGCAGTAACATTTCAAATGAAAGAACTCAGGAATTTTCTTGGAACTTAGATGAAACGATTTTTCTTCATACAGGAAGTAATGTAGTGCTTGATAACTGCTACATAAGACTTTGCGATGACAAGTATATACACTTTTTTGCAAACTCAGCATCAAAGGATCGCTTAGAATGTTATAAAAAGAAGTAAAAAATTTATTGACAAAGAAATCTGTTTGTGATATTACAATAAAAGTTTTATCGTAAAAAATTGAACTACTTGACCGCTCTATCTAAGAGATAAGGCCAGACGGACAGCCGGGTCAACTGCCGAAAGCAACTTCGGTTGCATTATTGATTGCGTTAAAAGCGCAAATTTTATAAGTTGGTTACTATAAACCAAAAATGTGTATCATGTGCACAGCTTGTGAAACGGTCAATAAGAGTAGTAAAAGTAGTTCTTGCTATATAGACTCTGAAAACGGAATAATAAATAATGACAGAATTTCTGTAATAAATAAAACTCCAAATGTGACTGTTTTAACGCATTGTGATATACCACAATGCGTTTTTTATTGTGTTTGCAAAAAAAATAAACCACCTGCTATGCAGGTGAGTCCCCAGT
>CAZYYT010000079.1:6458-8875 GCA_964651775.1 uncultured Oscillospiraceae bacterium | reverse complement strand
TTTTATTTATTTTTTATTCATCTTTATTAACCCATAAATGGATTTTACCGGCTTTTTGAAGGCTTAAAATAATATTTGCTGTAATCGGGAAAAGGAAAATACCAAAAACACCAAACCATATATACCCCAAATAGATACATATTATAGCTACAACGGGTGGCAATCCAAGCTGGGAACCAACAATTTTAGGTTCAATAAATTGCCTTACGCCCGTAACAACTAAATAAAGTACAAAAAGACCAATTGCAAGATAATAATCCTGAACGAATACTGAAAGAATTGCCCACGGGATTAGTATTGTACCTGTACCCAACACAGGTAAGATATCAGTAATCGCAATAATAGCAGCTATTCCAAACGGATTTCCTACCCTTAGTATTAAAAGGCCTACAGAAACCTCTATAAAAGTCAGAAATACTAAAATCAGATATGCCTTTGAATAGCCAATAAGTGTCTTTCCCAGATAGCTCCTAATGTCTGCAAGCATATTTCGTTTATCATCAGGCAGTTGGCGCCTCATAAACTCTATAACATGCTCATAGTCCATACTGATAAATATAGAAGCAAGAATTGTGAATATAAACGAAATTAACCAAAACGGAAGCTTTTTAGATAAACTTGCAAGCGATGATAAAACATCACCGGAGAAAGAAAGCATAGTGGATTGTACATTTTTTGTTAAATTGTCTATAATACTTTTCATCTGCTCAACAGTTTCAGGCGAAACCCTTTTTGAGAAATTTATAAACCCTTGTGTTACATCATCAAAAAACGGACTAATCTCATTCATATAAATATTTGGCAAATTAAGTGAGAACGCCTTAACAGCTTCAAACAAAGCCACACCCAAACGCCATAAAATAAGTCCAAACAACAGATAACCTATTATTACTATAAAAAACGTTAAAACCCTGTTTTTTATTTTAAGCACCTTGTCGGTAAGTTTAATTATAGGCCTGAACATTAAGCTTACAATAAACCCAATAACAAAGGGCATAACCCATTTAATTGCGTACTTAAAGAAAAGGAATATTAATCCAAGCACAAGTGCAGTAAATGCGATATTAATTATAAATCGTTTTCTTTTTTCAATTTTATCCATAATTGTTAAATCCTTTTTATTTAATTATACACTTTTTTTGGCTAAAATGCAAGTCTATATTTAACATTTATTCTCTTTCCTGAAGCTTTTGAATATCTGTATACACCGAAAGTCTCGGCTTTTCCTTTGAATTATTTAAAGTTCTTCTCAAATAATTATTTGTTATTTTAACAACAATCCCGGAAAGTGATAAAACACCTATAAGATTTGGAATCATCATAAGACCATTAAAGGTGTCAGATATTCCCCATGCAAAAGATGATGATGTAACTGCGCCTAATACAGTCAATACAAGAAATATAACTCTGTAAAGCCAAATGCCTTTACAACCAAAGAGATACTCTATCGTCTTTACTCCGTAGTGTGACCATCCAAGTATTGTTGTAAAAGCGAAAAGGAAAATGCATATTGAAACAAACTTAACGCCAAACGGTCCAAAAACGCTAGAAAATGCATCTGCAACAAGCGTAGGTTCTGTTGAATTGATAGAAATTATCCCTGTATTCAAATCAATAACACCACTTGTTAAAATTACAAGTGCAGTCATTGTGCAGATTACTAAAGTATCAATAAAAACTTCGAATATCCCCCACATTCCCTGCTCTGCAGGCTCTTTTATGGATGAAGAAGCATTTACCATAACTGTCGAGCCAAGGCCGGCTTCGTTTGAAAACACTCCACGCTTGAAGCCTTGCATCATAACGGTTTTTATGCCTATCCCCACTGCCCCACCCCAAATAGAGTTCTTTTTAAATGCATATGTAAAGATAGAATAAAACGCCTTCCCAATATTATCTGCATTCTTAAATATCACGAATATGCACCCGCATACAAATAAAGCTATCATAAATGGAACAACCTTTTCAGCAAACTCCGCAATAGATTTTAGTCCCCCAAAAATGATTAGTCCCGTCAATAAAGCGAGCATTATCCCAATAAATAGATTATACACAGAAATATCGTCATATATAAGATAATCATTTAACTTACTTACAGGAAATGCTCTTTTTAAATTAAGTGCAATTTTATTAACCTGCCCCATATTACCCATTCCAAGGGATGCTAAAAGGGTAAAAAAAGAAAAAAGTACAGCTAAAAGTTTCCCAATCTTTCTCATACCTATTATGCGTCCAAATCCATTCTCCAGGTAATACATAGCGCCGCCTACCCATTCACCGTTAAAATTCTTTCGTCTATAGTATATACCTAAAACATTTTCGGCGTATGTTGTCATCATACCAAATAGAGCAGATATCCACATCCAAAAAACTGCCCCGGGGCCACCAAACACAATTGCACTTGCCACACCTGATAT
>CAZYYT010000079.1:0-6448 GCA_964651775.1 uncultured Oscillospiraceae bacterium | reverse complement strand
ATATTTCCAACACCGATTGTTGCCGCAAGTGAACTGCAAACGGCCTGGAATTGGGAAATAGAACTTCCATCTTTTTTATGTGTGTTTTTCTTTAGCAGTTTTCCAATTGTATTTCTTATCCATAATTTTAAATGCCTTATTTGAAAAAAACGTGTAAATAAAGTGCATATTACACCACTTAAAACAAGAAGAAGAATACCAAATTTACCCCATATAAATTCATTAACAGCGCTATTTATTTCTAACATATTATGAATAATTATCACCCATTTTTTCTTATTATATTGATTTTCAACAACAACTGTGTTATCATATTGATATGCAATTTAAAAAGAATAAATGATAGAACCAACGAAAGGATTTTTGCTATGAAAATTAAAGACGGTTTTCTTCTTCGTAATGTTGCGGGAAAAAATATTGTTGTGCCTGTAGGTGCAGAGCTTAATTTTAGTGGAATGATATCTCTCAATGACACAATTTATGTGGGAAAAACTTGGTGAAGAAAAATCTTCACAAGAGCTTCTTAGCGAAGTTTTAAAAGAGTATGATATTGATGAGAAAACAGCTCTTGAAGATATGAATGCGTTTATAAAAAAGCTTGAAGAACTCGATATTTTGGAGGATTGATTTTAATGGATGAATCATCCAAGTCTGTAACTTTTAATGATATTTACCCTATTATTAAAGAACAGCTTGAATTAAATGGTGAGGTTAGATTTAAGCCACGTGGCACAAGTATGCTTCCTTTGATACGCCAGGGTAAAGATGAGGTTATTGTAAAAAAACTCGGCGGTAATTTAAATAAATTTGACATAGTCTTTTACTGTCGTAAAAATGGAGACTTTGTTCTCCATAGATTTATTGGATTTGATAAAAACGGCGGATATATAATGCGTGGTGATAATCAAACTTTTAAAGAGTATGGTATTAGTAACGATAATATAATTGGTGTTGTTAAATCCGTTGTTCGTGGTGGCGAATTAGTCATTGCCTCTACCCCACTTTTTAATGCATGGGTATATTATTCAAGAATTTATGTGCCAATTATGACAGTTCATAGAAAAATTAAAAATCTATCCAGGAGAATACTATGTTTATCAAAGAAGAAATAAAGAAAATCGCAGCAGAAGCCGAGAAAGACTTTGCCCCTATTTTTAATAAAATTGATGAAATATCTTTTAATAATCAAAAAAAAGTTCTTGAATCATTTATAAATAACAAGGTTGGTGAAAACTGCCTTAACCCTACAACGGGATATGGCTATGGCGACGTTGGTCGTGACACGCTTGACAAAATATACGCAGAAGTTTTTGATGCGGAAGCTGCACTTGTAAGACATACTATTGTAAGTGGTACACATTGCCTTGCAATTGCATTGTTTTCAGTTCTTCGCCCGGGAGATGCGCTTCTTGCAGTAACAGGAAAGCCTTATGACTCTCTTGAAGAGGTTATTGGCATCTGTGGAAGTAACTGTGGAAGCCTTAAAGAGTTTGGAGTTAACTATAAGCAGGTTGACCTGTTAAATGGTGATGTTGACTACGACGGTATAAAAAATGCCCTTACAAGTGATGTAAAAGCTGTTATAATTCAACGTTCAAAGGGGTATGATTGGCGCGATACCTTTAGCAGTGAAAAAATCGGTGAAATTGTATCTTTTGTTAAAGGCATTAAGTCAGATGTAATATGCATCGTTGACAACTGCTATGGTGAATTTACCGAAATGTATGAGCCAACACACTATGGTGCGGACTTAATTGCAGGCTCACTTATTAAAAATCCCGGTGGTTCGCTTGCACAAACCGGCGGATATATAGCAGGCAAAAAAGAATATGTTGAGCTTTCCGCATATAGGCAAACTGCTCCCGGTATTGGCGCAGAATGTGGTGCATCTCTTAATCAAAACAGACTTATGTATCAGGGCCTTTTTATGGCCCCGCATATAGTTTCACAGGCAAAGAAAAGTGCAGTATTTTGCAGTGCACTTTTACAAAAGCTTGGCTATGAGGTTAATCCTCTTCCCGATGGTGATAGATTTGATATAATCCAAGCTATAAAGTTTAATAACGAAGAAAAGCTTATAAAATTTATTCAGGGCATTCAGGCTGCATCCCCTATAGATAGCTACGCTCTGCCGATGCCTTGGGAAATGCCGGGATATCAGCATCAAGTAATTATGGCAGCGGGCACTTTTGTTTCAGGTGCAAGTATTGAAATCAGTGCAGATGCACCTATTAAAGAGCCTTACGTTGGCTATATGCAGGGTGGTATTACATATGAAAGCTCAAAGCTTATTATTATGAGTGCCGCAAGTAATCTTTTATAATAAATACAAATAGAAAGACCGTAATACTAAATACTAATGTATTACGGTCTTTAATTATTTAATCGTTTCTTTGATTGTATCTAGATTCTTAGTTAAGGTTAAAAAGCTGTGTCCGCTATCTGTTTTTACAACGCTATATCTTTCATCATACTCGTAATAGGAGTATGATTTAGACGTGTTATCTGTAAAACCAAATGTGATTTTATATTGAAGCTTTTTTCTTGTTTGTTCTTGTGCAAAATCTGACATCGTTATTCCTACAACTGATCCATATATATCTTTAAGCTTATTCTCGGCTATAAATTTACCATTTTTCTTGTATTTACCTTTTGCCGAATCAATAGAAAATGATGTTTTGCTTCCACCATATTCGATATCCAACTGCTTTACCTTTGTAATATCGTAAAGATGAATAAACCTGTCTATATAGTCAGTTGCTTTTGCATTTTTTATATCATCATATAGCGGGTAATCTGCAAGATATACAACATTTTCATCGTTATACATTATGTATATAAGCCCATTTTCAGTCTTATTGCCAATGTAGAGCGTGTGAGCTCCGTTTTTGTCTGTTACCATGAATTTATTAGGCTTATCAAGACCGTATAAATTCAGCGAAGATGGGTTTTCCTCAACAATTTCACTTGCATATATATCACCCATTTTATTTGTCAATGCCAGAATCTTATCAAAAGATACCTTCATTCCGTTATAAGGTGTTGTCATAACAAATGTAGGCATTTGGACGTTATCTTTAACAATGGTTTTACTTTCATCCATTTTAGCGTTGAAAACAACATTATTATCGTGTGATATTAGGATTTGCTTTACACTTTGTACATCGTATGAACATACATTTAAATCCCTTAAGCTTTTAGGACTCATAGTAAGTAAATCATATATTTCTTTAGATACGGTGTAAACAGTTTTTGTATTTTCTTCAGCAATATAATATTCACCTTCGAAATAAGCGTTATCCCCTATCAAAAGCGTTTTAACAGTGTTATCCTTTAGTTTATAGGTAACGTATACTTTCTTGGGCTCGAGGCCATATTCAGCCATATTTTCAACATTTTCAAGTGATTTGCTTATCGGTATACGGCACAAACTTTTAAAAGCTGATGAAATAAGCTCATCCGATAAAATATTACTTTTAAAGCCAATAATTTCGTTATTTTTAAGTAAATATTTTTCATTTAAATTTGCAATTTCTATGCTTTCAACATTTTCTAATTCTTCGTTAATAACATAGCTTACCTCTGTTTTATCATCATTTAATTCTTTAGAGCCTTTATCCTTCGGCTCCCATTTAACTGCAAAATAATATCCTCCGCCAAGTACAGCTAAAACCAAAATGAGGCATACGAGCATTATTATGTTTCTTCTCATTATTTATATCTCCTCTTATACCAAACAAATAGCCCGATAAGAATTATAATAATGGGGATAACATACTGAAGTGCTATTATTGCAATAATTTTATCCTGCGCCGTCATAACCATTGTTTCAGGACTAATCTTTTTTGCCCTTATTCCTGTATCGGTTGTGCCACCTGTAAGATAGCTTATTGCATTAAGATAAAAATCTCCATTTAAGAAAGAGCCTTCACTTATAATGCTTTGTGATTCTGCAGAGCCTATTACTAAGATTTTACCTTTTGTTTCATTATGCTCCGATATTAAACCTATACAAAGAGGACCTTCAATATCCCCCTCTTCTTTTGACTGAGTTTCTGATTCAAGGTTAACCTTTCCATATGATTTTTCAGATGTTGTAAGAAGCTTTGTAACTGTTGCCCTATTTGCACTTTTTACAACTTCCATACTCATGGAGAAAGGCATAACAAGTGGAGAATTGGACTGTGCTATTTTCTTTGTCATTACATGCTCTGTAATCTGTGGCGCAGGCATTGCACCATATGCTGAGGGAACGCTTCTTGACGTGTCACCCTCAATTACAAAGTCATAATTAAGCTTTATACCCCATTCAGAGAGGTATGCATCAAAGCGCTCTAAAGGCTTCATTCCCGGGTTTGTAAATAATATAATCTTACCACCATTATCAAGGAATTTATCTATTTCGTCACGCTCATACTCTGTTAAATCTGTCATCGGTGCAATAGATATCAAAACACTTGCATCGTCAGGAATATTATTAAGTGAAATATTAAGCTTTTCTACATTATTTCCTTGTTCTTTAAGTTCGTCTAAAAGATAGGTAATTTCGTATTCTTTATGGCCAGTTGTATAGTAAATTTTTGAGGCTTTAGTGCTTTGGCCAATTATGTTCATAACTGCGTTTGTAACCTTACGCTCCAGATCTATCTTAACCTCACCTGTTTCATTGTCAGACGTGAAAATTTGACTTGGAGAGATAATCTCAAACTTCTTACCACGCTCAATAATTATAGAGCCTACCTCTGATGTAGCTTCACCATCACTATATTTCTTCATAAATGTTGGATTTTTGTATGGGTCAATATACTCAACCTTAAATTTATTATTAAGTGTTTTATACTTTTCAAGGTAATCCTTTACATTTTCAGCATACTCATCTTCTATATCATCGGGAATAAGTGCATAAGCAGTAATATCTTCATCAAGGTTTTTAATTACTTCTTTTGTTTGTTGAGAAAATTGATATACATTATCCTTGGTAAGGTCAATTTTAAGAGGAAGCTTGGAGCATACGATACTTACTATGCTATTTATAATAATAACACATGCTATAACAGCTACTGTAACTATTGCAGAAATTGCACTCATTTTAAGTTTTATTTTTTTCATATCTCTACCCCCTATCAGCTATATCTTCTTTTATCGATAACTCGAACTGTAAGAAACAGAAATACAAAAATAAAACTTAAATAATAAATTATATTTTCGATATTAAGAATCCCTCTTTGAAATTCGCCATATCTGTCTAAAAGAGAAAACATACCAATTATCTTACGAAGAAATTCATTTTGTACATTCATCTGCACCCAATTAATTAAATATATAAGAAGCAGCCCGGCAAACGTGAACACACCTGCTATCATTTGACTTTCAGTAAGGGAAGAAATAAACACTCCAATAGAAATAAAAGCACCCCACAGCAAAATAAAGCCTAAATAAGAGCCAATAATTTCGCTAAGTGCTGGGTTGGCATACTTAAACATAATCATCGGGAATGCAAAAGAAATTAGGATTGTAACACCAAAAACAGACATAGCTGCAAGGTACTTGCCAATCACTATATCGGTAACCTTAATAGGTGCAGAAAGAAGCAGTTGGTCTGTTTTTTTATTCTTTTCCTCTGATATTAGTCTCATCGTAAGAAGTGAAACCAAGAAAAGATAGATGACATTAATATCAGAAAACATAAGAGAAATGTCTGCACGCTGTGAATATAAAACACTGCTTGAGAAAAACATTGCCGCAAGTGCCATAAACACACCAACAAAGATGTAACCGATTGGTGACAGAAAATAGTTTTTAAATTCTTTTTTAAATATTGCTATCATTTTCAGTTACCTCCTCGCCTGTTACATCTTCTATATAAGAATCAGTTGTTGTAAGCTTAATAAAAATATCTTCAAGCGACATACTTGCAGACTTAAATTCTGCAACAGATATTTGTGATTTTGTAAGCGCTTCAAAGAGAGTAAGTCTTATATCTGCCCCATCGCGCTGCTGTATAACGTATTCGGGGTATCCGTTAATATCTCTACCTCTTTTTTCTACTCCAATAATGTCAGGTATCGACTGGATAATACGTTCACCCTCCGTTTTTGAGCCAACAAGCTTTAAGATAAATTTATTCTTTCCGCCCGTCTCTTCTTCAAGACCATTTAAAGTGTTTTGTGCAACAATTTTTCCATTTGAAATTATTGTAACCCTGTCACAAACTGCGCTCACCTCTTGAAGAATATGTGTACTTAATATAACAGTGCATTTTTTACCTATTTTTTTTATTACGTTACGTATTTCAATAATCTGTTTGGGGTCAAGTCCGACCGTTGGCTCATCAAGAATCAAAACCTCCGGGTCGCCAATAAGTGCCTGCGCAAGACCCACTCTTTGCTTGTAGCCCTTTGAAAGATTCTTTATCATTCTGTTTTTCATATCGCTTATCTTTACAAGC
>CAZYYT010000078.1:7458-8877 GCA_964651775.1 uncultured Oscillospiraceae bacterium | reverse complement strand
CAAGGCTATGCAATCGGACAACCGCCGCTTGGTTACAAATACGATGAAGTTGATGCACGCCTTTGGGTGATTGATGGTGAGGGTGCTGAAATTGTGCGCCATATATACAATATGCGTGTTCAAGGGACAAGTACCAATGAAATCGCAAAAATCCTAAAACGTGAAAAGGTGCTAACCCCTTCCGCTTATGCTTTTCAAAAAGGATATAAGAATCCAACCAAGACGCTAACTCGTGGCGAATATTTTTGGGATACATCAATGGTACGAAAAATCCTCACAAATCAATCGTATATTGGGGATGTTGTCAATTTCCGTTCTTACAGTAAATCTTACAAGCTAAAAGAACGGCTTGACAACCCAAAGGAAAATTGGGAAATACACGAGGGTGTCCATGAGCCGATTATTGACCGCAGCACATGGGAAATCGTGCAAAAATCCTTTGGGGATACAAAATATCGAAAACCGAAGCATATTGAAAAAAATATGTTTGCAGGATTTTTGAAGTGTTCCGATTGCGGAGCTAACCTCAATTATAAATACACGCACGATAATCCCGATAATCACTATTTTTCTTGCCACAACAAACGAGCCAATAACGGACTTTGCGGTAAAACACATCACATTCGTGTGGATACGATTACCGATATTGTGACCAATCATCTTTCAAATATAATGCGTTTTGCAAGTTTGTTTGAAGATGAATTTGTGAAAATTGTAATTGATGAACAGTATAAGCAAATTCAGATGCAACAGAAACGAAACCAAGATACCCTGCAAACGCTGTTAGTACGAGAAAGGGAGCTTGATATTTTGTTTGAAAAGGTCTATGAAGACCAAGCATTAGGCAGAATATCCGACGAGCGTTTTCAAAAGCTATCATATAAATATGAAGATGAACAAGCGGAATTGAAGCAGAAAATAAAGCATTTAAAAAAGGTTGTGGCAGAAGAAAAATCCCATGAAATGAACGCCGAAGGCTTTTTGCAAACCGTTCGGAAATACACGAATATGACGGAACTTACCCTTGAAATTCTGAATGAGTTTGTAGACAAAATCGTTGTTCACCACAAGGAACAGCTTTTTGGTGAAATGGTGCAAAATGTTGAAATCTATTATAAGATGATTGGATATGTGGAGTTGCCACAGATGGATAGCAAGGAAAAGGAACGCTATCTGAAAAGTTTTAGACGGAAAGAAAGTCAAATTGCATAGATAATATGATTATGCAAAAAAAGAATAACCACAAAGAGCTATGCCCCTTATGGTTATTCAGCATGGTGCGAGAGACGGGACTTGAACCCGTATGGTTATCCCACACGCACCTTAAACGTGCGCGTCTGCCGATTCCGCCACTCTCGCATATAGGTGCTCTCGACAACGTAGATTAGTATAACAGAAAGTTTTGTGGTTGTCAACATT
>CAZYYT010000078.1:0-7448 GCA_964651775.1 uncultured Oscillospiraceae bacterium | reverse complement strand
GCTCAGATATCCATTTCGAAAGATTTTTCTGAAAAAACATTGACATTGAAAGTTAAAAAATGTATAATAGATGGGTATATATGGGTATATCCAAAGGAGTGGTATATTGTGGAAAAACTTGGTTTAAATGAAATACGTGAAAGATATTTGAAATTTTTCGAGAGCAAGGGGCATTTAAGGCTTCCTTCGTTCCCACTTGTTCCGCAAAATGACAATAGCTTGCTTTTAATTAATGCAGGTATGGCACCTCTTAAGCCTTACTTTACAGGAAAGGAAATCCCCCCAAGAAATAGAGTTACAACTTGTCAAAAGTGTATAAGAACACCTGATATTGAGCGTGTTGGTAAAACTGCACGTCATGGCACATTCTTTGAGATGCTAGGTAACTTCTCATTCGGTGATTACTTCAAGCATGAGGCTACTGCATGGGCATGGGAATTTATTACGAAAGAGCTTCAGATTCCCGAGGACAAGCTATATGTTACGATATATGAGGATGATGACGAAGCGCTTGACATCTGGACTAAAGAGGTTGGGGTGGATCCATCACATATTACTAGAATGGGTAAAGAGGACAACTTCTGGGAAATTGGCTTAGGTCCGTGTGGTCCTTGCAGTGAGCTTTACTTTGACAGAGGGGAAAAGTACGGTTGTGGCAGCCCCGATTGTAAGGTAGGATGTGAGTGTGACAGATTCGTAGAATTTTGGAATCTTGTATTCACCCAGTTTGATAAGGATGAAGACGGAAACTATAACCGCCTTGCAAAGCCGAATATCGATACCGGTATGGGCCTTGAAAGAATGGCAGTTATTATGCAGGATGTTGACAACCTTTTTGAGGTTGACACTGTAAAAAATATTATGCTTGAAATCAGTAAGGTTGCAGGCATTAAGTATGGAGATAGCGTAGAAGGTGATATTTCACTTCGTGTTATAACCGACCATATCAGAAGTACAACCTTTATGGTGTGTGATGGTGTGTGCCCTTCAAATGAAGGAAGAGGATATGTTCTTAGAAGACTTCTTCGCCGTGCGGCACGTCATGGAAAACTTTTGGGCATTAAGGGAACATTCCTATATGATATTGTTGATACAGTAGTTTGTGAGTCGGGGGAGGCTTATCCCCAGCTTATTGAAAAGAAGGACTATATCAAGCGTGTTATTAAAATAGAGGAAGAGCGTTTTGCAGAAACCATCGACAGTGGCCTTTCAATTCTTGAAGGTGAAATTGAGGCGCTTGAGAAGAATAACTCAAAGGTGCTTAGTGGTGCGGCGGCGTTTAGGCTTTATGATACCTACGGCTTTCCGATTGACCTAACAGTTGAGATTTTAGAGGAAAAGGGCCTCAGCGTTGAAAGAGATGAATTTGATAAAGAGATGCAAGGGCAGAAGACTCGCTCAAGAGAAGGTAGAAAAGTAGGTGAAGAAGCCGCTTGGAGTGAGGATGTTTATCAGACACTCAGCAAAGATATAAAGACAGAATTTATCGGCTACGAAAATACAGAGTGTGAAAGTGTTATAACAGTTACTGTTAAAGATGGCGCAGTTTCAGATGGTGCAACAGATGGTGAAAATGCAGTTATTATCCTTGATAAAACAGTCATCTATGGTGAAAGCGGCGGACAGATGGGTGACACCGGTGAAATAAAGAGTGAGGGATTTACTCTTTCTGTTACAGACTCTAAAAAGCTTGGCGACGGAAAAATCCTTCATTATGTAACGGTTGTTGAAGGCGCATTTAAGACCGGTGACAAGGTTAAGGTTTACTATAATATCGAAGCTCGTAACTCTACAACAAGAAACCACTCTGCAACACATCTTTTGCAGAAGGCACTTCGTGAAGTGCTTGGCAGCCATATTGAGCAGGCAGGCAGTAATGTTGATAAAAACAGACTTCGTTTCGACTTCTCACACTTTGAAGCAGTAAGTGAAGCGCAGCTTAAGGAGGTTGAGAAAAAGGTAAATGCGGCAATTCTTGCGGCATATCCGATAACAATAAACCTTATGCCAATGGCAGAAGCTAAAAACATTGGTGCAATGGCACTTTTCGGTGAAAAGTATGGTGACATTGTTCGTGTTGTTGATATGGGCGGATACTCGGTTGAATTTTGTGGCGGATGTCACCTTAAAAACACAAGTGAAGCAGGTCTCTTTAAGATTATTTCTGAAGGTGGCGTTGCTGCAGGTGTAAGAAGAATTGAAGCTGTTACAGGTGAAGGCGTGCTTAAATATATTGAAGAAAAGAACGCTATAATCTCAAAAACTGCAGGAATCCTTAAAACAACAGAGCTTGAGCTCGCTCATAAGGCAGAAAGCACAACTCTTGAAATTAAAGAGCTTAAGTCAAAGCTTGAAGCTGTTTCATCGCAGATTGCAAACGCGCAGGCATCAAGCGTTATGGAGAGTGCAAAAGCAGTTGGTAGCATCAACCTTTATGTAAGTAAAAATGATGGCTTAACCGCGACAGACCTTCGTAAGCTTGGCGATGCAATCAAGGAAAAAGATGATAAATGCGTATGTGTATTTGCTTCAAACACCGATGGTAAGATTTCTATCATCGCAATGGCAGGTAAAGAAGCTGTTCAAAGCGGTGTACACTGCGGAAATATTATTAAAGAGGTTACGCAAGCTTGCGGTGGCAGTGGTGGCGGTAAGCCCGACAGTGCACAAGGTGGCGGCAAAAATGAAGGTGAGCTTGATGGAGCACTTTTGCTTGTTGAAGGCATTGTAAAAGCACAATTAGGCTAATTTTAAAGGAGGATTATTATGGACTGCTTATTTTGTAAAATAGCGTCAGGTCAAATCCCTTCAGATAAGGTATATGAGGATGAGCTTGTGTATGCGTTTCGTGATATTGAGCCGCAGGCACCTATGCACGTTCTAATTATACCTAAAGAGCATATTGGTAGTACTAACGAAATAAATGGAAAAAACGCTTCTATCATCGGGCATATTTTTGCGGTTGCCGCAAAAATTGCAAAAGAAGAGGGCGTAGATGTGGGTGGCTATCGCATAGTAAATAACTGTGGTGATGATGGTGGTCAGACAGTTAAGCACCTTCATTTTCATATGCTTGGGGGAAGAAGTCTTTCTTGGCCCCCCGGTTAACAGTGAAAATAATAAAGTCATGACTTAATATTGTGAAAAGGGGAACATATAAAATGGAAAGAATAGAGCTTCTTAACAAAGCAATTGACGAAAATAAGGAAGAGCTTTTTAAACTCCTTGGCGACCTTATTAGAATTAACACGGAAAACTATGTTATCCACGGTAACGATGCACAGGCGGCGGAATATATCAATAAATATTTCAAGGCGCTTGACATAAAGGCTGAAACATATACACCTTTAGAGATTGAAGGGTACGAAAATCATCCCGAAGCGTACACAAACAGGGCACTTGAGGTAAGAAAAAACTGCACTGCTACACTTGAAGGCAATAATCATGACAGAAGGCTTATGCTTGCGGCACATATTGACACTGTTTTAGTTGGTGACAAAAACAAATGGAAGCACGATCCTATTTGCGGTGAAATAATTGATGGTGAGATTTATGGCCGTGGCGCTTGTGATGATAAGTATGGCTTGGCAGTATCAATGTTTTTGATGAAATATCTTAAAAAGCTTGGGATAGAGCTTTCGTACGACCTTCTTTTCACAGGCTGCTGTGATGAAGAGGCAGGCGGTAGTAACGGTGGTCTTAGTGCGGCACTTAAATATCCGTGTGACAGCTACCTAAATATTGACGCCATGGACGGCGAAATCTGGAATTGCAGCCCAGGTGGCGGCTCACTTAAATTCACTGTTACAAGTAAAAAAGAGGGTAAGCAAGTATCAAGCGTTTTAAAGGGCCTCGCTCTTGTTTCTGATGAAATTGAAAGATTCAAGGAAAGAAGAAGTAAAGAGTTAAACGCAAATAAAATGTTTGTAGGCACTAAAATTAAAAATGCGGCGACAAACTTTGGCAGTGTTCAAATAGGTGGAGATGGAGAAAGCAAACCTAATAGTGGTGTTTTAATGGTCGCCTTCTATACAACAAGCGCGAGGGCAGTAATTGATAAAGAGCTTGAGGATATTAAAAAAGCAGTTTCAAAGGAATTTGAAAAGCTTGATCTTTGTCCTCTTGAGATTATCCCCCCAGGAAGGATTTTCCCTTATGCAGAAAGTAAGGGAACAGAAAAGCTTGTAGAGGTGCTTCGCGAAGCTTCAATAAAATATGGCATCCCGTCAGACCTTGCAGATGCCTGCTATTCCGACTATCCGTTTTTTATAACTTACGGAAATCCGTGTTCACTTGCAGTTGGGCTTAGCAAACCATTCTCACAGCCTGGTGGCGCGCACTGTGCCAATGAGTCGGTATCGTGCGATAAACTTGTAGCCTTTACAAAAATGATTGGTGAGTACATATTGAAATTTTAAGGAGAATTAAAATGGATTTTAAAGCTTATGTAAACTTCAAAGAAGGTACTGTTTCGGAGGCATTTGCTTCAACCAGAACAGAAGAAAAAGATGGCGCTAAAGCAGTATACATCCATGCATTTGCAAATAACGATTTTGACCCGGATTTTGGTGTTGGTATAGATTTCTCATTTGACGATGTTGAAAGCTGGATGGCTGACTATCGTTATTGTGAATTCTGGTGTATGCCTGCATTCGGCACAGATTTCAGCGAAATTCCCGATGAAACGCAGGGACTTATCATAAAAAAGAATGATGGAAAATTTATTGCTGTACTCCCCGTTGTATCTGAAAAATACAAATGTGTGCTTAAGGGCGGTGAGAGTA
The DNA here is from genome assembly GCA_964651775.1 of uncultured Oscillospiraceae bacterium. GTDB lineage: Bacteria > Bacillota > Clostridia > UMGS1883 > UMGS1883 > UMGS1883. Next base: position 2,664 of record CAZYYT010000078.1, on the reverse strand, counting down.
ACAATATTTCTGCACGTCTTTTTAGTTGGTTTGATGGACTTAACTATTGTGACGGACTCGCTTTTGTATATGCAGAAGGTGACAATCCGTACAGACTTCTTGAAAAATGTACCGATTATGCACTTGAAATACTTAACAACGGTTGTCGTGCACGTAAGGACAGAAGATATTCTGAAATATTTGAGTATCTTGGTTGGTGTAGCTGGGACGCAATGCAGATTCGTGTAAACGAGGATGATCTTCTTAAAAAGTGTCAGGAATTTAAGGATAAGAAAATCCCTGTTCGTTGGGCAATCATCGACGATATGTGGGGTGAGGTTCACGATTTTTATGACGTTAATTACGAAACACGCCAAGAAATGTTTAGGCTTATGCACTCATCAAAGCTTTGGTCATTTAAGGCAGACCCCAGGCGTTTCCCCAATGGCCTTGACGGATGTATAAAGAAAATGAACGAGTATGGGATAAGAATTGGTATGTGGCACCCAACAACAGGTTACTGGGTTGGGGTTGACCCAGAGGGTGAAATTTATCGTGACCTTAAGGATACCCTTGTAAGAACAGAGGACGGTAGATATATACATAGTTATGAGCAGGATAAGGCATACAAATTCTACAGTGCTTTCCACGATTATTTGAGAAGCTGTGGTACAGAATTTGTTAAAATAGATAATCAGACAATGGCAGAAAGATTTTACAAGAATCTTGCACCTGTCGGTAAGGTAGCGCGTGAATTCCATAACGCTATGGAGGCATCGGTTGGTCAGCACTTTGATAATGCTATGATTAACTGTATGGGTATGGGTAGCGAGGATATGTGGAACAGAAGCGTAAGCCCCATTTCAAGATGTAGTAATGACTTCCAACCTGAAAATGCCGATTGGTTTGGTAAGCATATTATGCAGTGTTCATATAATGACCTTATTCAGGGACAGTTCTATTACTGTGACTGGGATATGTGGTGGACAGATGACGGACAGGCAGCTAAAAACAGCCTTCTTCGTGCAATCAGTGGCGGTCCCATCTATGTTAGTGATATGCTAGAAAGAAGTAATAGGGAGCATCTTATGACACTTTGCTTTGATGACGGTAAAATCCTAAGATGTGACAGACCTGCAATGCCAACAGTTGATTGCCTTACAGTTAATCCTTTAACTAACGGAAAAATCTTTAAGCTTCAGAATATGTGCAATGGCAGTGGTGTTATGGCGACCTTTAACCTTGATGAAGGGGATAAGGCTGTTACAGGTACAATTTCACCTTCGGATGTTGATGGCCTTGAGGGTGAAGAATTTGCAGTTTATGAACACTTTACAAAAACACTAAAAATTGTGAAATATAACGAAAAATTTGATGTAAGCTTCAAGGATAGAAGTGAATATGCACTTTATGTGTTTGCTCCTATCAAGGATGGCTTTGCCGCAATCGGTAGAACAGATAAGTTTATGTCACCTGCATCAATTAAGGCAGTTTATGGTGAAGAAATTGACCTTGTTGAAAATGGTGAGTACGCATATGTTAAGGACGGAAAGCTTTTAATTGAATCTAAATAAGGAGTAATTAAAATGAAGCTTAATGCATATCGAAACACTCATAAGGACGAAAAAACTGATATCAAGGTTGTAAATACGGAAATTAAGGAAAAATACGGCGTATCAGCTGTTTATATTCGTGCAATCTCTTACGAACGCCTTGACCCAGACTTTGGTGCAGGCATTGATTTTGAGATTAACGATGTTGAAAGCTGGATGGCTGACGACAAGTACTGTCAGTGTTGGTGCAGACCCGAGTTTGGGACGAGTCTTACAACAATTCCTAAAACTACGCAAGGCCTTGTATGTAAGAAAAAGGATGGCATCTTTGTGGTAGTTCTTCCCGTTGTTTCAGAGGACTACAAGTGTACTCTTGTGGGTGGCGGTGAGGATAATATGGTAACTGCACGCCTTTACAGTGGTTTTGATTCCATGTTTGAGTGTAACGCTCTTGCATTTATGTATGCAGAGGGGGAAAATCCCTTTGATTTACTTGAAAAGTGTACCAAATACGCTTTAGAGCTTCTTAATAACGGGTGTCGCACCCGTAAGCAAAGAAGATACCCTGAAGTGTTTGAGTACCTTGGTTGGTGTACGTGGGATGCGCTTGAGCTTCGTTGTAATGAAAAAGACCTTTTGGTGAAATGCCAGGAATTTAAGGATAAAGAGATTCCCGTTCGTTGGACTATCCTTGACGATATGTGGGGTGAGGTTCACGATTTCTACGGCCGTGACTACAACACTATTGATGAGCGTGGCTCAATTCAGGTTTCATCAAAGCTTTGGTCCTTTAAGGCAGACCCCATACGTTTTCCAAACGGACTTAAAGCGTGCATATCAAAAATGAATGAGTTTGGCATAAAGGTTGGTATGTGGCACCCGACAACAGGCTACTGGACGGGTATTGACCCTAAGGGTGATATATATCGCGATTACAAGGATTGTCTTGTGAAAACACCTGGTGGAAAATACATACACGATTATGAGCAAGGTAAGGCATATAAATTTTACAATGCATTCCACGATTACTTTGTTGAAAGTGGTGCTGAATTTGTAAAAATTGACTATCAGTCAATGACAGAGGGTAACTATTACAATCGTGCGCCACTTGGTCAGATATCTCGTGAATATC
>CAZYYT010000077.1:0-8905 GCA_964651775.1 uncultured Oscillospiraceae bacterium | reverse complement strand
AAAAAATAGTTGGTTGACTAATTACCCTAACTTCACTTTTTCATTTAACCAAAAAGGGTGGTTTTATGTTAAAAAAAAATATATGCAAGTTTCCGTCTTCGTACATCACAAACAGCTTGGCAATTGAAAGCTTTGTGTTTGAATCTGACAAAGAAACAATGAAACTTAAAACAACGCTTTCCTCAAATAGAATGATTCTTACAACATCGGGGAAATGCGTTTTTCATTTTAATAAGGAGATAGTAAAATCAAGTGTTGGAAGCATTGTCTTTGGCTTTAAGGGTGAAAGCTTTTTTGCCGAGCCTTACGATACCTCCGAATACATGTACATTCACTTTGACGGGATACGAAGCACGGAAATCTTTAATCGTTTTAATATTGATGAACAAAACAGAATTTTCGAGGGATACAATGGTGTTATACCACTTTGGAAGGAAAGCCTCTCCCACGCAAACGATCTTACGATTGATTTGGCGGCAGAAAGCATCCTTCTATACACCTTTTCAAAGTTTGTTTCCGAGGCAACGCTTCACGAAAGCACCGTTGGAAAAATGATAGAAATAACAAAGGAGCAGTTTACTGCCCCTTCGCTTTCAATAAATTTTTTATCGGAAAAGCTTTCGTATAACCCAAAATATCTTTCACATTTATTTAAAGAAACAACGGGCATTGGCTATACCGAATATCTTCGTGATATGCGACTTAAGTTTGCCATATCACTTATGGAAAATGGTGTTGATTCTATTAAAAATGTGGCGCTTCTATCAGGCTTTTCAGATCCACTGTACTTTTCAACCATATTTAAAAACAAAGTGGGAATAACTCCAAAAGCATATAAAGAAAATTTAAGATAGCTTAATTTCAAAGCTTCTTTTCCCTTTTGTATGGAAATTTATTTCTTTACTTACGGTTTTGGCGTCTATTTCTATTTCAATATCGTATTTACCATAAAAACCATTAAACTCAAATAAACCTTCGTTATCAGTTTGGCATACCGCTTCGGTATGCCATTTTTTTTCGAAAAGCTCTTTGATTTTATAGTATGCCGGCTTTGGGGTAAAGTCAAATCTTATAAGTCCGCCGTAGTAATAGTTTTCTCCGGCAGTCATATCCCCTTGTGGTGCAAAAGCGGCATATCCGTCAACAAGGTTCCAATACACAATCTGGCTCACATTTTTGTAGCTGAACCATATAGAATACAAGTATTCTATTATCTCTGCCTGAAGCGCCTCATCCTCTGCACTTTCTGAGTAGCACGGAATTGTAACCTCAGTTATTTGCATTTCTTTTCCAAGCTTTGCATAAGTATCAAGCGTTTTATAAAGATGAAGCGGATTATAAAAATTTCTTGTTTGTTCGTAGTAATCCTCTTTTCTCATAAACATATGATACTGCATTCCCAAAGCATCTATTGAAACTCCCTTCATAAGCAGATTTTCCGCTAAAAGATAGTAGGTGTCATTACATCTTGAATGCGAATCCCATATCCACGCTGCTTCATTTATTCCCAATGTATTTGCAGGGAAATATCTCCGTGCTGTTTTAAAGCACCATTCTTCAAAATCAGGTTCATCATACAGGCAGGTTCTTCCATTATCCCAAAAAATTTCATTTGTAACCTCTATTGTAGGAATTCTGTCGGCGTACCTTTCTGATATCTCCTTGCACCTTTTTACAAATGCCTTCTTAACGTCGTAAACCTCCTTATCCCAAAGCCACTGGGGGAAAAACCGATCGTATGCAAGGGCATGTTCCCTTGGCTCTATGCCATTTTCTTCACAAAACTCCATGCAAAGGTCAATCGGCGGTCTTCTGTATACCTTAGGGCTGTTTTTGTCATACCTTGGTTTTCCTTCCTCAGGCTCAAGGTCTGACCAGTAAAAAGGAAGCGTTGCCATATTAAAACATTCCTTAAAATACTTTTTGTAAAGCTCATTTTTTTCCTTTGTTTCAAGTTCATCAAGCATAAAAAGATTGGCCCCGTACTTAAACTCATGCGATTTCTGTTTAAGCCGAATCTTCGCATTTTTTACGGGGGCACCATTTTCGTCTGTCAGCTTAATTTTTGCCCATCCTTTTCGATTTTTTTCAATTTCAGAATTTACTTTTTCTTCAAGTTGCTTTTTGTTTTTTTCAAACAGCTCTAAAACCTTTCTTTTGTCTTCCATTTTATTTCCTCCTTATATATTTAATAATCCAACCGATATTGCACCCAGTACAATTCCCGCAATTTGTCTTTTTGTAAAACGTTGCCCAAAAAATATAATGTCAAAAACTGATACAAGAAAAATTGTAAGTATTCCTACTATCGGGAATAAAACCACAGTGTCTATAAGCGTAAGCGCTTTCATTTGACTGACGTTATATATGCCAAGAATTGTTCCGATTGCCAAAAGTTCCACGATAAAACTAAAGCTACACTTTACACTTTTCGTTTTTGTTTTACGTGTAAACATCGTAACAAAAAAACAAATAAAAGATGATATGATATAACTGCAAAACATAATGGCTCCATTTGATGTTGCTACAGAATTATGTGCAAGCACGCTCATAACGCTATTTGAAAATCCACTGCCAAAAAAGGCTATAACAGTAAACACAAACCACCTGAGGTTTTTCTTACTGTCACCTTTTTTATATGATAAAAGAACGAATGCAAAAGCCAAAAATATTAGTCCCACATACCCCAACGCACTAATTTGCTCATTATATATCATTAACCCTAAAAGAAGTGGCATTACAATATTGAAATTGTTTATAGTTGTCGCAAGAGATACCGAACCGTTTTTAAAAGCAAATGCATATCCCACCTGAAGCATTATATTTCCTATTGAAATAAGACTTCCGCATATCACGTCCTGCAATGTTGGGATATTTCTTACGAAGATAAGTGCAAGCATAATTGCCGAAGAAAAAAATATTAAACCATTTACAAAAAAAGTGCTGAATACACAATTGCATTTATTTTTAACAACTCTTCCTTGAATTGCAACTTTTAATGCAGCAAGTAGTGGCATTAAAATTAAAAAATGCATAGAAAACTCACCTCACGCTTATTTTAAAATAAAAATCGATACTTTTAAACCCAAATTTCAGTATAAAAGGATTGATTTTCGATATAAATGTGGTAAAATTACGGTGAGGTGGTCAAATGAAAATCTCGGATGACTTAAATGTAGCATTATTAGACGTTATTCATTTCAAACGTAAAAGTGGAAAATACGTAAATCCCGGAAGAAATTTTTCTGCGCTTAGTTTCAGGATTGACTGCGAAACAACCTTTATTTACAAGCACGGAAGGGTGCATTGTGATAAGGGTACTGTATGCCTTATTCCTTCAGATGTTGGATATACAACCCAATGCTCTGATGAAAATTTAATTGTAATACACTTTAATCTTTGCAACTATATAAGCGATAAAATCCAATGCTTTATTCCGAATAATTCTAACGAATTTGAGGAGCTTTTTAAAGAAATTCTCCAAATTTGGAAAGAAAAAAGGCCCGGATACAGGCTTTTGGCAACATCTGTCTTGTATAAAATTCTTTCAAAAATAAAAAGGGAAGGCTACAAATCAGAAAAGGAAAAGAATAAATATGGATTTGCAGTGGATTATATGAAAAGCCATCTTTCCGATTCGTTTCTTTCCATTCACGATATCGCAAAAAAACTTGGCATTTGCGACTCTCTTTTCAGGCGTGAATTCAAGGCACAATACGGCATTTCCGCAAAGCAATATCTTGATAATCTTCGCATTGAGTACGCGATTATGCTTATTCAGTCAGACTATTTTTCTCAAACGGAAATATCCGAAAGATGTGGTTTTAACGATGTCAAGTATTTCAGAACTGTTTTTAAGAAAAAAACCGGTATAAATGCATCAAAATACAAATATACATTTGTACCCATAAAATAAAAAAAGCACCTCCTATGGTATAGTGAAATAGAAACCATAGGAGGTATTTTTATGCCCAGAAGTTATATACATATCCAAGAGTATGAAAACGAGATACATGAATTAAGAGAACTAGCAATTTCACCCACGTCAATGGATTTCACCTATCTGACAGGACGGATTTAGCCAGAAAAAAACGCCTTGCTATGCAAGACGTTCAGACGCTACTTTTGTGTGGAAGTTAAATTAAAAATATTATACTTCTTTTATAAGAATAACAGTATTGTTTTTTATTTTAAAATTGAGGTTGTCGGTTGTATTATATAATTCACCATTATGCTCATCATCAAGAAGGTATATTTGATAATTGCTGTTTTTACCAAAGTCGATAGAAATATTTTTTTCTGAGGTAGTATCATCATCATTGTAATGTGTAATCACAGACAATATTTTACCATCTTTATTTAAACCGCATAAAGAGTAAATATCTTCAATACTGTTTTCTGCTCTTACTTCTGCTACCATATCATAAAACATTCCATACCAATATAATGGATAATACCCCTTTAATGGCTCATATGAATAAAAATCGAAAGCACCACAAAAAGCTGATGGACGAGTATCATAATACATAAGCATATCAATTGTACTTTTTTGTGCTTCACAAATACAAGCCATAGTAAAGGCCGCACCTTTAATTCCATGGATGGCATTTATTGAATACTTAAACTCTTCCTCCCATCCTTTTACATAGTTCCACTCATTAAGAATACTTTCTGCTTTATCATACCCGTTTTCAATCAATAGCTTTTTAATTCTCTTTGATCTTTCTATCATCTTATCAGGACTTGTGCAGTAAATGTGCCACGAGAAAAAGTCAATAGGTACGTTTTTTTTATTCATTTCATTCAGAAATTCAGCCGCCCATTCTTCATTCCATGCCAATGCAGGTCCGCCTATTTTAAGATTAGGAAAACGATTTTTCAAGTGTTTTGCCGCAACCTCAAACATATCAAAAAACTGTACTTTTGTTCCTCCCCAGGTAAGCTTGTTTTTTGAATCATCACTATTTAGATCAGGCTCGTTCCAAATTTCCCAATACTCAATATTAAGTTCGTATCCATCCGCCCAGCCTTCATTATAGTGCATAATAATATGCTCACAAATTTCTGCCCATTTTTGAAAATCTGCAGGTGGTATTGTGCCATACTTTTTAATTTGATGCTCAATGGTTTGACCGAGTCTAAAAAAAGTTTCGGTGCCGGCATCAAGACAAGTGAAAATAGCTTCGTCTGTACAAGCAAACTCATATGACTCAGGATTGTTTATATCAGCATTAAAATTCGGGAAAATCGCCGTAATGTCGTGGGCGTATGGTCCGCCGTAAATAGAACCGCAAAGGTTTGAATCATGATTTCTGCTGTATGGAATACGAGCTCTTTTATAATCTTCAAAATTTGAACGCCACTGGTCTTGTGCATGCCTTTTATGCCAAGGACCACCATTTGTTGCATTTAAAATCTTAAATTCCCCTTTTGCTTTTGATAAATCGTACTTCAATACTTTACTCATAAAACCGTTCTCCTTTTATATCATCTATCGCTTTATCATCAAGTGTTTCTGTTGATCATTTTACTATATATTTTACCTATTGTAAACCTACATTACAAAAAACACACTTTTCTATAACTCTGCGGTTGTCAAACATGGGTATTTTTTCCATTCATCTATTGTTTGACGACTTGGTTGCTTTATGCCTTCACAGACATAAGAACGTCCTAACAGTTCATATTTATACTCTCCTAAAATATGATACGGCATAATCTCTACTTGCTTACAATAGTTAAGAGAACTAACAATTTGACTAACCTTAGAAAAGTGTTCTTTTCTATCATTTATGCCGGGTATAATGGGGAGTCTTATTATTAAAGGAACGTTCATACCCATTCCTCAATTATGTATCGTTCTATCAATAATCATCCGCTTTAATTCATCGGATAATCTGCAAAAATATTCGGAATATCCCCCAACCCGGACAATCAAATTTTCGTGCATACTTGGGTTTTCGTATGCATCTAAAAGCTCCTCTTTTGACGTGCACGTTATTTGCATTTGAATTCCACCCATTTGCATATAACCTAAAATTAATGATTTTAATATATTATTGCTGAAGCTTGGTTCAATATTAAAATTTAAAACAGGTATTCCTATCAAGGATTTTAAATTCAATGAGGTTACACTATTTAAAAGTGCAGTTGGTCCTTTTCGGTCTTTGCCAAAAATTGCACCTAAGGAATCACAAAGAGGTGCGCCTGCTTCCCGACCATCAGGAGTTGCCCCAATATTTTTGCCTGCATCAACCTGCGACATAAACTGAATAGATGCAGGAATAAATCCTTCGCCTAAATACGGTTTTTTATTATTAAGCATAGAAAAAATATCCGAGGAAATCTGATTAGAAAATAAGTTTGCATCTTCGTTGTCATTACCAAAGCTTACACTATGCTTTCTGGATTTTTCCAAAAACTCTTTATCATTTGATTTAAAGAGTGACAAGAAATTTTCAGCATCTATGCACTTATCTCTAAATACAAAATCTCGTATAACAAGCATAGAGTCGATTACATTTATCATTCCGGCAAAATTTATAATACTCCATTTATATCTTGCACCACCAGCGTTATAATCTATACCATTATCTATACAATCATCAATAAGCAATGTTCGCATAGGAAGTGGGTTGTATTTTGCACGCATTTTTTGAGAACTGCTGATTTCTGTTGTAACTTTTTCAACAATGAGGCGTACTCTCTCGATATAGCAATTATAAAAGTCATCAAAACCATTTACTTTTGATAAATGAGAATAAATTGTCTCCTCTAATATCAAAAGCAAATTAATTCCTGCATCTAACGAACCGACATTTGACAATCCTGCCAGCATGCTTTCGGTACAACCACCGCCACAAAACTTTTTAATATCCTCTGGTGAAATGTTCGGAAATTTATTTTTCAACCCGTCAAGCACACTTTCACTGTAAAATGCAGGCTGTCCATTACTTGTTCGTATTACCTCGAAAGCTTTATTCCATATAGCGTCAGGGGTGTTTTCATTGACAAACAATTCAATCATTGGACGTCTTTTCCCTTTTGATGCTTCTAAGCATTGAAGCGTTAACTCATTATAATCTGTGCCAAGTGCCATAGAATAACCACAATTTGCATCTAAATTATCAAAAAGATTTTCTAAAAGCTGAGTTATATCTTCCCCTTTATAATATGGATATAATCCTGATGCAACACAACCAAGATTGTCGCAATTATCAAGATACATTATAAAATTCCACGAAACAACAGCTTCATATAAGTTGCTCGCAGGACTAAAAGGCACTTTTTTAAGTGCATCAATAAGTTTTTTATCAGCACAAACAGATTCAAGATAGCTTACACAACGATTTATATATATCTTTATACCATCGACTAAATGCAGGAGTCCATCTCTTGTATCCCTGTCCTTTATTTTTTCTATTCTTTCAACATAGGATAGAATACCCTCTTTTAAAATTCGTTCATAATTAGGAATAGAATGTGTAAACATATTTCCTGCAACGCAATGTTCTTTAGGTACAGAAGACTTGTATTTAAAAAAATCATTAGACAATAATTCTGATGCCTCTTTATCAATAGAGTCAAACTCCAAACGATTAAAAGCTAAGCCTGTCATATAGTTTGGCACAACATTCATCTTTTGTACTACGGTTCCTGATGGATATAAAAATTCACAATTATATTTATATAACTCACAATTTTCGAAATATCGTTTGAGGCCCAAAGCCTTACGATAAAATAAGCTTCTGTCTGTTTCTTCATACAGCCCCGCTACAGCATATTCTTTTAAATCGATCAATTTTGTCAAAATCATAATCTACCTCCCAACGTTTTATAATCATATCATAAAATTATCAAAAACTCCATTGACAAATCATAATAGAATTTAGTAAAATAATAACAAATAGGAGGTTATAGTTATGAGATATGTATTGTTTTCAAATGACAATATGAAAATTCCAAAAATTGATTCAATAGGCTTTGCAACCTCTCCGAAAGTTACACGTTTTGGCCCAGGACAAAGAAACCTGTACATTATCCATTTTGTAACACAAGGTAAAGGCTATTATAACGGAAATGTTGTAAAAAAAGGACAAGGATTTTTAATAAAGCCATATAGTATAGAGGAATATTACCCTGATGAAAATGAGCCATGGGGATTTTTTTGGATAATTTCAAGCGATTTTGCCATGGAGGATATCTTTAAGTATTTCGACGCGGATGTTAATTCTCAAATATTTAATTATGATTTTAGAAACGTCATTGAAAGTTTATCTGAACAAGTTGTCGCAAAAAATAATCCAATACTACATTCATCAGAATTATTGGAAATGTTTTTGCATATTTTAAATTATCACTTAAGTAAATTTACAAGAAAAGAAGATTATTTTGAATTTGCAGTTAAATATATTAATGCAAATATTCAAAACTCAATTTCAGTAAAGCAATTAATTGATATTCTTGGAATAAGTCAACCATATTTATTTAAGATATTTAAGACGCGTATTAATAAATCACCAAAGCAATATATTGATGGTGTTAAATTGAGGAACGCTAAAAGCTTATTAAGAGAAACCGATTTAAGTATTAGTGAAATTTCTGAGATTTTAGGATATATTGACCAAAGCTCATTTTCAAAGTTTTTTTCTGAGAAAGCTAAAATGTCACCAAGTAAATATCGTAAAGATAAAACACTGTAGAGTAATAAAAGCTACTCCCATATTTAACCATATATTTTATACTGTTCGCACGAAAGGATAAACAATCCACATGAAAGGTCGAGAGTATAATTTTGGTTTCATTTTTGATTTCTACAACACATTTTTACAACAATGAAAGAATCCGGGCTGTAGTGGTAAACTAAAATTGGACACTGGGGGGTACAAATCCGAACACGATATGA
>CAZYYT010000076.1:0-9238 GCA_964651775.1 uncultured Oscillospiraceae bacterium | reverse complement strand
CCCGAAAGCTATGACGGATATGTTCAGCTTGAAAATGGTGTTGGTCTTATTGCCGCACTTCATGAAGAGCTTGATGAAAAGCTTAGCGAGGCGCCCATTGATGGTGTTAAGAAACACACAGTTTCTATTGCAACTGGTGAAGCAGCGTATGATACTATTAGCGATGCAGCTGCGAAAATCAATAAAATATATACTGATGTTTGTGTTAACATATATAAAATTAAAAACAACTTTTTCGGTGACAGTATAACAGTGGTCGGACTTTTATGCGGATGCGATTTGATAGAGCAGTTAAAAGATAAAGCTCTTGGTGATTATCTTCTTATAACGGATGAAATGCTTCGCAGTGAAACCGATGTTTTCCTTGATGATGTTACTGTTAAAGATTTAGAAAACGCGCTCAATATCCCTGTGCACACTATGGGGCATGGTGGTATTGATTTACTCTATGGCATACTTGATGTATGAGTTACAGAAAGGGACAAAAAAATGGCAAAACCTATTATAGCAGTCGTCGGCAGACCTAATGTCGGCAAATCAACCCTATTTAACAAAATAGCAGGCAAACGCATATCTATTGTTGAAGATACCCCGGGGGTAACCCGCGACCGTATTTTTGCTGATGGTGAATGGTGTGGCAAGGCCTTTACAATGATTGATACAGGTGGTATTGAGCCTTATTCTAAAGATATTATTCTTGAGCAGATGCGTATTCAGGCACAGCTTGCAATAGATATGGCGGATGTTATTATTTTTATGACAGATATCCGTGACGGTCTTACCGCAGCCGATATGGATGTTTGCACAATGCTTCAAAAATCGAGCAAACCCATTGTTCTTGTAGTTAACAAGGTGGATACTCCAGGTGAGCCGCCGCTTGATTTCTACGAGTTCTATAACCTTGGTATTGGTGACCCTTTTGCAATTTCATCGCTTCATAAAATGGGTGTTGGCGAGGTTCTTGATGAATGCGTAAAGTACTTCCCCACCAAAGAAGAACTAGAAGAAGATGACACAACAAAGATAGCAATTGTTGGAAAACCTAATTCAGGCAAAAGCTCACTTATAAACAAACTTCTCGGTGAAAACAGAGTCATCGTTTCAGATATCGCCGGCACAACACGCGATTCAATTGACACACTTTATGAGCGTAATGGTGAAAAATATACGCTTATTGATACAGCTGGTATACGCCGCAAGGCTAAGGTTACAGAGACTCTTGAGCGTTATAGTGTAATACGTTCATATGGTGCGGTTGAGCGCTGTGACGTATGCATTATTATGATTGATGCCACAGAGGGCATCAGTGAGCAGGATGCAAAAATTGCCGGGTATGCGCACGATGAAGGTAAGGCTTCCATTATATGCGTTAACAAGTGGGATTTAGTTGAAAAGGATAACAACAGCGTTAATGAATTCACCCGTAAAATTCACGATACATTAAGCTTTATGACATATGCACCCATACTCTTTATATCTGCAAAAACGGGGCAGCGTCTTGATAAGATATTTGAGCTTGTAACATATGTAGTAAATCAAAACTCTATGCGCCTATCTACAGGTGTTCTTAATGATTGTTTGGCTGAGGCTATAATGCGTGTTCAGCCACCTACTGATAAGGGTAGGCGACTTAAGCTTTACTATATTACACAGGTTAGCGTTAAGCCTCCAACGTTTGTTATATTTGTAAACGATCAAGAACTTGCGCATTTCAGTTACATTCGCTATATAGAAAACTGTGTGCGTGATGTGTTTGCACTTAAAGCAACTCCACTTAAATTTATTGTTCGTGAAAGGAGCAAAAACGATGGCTAAGCTCATTTTATCTCTTCTTTTTGGTTATTTATTTGGATCACTTAATTTCGCAATTATATATTCGAAGCTTCGAAAAGATGATATCAGAAATCACGGAAGTGGCAATGCAGGTGCAACAAACATCTTGCGTACATACGGTAAAATTCCTGCGCTTATAGTGTTTTTACTTGATATATCTAAAGGAATTATTGCAGTATTATTAGTTCGTCTTGCAATAGGCGATGAGCTTCTCGAGTGTTCTGCAGCGCTTGGTGCAGTGCTTGGCCACAACTTCCCTATTTATTATAAATTCGCCGGTGGCAAGGGCGTTTCAACATCCTTTGCAGTGCTTTTAATACTTCAATGGCAGGTTGCCGTTTTGGCACTATTGGTATTTATTATATCTGTAGCTATATCAAAATATGTTTCACTTTCTTCGGTACTTGCATCGTTAAGCGCAATTGTAAGCTCGTACTTTATGGTAGGCTTTGATACATTTTTCTTCTTTTGCCTATTAATTGGAATACTTTGTATTATAAGACACCACACAAACATTAAAAGACTTTTAAACGGAACAGAAAATAAGCTTGGCGCTAAAAAATAATTTACGGAGGTAATTATGAAGATTTCGGTTATCGGCAGTGGCGGTTGGGGAACTGCTATCACTCTTCTCCTATGCCAAAATGGTCATAGCGTATGTCTTTGGTCTTATCGTGATGACGAAAGCAAGCGCCTTGAAAAAGATCGTGAGAATAAAGAGTTTCTCCCTGGTGTTATGTTTGAAAATGCAGACATAACATTTACAAGTGATATGAAAACGGCGGCAGATTTCGGTGAAATAATCGTATCTGCAGTGCCCTCTAAAGCTGTAAGACAAACTGCAAAAAATCTTAGTCAGTTTGCTAACGGGAAAACAATTGTAAATATATCAAAGGGTTTTGATGAAAATACACTTCAAAGACTTAGTGAAGTTTTTGAAGAAGAAGTAAAAGGCTCTGAAATTGCGGTATTAAGCGGTCCATCCCACGCGGAAGAGGTCGCTCGTGGCATACCAACAACTAATGTTGTTTCCTGCAAAAATATGGAGACTGCAAATAAGCTTCAAAAAATTTTTATGTCAAATACCTTCCGTGTATATACAAATCCAGATATAATTGGTGTTGAAATGGGCGGTGCTCTTAAAAATATAATTGCACTTTGCGCAGGTATAACAGATGGTCTTGGCTTTGGTGATAACACTAAGGCGGCGCTTATGACTCGTGGCATCCACGAAATAACGCGTCTTGGTGTAATGCTTGGCGCTAAAAGAAGCACCTTTTCAGGCCTTAGCGGTGTTGGAGATTTAATTGTAACCTGCACCTCAATGCATTCAAGAAACAGGCGTGCAGGAATTCTTATAGGACAAGGTAAAGCCCTTGATGAAGCGCTTACAGAGGTTCATATGACGGTTGAAGGTGTAAGTGCAACGCTTGCAGCATATAAGCTTTCAAAAAAGCATGGTGTTGAAATGCCTATAACGGAGGCTGCCTATAAAGTGCTTTTTGAAGGCAAATGTCCTAAAGAAGCTGTTCTTGAGCTTATGAAACGCGACTATAAAAGTGAAGGTGATATAATTTGAAGATAGCTATCATTGGTGGTGGGGCATCGGGTGTTGTAGCGGCAATTTATGCTAAAAGGACAAATCCCGATGTAAGCGTTACTATTTTTGAACGTAGTGATAGAATTCTTAAAAAAATTCTTGCTACGGGAAATGGCAGATGTAACCTCTCAAACACCAGTATTTCAGCTGATAACTATCATTCTTCTTCACCCGAGAAAATAGATGAGATACTTGCTGCCTTTCCACAAGATGAGGAAAGGCAGTTTCTTGAAAGTATCGGTCTTATGCTATGCGAAGAAAGTGGTAGGATATATCCGTACTCAAAAAGGGCAAACGATGTTGTTGATGCGCTTCGTTTTGAGCTTGA
This sequence comes from uncultured Oscillospiraceae bacterium, assembly GCA_964651775.1. Classification (GTDB taxonomy): domain Bacteria; phylum Bacillota; class Clostridia; order UMGS1883; family UMGS1883; genus UMGS1883. Next base: position 5,477 of record CAZYYT010000076.1, on the reverse strand, counting down.
ATTACTTGGTGTTAATGTTATTACCAATACATTGATAAAGGAAATCCGTCCAGCAAAAGACGGATACACCATAAATGGAAAGCAATTTAACAAAATAATAATTTCTGCAGGCGGTAGTGCAGCCCCATCTTTCGGAACAGATGGCAACAGCTATAAACTTATAGAAAATATCGGTCATACTGTCACAAATTTGGTATGTGGGCTTGTCCCACTTAAGGTAGAGGAAAACACATCCTCACTTAAGGGTGTGCGTGCAAACTGCAGCATTTCACTTTATGATAATAAAAAGCTTGTCCGAAGTGAGATTGGCGAGCTTCAGTTTACCGACTATGGTCTTTCAGGCATTGCAGTTATGCAGCTTTCGCGTCTATGCAAAAAGGGCAGTGTAATATCAGTAGACCTATTCCCTTCTATAGAATTTTCAGAGCTTTACGATTATTTTATAAATCGTGCTAAATTATTAAGTGACAGAAATATTGAGCAGTTTTTTGTTGGCACGCTTCATAAATCAATAATTTCTTATGTTCTTTCTATTTTAGGAATTTCAAAAAATGCACCTGTAAGCACGCTTACAGATAACGATTTTAAAGCCATTTGCCAATCTGTAAAGCATCTATCCTTTACAGTTGTAAAATCTCTTGGTTGGGAAAATGCACAGGCAACATCAGGTGGTGCATCTCTTGATCAATTTTCATCAAAAACTCTTGAATCACTTAAATACAAAGGTATATATGTAACGGGTGAAGCCCTTGATGCAATTGGTGATTGTGGGGGATATAATCTTCATTGGGCATTTGCAACAGGCTCAATCACAGGCAAAAACGCTGTAGGAGAATAAATTACTTATGCTTAAAATATCAAACCTTCTTCTTCCCCTTGATTATACGGATGAAGACGTAAAAACATCAGTTAAAAAAAAGCTTAAAATCGGGGATTACGATATTATCTCGATTAAAATAATCCGTGATTCTATTGATGCACACATACGTGGCAAGGTTTTAAAAAGAGTGAACATCAGCGCAGATATTCGTGGTGAAAAGCGTTTTTATAACACCCCCGATGTTGAAAAATACGAAAAATACTGTTACGAATACCCTGTTGTATCAAATCTTAAAAAAAGGCCCGTTGTTGTTGGCAGTGGCCCTGCGGGACTATTTTGTGCACTTATACTGGCACAGTGTGGTGGTGCACCCATTGTGCTTGAGCGTGGGCTTGATGTGGATGCACGTATAGATAAGGTTAATAAGTTTTTTAACGACGCAGTGCTTGATACAAACTGTAATATCCAGTTTGGTGAGGGTGGCGCAGGCACATTTTCCGACGGAAAGCTTAATACCGGCACGAAAGATTCTCGTCAAAATAAGGTTATAGAAGAATTTATTCTTTGCGGAGCACCCGAAGAAATAGCTATAAACGGAAAGCCACATATTGGCACGGACAAGCTCATCGATGTTGTAAAAAACCTTCGCAAAAAGATAATAGAATTTGGTGGTGAGTTTAGGTTTAACTGTCAACTTACTGACCTTTACATCCAAGATAATACACTTTGTGGCGTCAAAACAACAATGGGTGATATCATCACGGATACACTTATTCTTGCCATAGGTCATAGCGCAAGAGATACATTTAAAATGCTTTATTCAAATGGGCTTCACATGGAAAGAAAAAGCTTTTCGATGGGTGTTAGAATTGAGCACCCTCAAAAGCTTATTAACGAGGCACGCTACCACGCCTTTGCCCAAAAGCTTCCTTCTGCCGATTATAAGGCGGCAGTACATCTTAAGGATGGTCGGGGTGTTTATACATTTTGTATGTGTCCGGGTGGAAGCGTCGTTGCGGCGGCAAGTGAAGAGCACTCAGTTGTAACTAATGGGATGAGTAATTTTGCGCGTGATGGTGAAAATGCCAACAGTGCGCTTTTATGTAGCCTTACCCCTTCGGATTTTGAAGGGGATGATGTTTTTTGTGGAATGTATTTTCAGCAAAAGCTTGAAAAAAGTGCATTTTATATGGCAGGTGCAAACTATAAAGCCCCTGTACAGACAGTGGCAGATTTTCTTAAAGGTCAAAAAAGCATATCACTTGGCATTGTTAATCCAACATATCCAATCGGAGTAACGCCAAGTGATCTTTCAAGGCTCTTCCCTGATTTTATGACAGCTGCCCTTCGTGAAGGAATAATACAGATAGATGGCAAAATAAAGGGATTTGCACTTGGTGATGCAGTATTAACAGGTGTTGAGTCTCGTTCTTCCTCCCCTGTAAGAATTGTACGTAATGAAAATATGCAAAGTAATGTTTTTGGCATTTTTCCATGCGGTGAGGGTGGCGGCTACGCAGGGGGAATTATGAGTGCCGCTGTCGACGGAATACGCGTTGCCGAAACAGTCTTGTATACATCTCAAAGATTAAAAACAACCCAAAAAGTATAGCTATAGCAAATGAAGACACATATATATCACTTTGAAATAGATATGTAATTCCACAGCTTATCATAGCTGTGGTTATTTTTTGTATGTAATAAGATTTCATGGAAAAAGCATCATCACAGATTGCATCTGCCTGAAAATGTACACATAGTCCACCCCATGATATTATTCCACTTATAATAGGCAGTGCCTTCTCCCCCATTTGTGAAACCATCCCACAGCCCTGCATAACCTCAAATACTCCCGATATAATCGGGTATTTATCCATTTTAAGTATACCTAAAATTGCGCTAAAGGTTATAACATAGCTGCACACGTTTATCATTGAAATTCCTGATTCATATACACTTTTTGTCATTACTCTTCCAAAAGATGCTTTGTTTTTTTTATAGGAATTCCACTCACTTGAAAATTTGTTTGCATCTAATATGGCCTTTGGCGAAAAAATTCTTGCACAAATTAGAACCGTTATAATTTGTATAATAAAAAGCATTATACCAATATTTTTTGAATTAAAAAATCCTATTCCGACTGTACCAATAATAAAAATTGGCCCTGCATTATTGCATATGCCTAAAAGTTTTTCTGCCTCTTCTTTGCTTATGCTTTTATCTGTGTAGCTTTCTTTTACGGTACTTACTCCAGCACCATACCCACCGATAAGACCTGTAACAATGCAAACACACCCAGCCGGGCTCAGTCCGGTAATCGGGGTGATTATTTTCGAGATAACACATCCAAGTGGCCTTGCAAATCCACTCTTAAGCAGGCCTTTTGATATAATCATAAATGGCAACAACGATGGTATTATGGCATTTATACAAAGTGCAAGTCCGTTTTGTGCTCCATATATAGCCTCACTTGGAAAAAGTGCAAAAAAGCCGCAAATAATAAAAAACAGCATTTACATCACCTAGATAAATTCTAATTTAACTATGTTACCTTTTAAGCATACATCCTCATTTGTTATGCTCTCTATAACAAGGTCACTGCCATCTATTTTTATGATCCCCGACCTTGTATTTATTTTGAAGGAGTTAGTATCGTAATCAAGTATACCCCTGAAATTTTCGATTATTATTTTGCTTCTGCCTAAGATTTCCGTTCTCGGCACATCACAAACTGCATCAAGTGGCATATCGAGGGCATCGGATATTTTTTCTACCCTGCTTTCTCTTTTATTCATAGGCAAACCTCCCTTATACAAGTTATGCTTTTGCTTTTGAAAACATACACTTATTAAGGGAGTTGATTATATGTTATCGGATATCATAAACTGCATTAGAGGAACTTATGTTTTAAAGATTGAAGGTAGATACCCCGAAAGGCTATTTAACATTGCTTCAAATAAGGGCATATATATTTATGACGTTAATAAAAACAAAGATGGATTAATAACCTTTTGTGTAAGCAGAAAGGGTGGCAAAAAGCTATTTTCCCTTGTGCCGGATGACCTTAATATTCACATCACACAAAAATATGGTCTGCCCTTTTTTATTTCAAGGTATCGAAAAAGGGCTGTACTTTTTATTTTACCTATTCTCTTTCTTATCGGCTCAACAATATATTCTTCGTATATATGGGACATTGATATTTCGGGCGGTAATAAAGATATTTATCCCAAGCTTAAAACAGAGCTTAAAAAAAACGGAGTATATATCGGTGCAATTAAAAACAAAATATCACAAAATGATGTTAAACGTAACTGCATTCTTAATGTAGACGAAATATCTTGGCTTTGGGTAGATATAAAAGGAACAACTGCATATGTAACGCTTCACGAGAAAACAAAAGTGCCCGGTATAGAAAGACTTGATGAGCCTGCCGACGTGTATTCTACAGAAAATGGGGTTATTGAAAGTATGCAAACCTTTTGTGGCATACCTCTTGTAACTCCGGGTACAACGGTTGAAAAAGGTCAAATGCTTATTACGGGTGTACTCAAAAGCGAAAAAGAAAACATCCCGATTTATTTTCATCATGCAAGCGGAAATGTAATTGCCCGTGTTTGGAAAGAAAAAACTGTAAATATCCCCAAGTTTTTAACCACAAAAGTGCCGACAGGACAAAAACAGAGCGTTTATGGCATTAAATTCAAAAATAATTTAATAAATTTTTCAATAAACAGTGGAATTTCATATAGAGAATATGATAAAATAGACAAGAATGTAAAAGTGCCCTTTGTACCTATTAGTTTTTTTAAAACTGATTATCACGAGGTGAATGTAAATAATGAACCAAACGATATACAAAGCAGCATCAATGCATATGCTATGGAGTTTAAAGAAAAGCTTGAAAAAGAAAACGCATCAATTCAACAGCTTTCATACTCACAAACTGATAATGGCAGCTTTCTGCAGGTTAAATTTACTGCAGAATGTCTTATGCGAATCGATAAAGAAATTCCAATAAACAAAGGTGATTATTATGGAGAAAATAATTGAAGCAACATCAACCGATATTGTTATGCAGCTTTTTGGAAGCTTTGACCGTAACATAAAACTTATAGAACATGAAATGGATGTAAGAATCATAAATAAGGATACACAAATAAAAATAATCGGCGAAAATGCAGAAGCTGCAGAAAACGTTATTGTAAGGCTCATTTTCGAAATCGAAAGCGGTGAGGAATTAAGTGAGCAAAATATACGTTACGCTATTTTTGCGGTAAAGGATAATATTGATTATGTTCCTGCTGCAAAGGGCGAATACATTTGTATAACTGCAAGCGGAAAAAGTGTAAAGTGCAAAACCTTGGGTCAAAAAAACTATGTTAAAAAAATACGTGACAACACTGTGGTTATTGCTATCGGCCCTGCAGGTACAGGAAAAACCTACCTTGCGGTTGCACTTGCAGTTGACGCCTTTCGTCGTAAAGAGGTCAGCAGAATTATCCTTACACGTCCTGCGGTTGAAGCAGGTGAAAAGCTTGGTTTTTTACCAGGTGACCTACAAATGAAGGTTGACCCGTATCTTCGACCGCTCTACGATGCACTATCGGATATGCTTGGTGCGGAAAACTATCAAAAATATCTTGAGCGCGGAATT
>CAZYYT010000075.1:0-9549 GCA_964651775.1 uncultured Oscillospiraceae bacterium | reverse complement strand
GTCTGTTTGCTATGCTATTTTTTATTCTGTATTAAACTCTAAATGTTTCAACCTTCTCCTCCTTTGCTTTTAATTTACACTTACCATTACTGTGTCTATATTATTAATATCAACACCCGTTTCTATCACCGCAGAAAGATTAAGATTTCTTTCGTCGTTTTTAATTGACTTAACCTTACCTATCAAAATTCCCTTTGGGAATATTCCGCCCGTACCTGAAGTTTCAATACTGTCACCAACAACAATTTTTGCGTCATTACTTATATAGTTCATCCTACACCCTGTTTTTGATGTTGTTGTAAGATTGCCTTCAACAATCCCCATATCACCTGAACGCGTACAAATTGCACTAACAGAGCTTTCTTCGTCAAATATCGTTTTGACTTTTGAGTGTGTTGCACTTACCTCAAATACTACACCTACAATCCCCTCGGGGATTACCACAACGCTATTTTTCTTAACTCCATGCTTTGAACCCTTGTCTATCGTTATGATGCTTGAGATATCACTCATACTTCTGCCAATAATATTTGCGGCAGTGTATTCAACATCTTTTCTTGTGTCTGCAAAATCAAGCAGACCTCGTAGGCGCTCATTTTCTGTTTTATATCCTTCCAGCATTCTAAGCTCACCCTCAAGTTCAAGCACTTTTTTAGTAAGCTTTTTGTTTTCCTTAGCATTCTCGGGAGAGTTAATCAAATCTATTGCAGTGTTTTTAACAACTTTTATACCACCTGCAAAAACCTTTTGTACAGGTGCAAACACACTGCCGAAAACGCCAGATACAAAAGAGTTTTCTGTTTTTACGGATATGACAGCCGTAAGTGCGACTATAACTGTAAGCACTATTAAAATAATGGTTTTTTTATTTAGAAACTTTTTCATAAAACCTCGACCCCAAATTCATCCCTCAGTAACTTTGAAAGGCCACACATTGGAAGGCCGACAACGTTAAAATAATCACCATCGATTCTTTCAATTAATATAGAACCCTTGTTTTGAATTCCATATGCACCTGCTTTATCCATCGGCTCACGAGTTTTTACATACGCCCTTATTTCTTCATCCGTAAGATTCTTAAAGGTTACCCTTGTTTTTTCACATTTTGAAACGGTTGTACCATCTTTACAGCTACATACGCAGTAACCGGTATACACCTCATGCGTTTTTCCGCTGAGTGATCTTAACATCTCCTCCGCCTCTTCAATGCTATTGGGCTTGCCTAATATTTTGCCCTCATTGTACACACAAGTATCAGCACCAATAACTATTGTGTTACCACGAAAAGACCTTGCCACATCAGTTGCCTTGAGCATAGCAAGCTCAGTTACCATTTGAATTGGATCAAGTGTGCTTAGCGCAGACTCATCGATATTTGCCGGAATAATTTCTGCCTTAATGCCAACATTTTGCAAAAGCTCTTTCCTTCTTGGGGATTTAGATGCCAATATAAAAATAGTTTTTGTACTCACGGGTTTCATCCTCTCAAGTGTTTTGGATAGTGGTTTTTGGCACATCCGTCACTATACTTATACCACCCTATGGGGTATTTTTTTCTGTAAAGCATAGCACCAAATCCCTTTTCACTATCAGTATTTATTGATTCACCACGAACATATGCTTTTATTTCCTCTTCATCAAGCGATATTGTTCTTTTAAAATCTTCTTTTTTAAGTGCCATACATAAATGATGTGATGGCACAAATCTGCCTTTTCTTACCTCCCCAAGTTCAAGTCCTGCAGAGATGCACTTAAGGTTATCAAGGCTTCCGATTTCCTTCGGGGCAAGGTAAAGCGTATTTCCAAAGGGTGTGATACTTCCATCAAGTGATATATTTAAGTTTTCCTTTTCAAAGTCACGATATATTCTTTCAAGTGCTTTATCACAGGTCTTTATAGGTTTACGCTCCACATTTTCTGCATTACCCTGTTTTATAAAAGCAGCTGAAAAATGCCCTTCGCCCTTTATTTTATGTGGCATTAATCGATGCTTTTCCAAAAGCATCATATCAGGATATTTTTGAGTAAAGCTTTCGCAAACGCCCTCATTCTCTTCTTTGGAATAGGTGCAGGTTGAATACACAAGTCTGCCACCTGTCTTAAGCATTTTGTATGCAGAATCTAAAATAAGCTTTTGCCTATCACAGCATGAAAGCGTGTGTTCCACACTCCACTCACGAATTGCGATATCGTCTTTACGAAACATCCCTTCGCCACTGCAGGGTGCATCAACAATTATTTTATCAAAAAAGCCCTCAAAATGCTTAACCAATTTATCCGGATACATATTCGTAATAACGCAGTTTTTGATTCCCATACGAACTATGTTTTCTTTTAATATTTTAGCGCGGGAGGGTATCGGCTCATTCGAAACTAAAAGCCCTTTTCCGCACAGCTTTGCGGCTGCTTGCGTGCTTTTGCCACCGGGGGCACTGCAAAGGTCAAGAACTTTTTCCCCGGGCAATATATCAGCAAGCTCTGTCGCTATCATTGCAGAAGGCTCCTGAGAATAGAAAAGCCCTGCCACACTTGACGGATGATTTCCCTTTTTTCCCTCATAGTAAAAGCCTTCCTTACACCAAAGAACCTCTTCACCACAAAAATCATAGGTCCTTTTAAATTCCTTGGTATCTATTTTAAGCGTATTTACCCTGAGAGCTATATATGGAGGATTATAATAGCTTTTCAAAAAAGCATCAAACTCATCACCAAGCTCATTTCTCATTCTATTTATAAAATCATTCGGTAAATTCATTAATTAAAATCACTTCTTGTTAAATCTCTTTTTCTAAGTATACCATATCTACAAGTTTAAGGTATTTATCAATCATACTCTCATCTTCATCCGCCAGAAGCAAAAGAGAGATGTATTTCTTTTTGTTATCTGTAATTTCTATAATGTTCAAATCTTTAATTAAAACTATTTGATGAGACTCAAAAGTTCATCAATATCACTATATTTTTTTATGAAGCTTAATGTTTCATCATTTAGCTTTCCGTCTAATTTGCACTGATTTACAACGCTATCAATCATCGATACAACACTATATTCACCAAGCACATCTTCGTTAACATCAAAAAGCATAACACCACCTGCCTTGTTTATCGCAAGCACTGTTTTTTTACAAAGCGTGGGAAGGCCATTGTAATATGACACACTGCCTTCTATAACTGCACTGTCACTATACGCAAACATTGGATTGTTTTTTATGATATGACGATACTGAAGCCAAGATGGTCTTGCGTAAAGTGGCATACCAACAACTATTTTTTCACTAGATACTCCTCTGTTAAGCCAGTAATCTATTGAAGTGTTTGTAAACCAAAACGGGCTGTGCTGTTCATTGTTTGTATCATAACACATTACATTTATAAATTCAAATTCGTCAAGACATTCTTTTGATATATAAGTGGACACCTGCGGGCCTTCTGTCTTTGACCATGCACCATTAAGCGCAGCAGTGATGTGCTTTTTCTCTTTTTTGAGGTTTTCTGAAAGCTCCAGTATAAGCTTTTCGTAATTCGCCTTTGAGTTTTCTGTTGGGTATTCCCAATCAAGCTCAACACCATCAAAGCCAAATTCACTTACAACTTCCATAATATTATGCACAAAAGTTTTCCTTAAGGAATCATTATTGGTTATAAGTTCAAAGGTATCAGCCAGGGGCACATTATTATATGACCAACCACCTACTGCAATGTATACCTTACAATTATCCTTATGCGCCTTTTTAGTCAGTTCCTTAACCCTATCGGGGTTATTAAGTGGCAAAACGCTTCCATCCTTTTGAGGGATAAGAAATGCATACATAATATGTGTAAGTTTATCTGTTTGCAATTTATCAAGAGGCTCGTTAAACAAATCAGCAGAATAGTAACCTATAACACGGAAAATTTTCACCTTCTCCGTATATTTATTTGAGTTTATCACAAGACCGTTTTCACTGTCAAAATAGTATTCCCATCCAAATTCATTTACGGCAAAATCCCACGTTAGCGGGAAATATGTTATATCATTAATAAGCAAAAATGAATACTTATCATTTTCGTTTGCTGATTTACCATTTACGTTTATATTAAAATTTGGCTTAGTTACAATTAAATTTAGAGTATCTCTTGTTTTAGGATAGCCATGATATGCCCCTCTTGTCCCAGTTTTATTTATATTAAGTTGACCATCCCATTTTGTTCTGACGCCCAAAAAATCACAGTCATGATATGTCATCGGAAAATAGGTTATATCATTATAAACCACAAAGGGATAATCACGATTTTTGCTATCAATCTCCACCCCGTTGAGAGTAACCTTAAAGGCTGGAAGATTAACTTTCACTGCAAAAGCATTTATGGAAAACAAAACAGTGAAAATAAAAAATGCAACAAAAATCTTTTTACACATAAAAATCCCACCTTTTCAATTCATTATAACACATCATTTACGCGGAATAAAGCGTTTTTTGTATTCTTTCAAAAATAAAAATAAAAGGTGGAAAATTTCCACCTTTTATTTAAAATGTTATTGTATGTGTGAGCTTTTCTGTTTCGTCCATACTTAGCTTACGAATGCGATACTTTTCCGTAAAGTCATTCATTTTATGCCACGGCACTTCAGGACCACCTGCCCAAGGCTCAATACAAACATACGGTGCATTTGGTTTTTTCCATACTAAAAGTGTATCAAAACCCGGGAACTTAACGTTGATTGAACTGCCATCCCTATCGTCACGAAGACAAACACCACGGGATTTTATATCAAGCATGATAATTGCGTCAACCGTGAAATACTTTTCGTCAAGCTTAAGCTCATTTGAATTGTTAAAGCATTCAATAGGCTCACTATAGCCACCCTCGGGAAGGCATTCGTACCTTGAAAGCGTTTCGTTTTCATCAAGCACAATACTATAGTTTTCTGTGCCACCGAAAATTTTGTACCCCTCGTGTCCGCCGGTTGAATAGTACATATCTCCATTTGTTTTATTGGTTGTGATAAAGTCTACTGCAAGGCTTCTTTTGTTAAGAGTGTAGCGTACCCTGAATTCAAAATCAAACGGATACATTTTTAGCGTATCTTCATTTGAACAAAGAAGGAAGGTTACACTATCTTCACTTTTACTTTCCACCGCAAACTCAGAATACTTTGCAAACCCGTGCGCTGTCAATGTATATTCTTTACCTTGATAGTTATACTTTCCGGCCTTTATTCTGCTTACAATCGGGAACAAAACAGGCGCGCTATCCTCCCATATATCGGGATTACCCTCCCATATATATTCCTTGCCGGTTTTGTCCTTTACAGACTTTATCTCTGCGCCAATGCTGTTTATTGTAACAACAAGCTCTTCATTTTTAATTGTTATTGTGCTAATAAATTTATTCATAATACTTTTCCCTCATTATAATACAATGTAAATGTTATTTTTCTCAAGAACGTTTTAGTATGTTTTACGGAAGTATTCTGTATGGACGCATTCTGCCGGTTGCCTTAAGCTGAGTAAATACCTCCGCATATTCTATACCGCATTCTGCACCCCAATTCTGCGCCCTTACCATAAGCTTGTCTGCAAGGTCATACCCATCATGCTCACGAATCCATACAAGCTGACTTTTATGACATTCAAGCATTTGCCTTTTTACTTCTATTTCATCTGTAATATCAACATACTCAGTCGGGACAAAATCAATACCACTTGCATTTTCGGTATAATATATGGGTGTTACATCACAAGCTTCCCCAAGCTCCGGCTTAAAGTGTGGGCATGTTGCTGAAAAAGATGCGTTAAAAACAAGTTTTGAAACCTCAACATGGTCACTGCAGTAATCTGTGGGGCTATGTGTGATAATAACATCAGGCTTTGCATCACGTATTATTTTTATGATTTTATTTTGCTGTTCTACATCAGCTGAATTAACAGTTAAATCATCGATATCGGCAGTTACAACCTTATAGCCTGCGATTTTACCTGCCTCCTGTGCTTCTTTTGCCCTTATTTCACGAAGTTCGTTGGGCATAATCTCGTAGTGCCCCATATTTCCGTTTGCAACGTGACAAGCAATAACCTCGTGTCCTAATCTTTTGTATTTAAGAAGTGTTCCGGCACAATTTAACTCCATATCATCCGGATGACACATAATTGCAAGTACTCTCATTTTTATTTCTCCTTTAGCTAAGGGCCATACCCTTTTTAGTTTTAATTTGTTTCACAAGCCGTCAAGGCATTAGTTACACTCTGCTACAAGTGGACCTTCAAGCTCTTTAAGATAGAAAAGCTTACCCGGAAGTGTTGGAACAAAGCTTGATGTTATCCACTTACTGGGGCCGTGGCGAAGTGTTGTCCAAAAGCTCATTCCCTGCCACTGCATACCACGATTAAGTGCTCCATCACATCCACCGATTGCATAGTCTGCCTGAAGGAAAAGGCCGGGTCCGATTGTATTAGCTCTGCAAGGAACAAGTGTTGTTCTTGACTTAAAGCTTGTAATAGCATTTTGTTCGATTGTAAGAGGATGAAGTTTTGCCGCAATTCTATAGGGCTGCTTTTTCCATTCCTCCACAGAGTCAAACTCAGCTGCAAAATGTGGTTCCCAAAAGGCGATATGACAAGCTCTACCAATACCATAAACCAAAACAAGCTTTACACCTTCAGCCTTTAGCTTTGCAATTTTCTCAGGATATGTAGGAAGGTTTTCTTTTGTTGCAAAGTTACGCTGTGATTCTGGAACAGTAAGCTCCCCAAGTGGTTTAAAAAGTGCACTGCACATTGCATTTTGAAAAGCTGCAGGGTCATTACTTGGCAGTGTGTTTCCTTCTGAATCACACCATTCATCCATATTAAATGTATATACGTGGTCACACTTAACATTCCACTGTTTAAGGAAATACACTGCCCATTTATACATTCCCATAGGCCCTACGGGAAGAATAAATGCAATTTTTTCACCATTATCTCTTGTTTTTTTAATTTCAAGCGCGATTTCATGGCCCATATAGGTGTCAAATTCGCCAAGTGTTTCGCAACAAACAGGATTAAAATCCTTGTGCCAGAAGCCCTGCCTATCCTCTACCTTATTGTTTTCATTGCAGCACTCATCAATCTTTTTCATATCCCATCCCTCGGGGAAAAATCCTTCCAGGAGTGAGCCTTTTACTGTACTGATAAAATCCATTATTATTTCCTCCTATATTAATCTTTTACGAACTTCATTAACAACAATCTCAACAATTCTGTCTATATCAATTTGTGTTTCCTCACTTGGTGTATACTTAGCCTTGTTTGTGCTTGAGAATAATTCCATCTTTGACATTGTTTCCTGCTTTACAGCCTCAACAGCAGCGGGAATAAGGTCAATAATGCCTTTATTCATATCAGTAAATTTACTAAACTCCGCTTTAACAGCGGCAATGTTTATATCAGTGAAAATGTTTACTTTACTGATGCCCTCTGTAATTGCACGTCTGAAATCATCATTAGTAAGGCCTGAGCCTCCGTGAAGCACCAGTGGAACATCAACAGTGCTCGCTATAATTTTAATTCTTTCAAAATCCAATTTAGGTGGAAGCTTGTACGCACCGTGGGCATTGCCAACAGCAATTGCCAAAGCATCAACCTTTGTTTTTTCAACGTAATCCTTTGCAAGTTTTGGGTCCGTAAAGAATTTACTTGGGTCTACAAGATGACTATCACCCTCACTAGAGCCCTCATTATCACCAACGTGGCCCAATTCGCCTTCAATTGTAGCACCATATGAATGTGCAATTTCCGCCATTTCTCTTACCTTTTCAACATTTACATCATATGGGTCAGTTGAGCAATCATACATAATTGATGTAAAGCCAAGCTCCAACGCTTTAAGGCAGGTTTCCTTTCTTAAGCCATGGTCAAGATGAACAACAACGGGGATATTCGCCTTTTTTGCCATTGGAATAAGATAATAAGATACTTCATCTAACGGTCCGTAAGGGAATAACACTTCCGCGGTACCCATAATAACCGGTGAACGTGTTTTTTCCGCTGCATTAATAATACCCCTTGCAAGTTCAATATTAACTGCATTAAAAAGGCCGACAGCATATCTGTTTTTCTTTGCCGGTACAAGCACTTGATTTAAATTTACTAACATTAGTTACTATCCTTTCTATACATAAATTCTTTTACTTCTTCATATGTTTTCATTCCTGTAGTGGCACCCTTTGCCATTACAGAGTGTGCCCCCGTTGCATTCGCGAAGCGAACACAGTCCTCTAAGCTTTTATCACGAGCGTATTCTGCCAAAAATCCTGAACAGAAGCTATCTCCCGCACCGGTGGTGTCCACTACCTTTATCCCCTTATATGATGGATAAATCGTTCCCTTACCCTCACCATTTTTACGAAGATAAGCGCCAATGGAACCAAGCTTAATAATTACATTTTTTATACCCTTTTTAAAAAATACATCTGCAATTTCGTCCGGGGTTTGTTTTTTTGCAATCTGATTAGCTTCATCAATGCTGGGCATAAAGAAATCTATGTAGGGCATACAACAATCAATAATTTCGCCCCAACGGCCACTTGCATCCCAACAAACATCAAGAAAAGTAGTTTTGCCCAGTTCCTTGCATTTTTTAAGGAATCTCATTGTATCTTCCCCATCAAATTTATTAAGCAAAAACGAGCCTGTAACAAATACCATATCTGCCTGATTTACAATGTCGAAATCAATGTCATCATAGGAAAAAACTGCATTCGTTCCGGTGCAATGGAAAAATGAGCGTTCTCCCATTTTGTCAATCATAAGAACCGAAGCGGAGGTTTGTACACTGTCATTTACCTTCACACCATATGTATTTGCGCCACATTCATTAAGGCGCTCCTTAAGATAATGCCCGAACATATCATTTCCAACCATTCCTATTATAGAAGCTTCAACCCCAAGCTTACTTAGGTTTACTGTGGCTGTCATAGCATTTCCTCCATTATGCACAGTAATTGAGTCTACGGGGAGAAGCACACCCTTTTCGGGATATTCTGTTACAGTTTCAACAATTACATCTGCAACCAGTATTCCTAAACATAATACCTTTTTCATCGCAATCTCCTTCATAAATTAAAATGGGAATAAGGCTTTCTTTAATTCATCTGTAAGGGGGTTACCATATTCACAAACCTCATACGCTTCTGCATATCGAACCTTTGAGCCTTTTTCTTCTCCGTATTTCTCAATAAGCTCTTTCCTAAACCTCGCTGCTGTCTTTGCAAATCTTGCCGCATATCCACGAGGTGCATTTAATATTTCCTCATCAGTGGTATCGGGTGTTATTTCCATTCCCTTTAACCACTCAAAGCGTTCTTCTTTTCCTTCCGGTACTTCCTCAAAATTAGTATATGGAAGCCACTCATAAACCTGTGATACATTTATGTCTGCTATTTTAAATTTGATGTCAACCTCTTTATCGATATCAATCACTCTATCCCCCTTAAACTGGGGATGAGCAAAGCGGTCCTCGTTATAGATTATTACGGGCATTTGCCTCATAGCAGGGGCATCGGGGCATTCGTGTGGAACAATCAAA
>CAZYYT010000074.1:0-9597 GCA_964651775.1 uncultured Oscillospiraceae bacterium | reverse complement strand
CTACTATGCTCTGTTATTGTTGAAATGCATTGCAGCTCATCCTCCGCTGATAGAGGTGGGGGAAGGTAGTCACCCCCGCCAACATAGAAGTTATAGTCACTTAAATTAAGCTTATTAAAAAGCTTGATATATCCAAACTGTGCCTTGCTTTTCATTATATTTAAAATATTCATACTTTACTCCTCTATAAATATGGATTAAATAGTGCCTCATAGCTTTTGTCCTTTGAAAGCTGGTTGAAATAAAGCCCTATTACACACTTTTCAAGTACACGCACACCGCAATCATCGCGTATTTCCGCCTTGTCCGGTACAAAACCAAGCAGCATACCATTTTCCTTGCCAAGGGAATTAAAAGGAATAAGTCTTGTGCGAAGTCCCATCTGTGAAACATCTGCCATAATCCATGGAAGGTTTTCGTTGTGCATTCTGTCAAGAGAGCCTTTTATTTCGTCACTAAATAAATTTTTAATGCACCTGTATTCTGTAATAATAACAGGGGATAGTGTAACCGGGTCTATAAGTGCATTGCCCGTATCTAAAAGGGCAACAACATCTGCAGATTTATCTCCAAGGTAAAGGTGAAGATGCTTTCTTAAATTTGAGCCGTGGTTAAATCTGTCTGATAAAAATGCGCATAGCCTTAAAGAAAAGTAAAATAAGGCAGACGACAGCGCAAGCACTGTCCACGGAAGATTAAAATAAAATATTCCGTTTGAATACACTGCACCAAGGTTAGCACCAATATTACTAAAATAAAAAACTGCAAGCACACAACCACCGAAGCCGAACGACACCATATAAAAAATAAGAAGTGTTTTTATATAGCTTCGCAGCGAAAAAAACGGAAATGCCGCTGCCACAATAACCATAGATATAAGCAGTTTTGAAATGGTTGTGTATATGACAGAAAAATTAGGGAAGAAGACGAGTACGGCATAACAGGCACCTATAAAGGCACCAAAAAGCATACGAAGCTTTCTGCATTTTACCTTTGATAGAGTGCCCGAGGCATGGATTAGCACATAATTAATAAGTAAATTTACTACAAATAAAACATCTATGTAAACAGTTGGCATATTTATCACCCAAGAATATTATAAAACACCCATAGTGAGAATTTTGTCATATGAGTGTACAAACTGAAAAAACTTTACGACAAATTCAAATAAAACAAGCCAAAAACTTGACCTTTTGATATTGTGTGGTATAATAAAAGGTATCTAAAAATGGAGGAAAGTTACTATGGATTTTCAAATTTCAAACAGAATGCAGAGCCTAAAAGGCTCAGCTATAAGAGAAATGTTTAAGCATATGGCTGACCCAGAAATGATTTCGCTTGCAGGTGGTAACCCCGCGGCGGAGCTTTTTCCGAATGAAGAAATGGCACAGATTGCATCAGATGCACTTAAATACACGCCTGTTCGGGCACTTCAGTATGGCATTTCAGAGGGTAACATTGAGCTTCGTAATAGAATTATAGATATGCTTTTTGAACGTGAGAATATGTCTGTTACACTTGATGAGATTACCATTATCTCAGGTGGCCAGCAGGCTATTGAGCTTTGTTCTAAAATTATGCTTAACGAGGGGGATGCGGTTATTGTAGAGGAGCCATCCTTCGTTGGCGGACTTAATGCTTTTCGTTCATATGGGGCAAAGCTTGTTGGGGTGCCTGTGGAAAACGATGGTATGGATCTTGATGCGCTTGAAAAAGCAATTGCAGAAAATGAAAATATCAAGATGATTTACACTATCCCTAATTTCCAAAACCCTTCAGGAATCACGATGAGTGCAGAGAAAAGAAAGCGCCTGTATGAGATTGCAGTTAAAAACAGCATATTTATAATTGAAGATAACCCGTATGGTGAGCTTACCTTTACAGGGAAAAAGCTCCCTACAATTAAGTCAATGGATACAGAGGGTGTAGTTTTATACTGCGGATCATTTTCAAAGGTGCTTGCACCGGGCCTCAGACTTGGGTATCTTGTTGCACCTGAAAATGTTACAGAGAAGGTTGTTTTGGGTAAGCAGGTTTCAGATGTTCATACTTCACTTATTCCACAGATTATTGCACTTGAATATCTTAAGAAGTATGACCTTAATGCACATATAGAAAAAATGCGTGTACTGTATAAAAGAAAATGCAGTGTTATGCTTGAAGCAATGGATAAATATCTTGCCGGAAAAGTCACATATACTATTCCCGAGGGCGGCCTTTTTATATGGTGTGAGGCAGAGGGAATTGACACCCTAAAGCTTAGCCAAGATACAATAAAAGAAAAGGTACTTATTGTACCGGGAAATAACTTTGCAGTAGATATGGAGAAGCCTTGCAGCGGATTTAGACTTAACTTTTCAACAATGCCTGACGACAAGCTTGTCGAGGGTGTTAAAAGACTTGGCAAGGTGCTTGAAAATCAATAATAGGCGGGGGGACTTAAGATGCAGGGGCGCTTTATCGTATTTGAAGGAATAGATGGTGCTGGTAAAAGCACACAGATAACAAAGCTTCGTGAAAAATTACAAAAAAGCGGAAGAAAGGTTTTTGTTACAGCAGAGCCAACCGATTCTGTCACCGGGGGAATCCTTCGCGATGCTTTAAGTGGAAATTACAAGAGAAGCTCAGCGGAGCTTGCCGCAATGTTTCTTTCGGATAGAATTTTTCATAATGTAAATGAAAACTGTGGTATAAAACAGGCACTTGAAAAAGGCTACGACGTTATTTGTGACAGATACTACTACTCCTCACTCGCGTATCAAGGGTTAGATAGTGACCTTGATTGGGTTATGGATATGAACCTGAATTGTCCCGAAATTTTAAAGCCCGACCTTTGTATTTTTCTCGATATAGATGCGGAAGCATCCAAACAAAGAATAGATGAAAACCGCGCTACTGTTGAAATATTTGAAAATACAAAAACACTTGATAAAATAAGAAATAAGTTTTTTGAGGTATTTAAAAGGCTTGATAATGAAAACATTCATATTGTAAATGCGGCGGATTCCGTGGAAAACGTAGCTGCAAAAATTTACGAAATTTTTGAGAAAGAATTCAAGGAATGGACACAAGAATTATAAAAATTGACCCGTTAAAAATTGATATAGACCTTCTTTCAGAGGCTGCCGAGGTTATTAAACGCGGCGGTCTTGTTGCCTTCCCAACGGAGACAGTTTACGGTCTTGGTGCCGATTCTTTTAATGGAGAAGCAGTAAAAAACATCTTTAAAGCAAAGGGAAGGCCGTCAGATAATCCACTTATATCGCATATCGCAGATGCGGATGATCTTTCACTTTTTGTAAGGGAGATACCCGAAAATGCAAAAAAGCTTGCAAGTGTTTTTTGGGGTGGGCCACTTACAATAATTTTAAAGAAAAAGGAAGGCATCCCCGACTCTGTCACCGCAGGGCTTGACACAGTTGCTGTAAGGATGCCGAGCCATAGCATAGCAAATGCCCTTATAAGGCTTTCCGGCACTCCTATTGCAGCACCAAGCGCTAATCTTAGCGGAAGCCCAAGCCCCACCACGGCAAAGCATTGTATTGATGACCTTTTTGGCAGGGTGGATATGATAATAGATGGTGGAAGCTCTATGATAGGGATTGAGTCCACAGTTCTTGACTTAAGCGGTGAAGTGCCTACAATCCTTCGTCCGGGTGAAATAACGCCCGATGACCTTAAAGAGGTTATCGGCGATGTTTTTTATGGTGGTGAGGCGGTTGGCGCACCAAAGTGCCCTGGCATGAAATATAAACACTATAGCCCCAAGGCAGAGGTTTATATTGTAAAAGATATCAAGAATTCACAAAAGCATATTGAAGAGGGTACCTGCGTAATCGCAAAGAATGTAGGTGCTTTAACTCTTAAAAACTGCAAAATAT
Source organism: uncultured Oscillospiraceae bacterium (assembly GCA_964651775.1). Taxonomy (GTDB): domain Bacteria; phylum Bacillota; class Clostridia; order UMGS1883; family UMGS1883; genus UMGS1883. Next base: position 5,716 of record CAZYYT010000074.1, on the reverse strand, counting down.
TTGATGCAGGCGTAAGTGACCACGATTTTGCGGCAAGGCTGTTTTACCTTCTTCGCACTGCAGATGAAATAGGTGCCAGAAAGGTACTTGTTGAAATGCCCGAAGAAAAGGGGATAGGTATTGCTCTACTAAACAGACTGCTCAAATCTGCGGCAGGAAGGGTGATTTGATTGTTTGATTGCTTATTTGTATGCACGGGGAATACCTGTCGCAGTCCAATGGCCGCGGCAATTTATAATGCGATTAAAGGCAGCGGTGCAATAAGTGGTGGATTAAGCGTTTGTAAAAGTGGAGGGGCTGCAGAAAACGCAAAAACTGCTGTTTTAAAATACGGTGCAAATCTTGATGGACACACATCAAAGCAGATTTCAATTGAAGATATTGAAAATAGTAAATTAGTAATAACAATGACTTCCTCACATAAAAGTATGCTTCTTTCAGCGGTGCCACAGTTTAGTGATAAAATAATGACCCTTGCAGAGTTTGCAGGTGAAAATAAAGATGTTTTAGATCCTTTTGGCGGTGACATTTTTGTTTATAAAAAAACTGCTGAAATGATTTATGATTATATAAATAAAGCTCTTAATAAAATAGAAATAAGGCTTGCAAATAATAATGACGCAGATGAAATTGCAGCGTTTGAGGAAAATATTTTCCCGGACTTTTGGAAAAAGCAATCCGTTTTGGAAGAAATTGAAAAGGAAAAGATTTTGGTTGCTATAAAAGAAGAAAAGGTTTGCGGATACTGTATCTTTATGCAGGCGGCAGATGAAGGGGAAATCCTTAAAATCGCGGTTAATCCCCAAGTAAGAAAAATGGGGATAGGTAAAAAGCTTTTAGAAAAAACGCTTAGTCATTTAAAGGAGCTTGGCGCACAAGTGGTTTATCTTGAGGTGCGAAAATCAAATTTAAATGCGATTTTGTTATATGAAAAAGTAGGATTTGTTAAAGTACGCGAACGAAAGAATTACTATAGCGACAGCGAAGACGCGCTTATATATACTTTAAAAATAAAGGACAGATAATAATGGCATATATTCTTGGAATAGAAACATCCTGCGATGAAACGGCAGCTTCAATTACTAAAGATGGTAGAGAGGTTATCTCAAACGTTGTATATACACAGATTCCTCTTCATGAAATTTATGGTGGTGTTGTGCCTGAGATTGCATCAAGAAACCATATAGAAAAGATTATTTATGTGATAGATGAGGCGCTACGCCAGGCCTCACTAACAAAAAAGGATATTGAGGCTATTGCAGTTACCTATAACCCGGGGCTTATTGGTGCACTTTTGGTTGGTGTATCGGTTGCAAAGGCACTGGCTTATTCAATGAATGTGCCACTTATCCCTGTAAACCACATTCAGGGGCATATTGCGGCAAACTATATCGCAGATAAAAACCTTAAGCCACCCTTTGTAAGTCTTGTTGCATCAGGTGGGCATAGTCATATACTTTTTATAAAGGACTATCGTAGCTTTGATATATTAGGTCAAACAACAGACGATGCCGCAGGTGAAGCGTTTGATAAGGTTGCGAGGGTTCTTGGCCTTGGGTATCCCGGTGGCCCCAAGGTAAATGCTTTAGCGAAGGAGGGTAACCCTTCTGCAATTAAATTTCCACGCCCCCATAATGGGTTTGATTTTAGCTTCAGCGGACTTAAAACGGCAGTAATTAACTATGTTCATACAGCTCAGCAAAAGGGTGAAGAAATAAATAAGGCAGATGTTGCGGCATCTTTCCAGCAGGCAGTTTGTGACGTTTTGGTTAGTAACACCATAGAGGCTACAAAAAGCGTTAACTGTAATACCATTGCAATTGCAGGTGGTGTTGCGGCAAATACCTGCCTTCGTAACCAAATGGAATCGGAAGCAAAAGAGAATAATATGAAATTTTACTGCCCGCCAATAGAACTTTGCACAGATAATGCCGCAATGATTTCGTGCGCAGGGTATTACAACTATATTTCGGGCATCAGGGGTGACCTTAGTCTTAATGCAGTGTCGCAGCTTAGTATTGGTGATGTGTAATGTATGAAAGAATAGAAAAATTGCGAAATTATATGATTAGTAAGGAAATTGCTGCTTGCATTATCCCTACATCAGATCCTCATTTAAGTGAATACACCAGCGACTTCTATAAATTTCGTGAGTGGCTTTCTGGGTTTACAGGCTCTGCCGGAACTTTGGTTGTAACAAAGTATAAGGCTGGCCTTTGGACAGACGGAAGATACTACATACAAGCGGAGAAAGAGCTTGAGGGTAGTGGAATAACACTTTTTCGTGCTTCTGAAAAGGAGACACCGAAAATAACAGACTTTATTAGTGAGAATGTGGAAAAAGGAACGTTTGTAGGTGTTGATGGAAGGCTTTTTTCAAAAAATGCTCTTGATAAAATTAAAGTGGAGCTTGTGAAAAATGAAATCATATTAAAGCCAAAATTTTATGCATCTGTTATTTGGAAAGAAAAAGATCAAATGCCTATGGGAAAGGCATTTTTACTAGAAGAAAAATATTCGGGAGAAAGAGTTTTAAGTAAAATAAAAAGGCTTCGCGAAAGGCTTTGTGAAAACGAAGTGGATTATTATGTTACTGCAGCCACAGACTCTGTTATGTGGCTTTTAAATATCCGTGGATGTGATGTTTTACACACTCCTGTTATGCTTTCATATCTTTTTGTATCAAACGATAAAGTTATTTTGTTTGCTAATAAAGAAAAGGTTTCAGATGTCAGTGATGCACTTCATAAAAATAACATTAAAATTTACGACTACGATAAATTTTATGAGTTTTTAGCCTCACTTGACAAAGAAAAAAAGCTTGCATTGGATTTTGATGAAACAAATTATGAAATCGTAAATTGTGCCTCTTGCAGTGTAATTAACAAGACCGATTTTATTAAAGAAATGAAGTCTGTTAAAAATAATACTGAAATTGAAAACATAAAAAAAGCATATGTAAAAGAAAATATTGCACTTATAAAAAGTTTTTTTGAGATTTATAGTTTTAAAACAAGGCTTAGTGAGTGTGATGTAGCAGATATTATAGAAAAGCACAGAAAAGCGCAAGATGGATATTTATATCCGTCTTTTGAAACAATTGCTGCATACGGAAAAAATGCGGCAATGATGCACTATTCACCCCAAAAGGGAAGCTGTGCTATAATAAATAAAGAAGAGATGCTTCTTATAGATACAGGTGGCCAGTATTTAGAAGGCACAACCGATACGACGCGTACACTTGTGTTTGATGAAATGGATAGTGAAGTTAAAAAGCTGTACACCCTTGTTTTAAAGGGGAATATTGCTCTTTCTATGGCTGTATTTATGGAAGGCACAACAGGGAGAGAACTTGATATTCTTGCAAGAGAGCCACTTTGGGAAATAGGGAAGGACTACAGATGCAGCACGGGGCATGGTGTTGGATATTTACTTTGTGTGCACGAAGGCCCTCATAGGATATCTCCATCTTCAGGAATTGCGCTTAAGCCTAACATGACGGTAACTGATGAGCCGGGTGTATACGAAGAAAATCAGTTTGGTATAAGAATTGAAAACCACCTTTGTGTGACCGAGAAATACTCTACCGATTACGGAAAATTCCTAGGGTTTGAGGTTTTAAATTTCTGCCCCATAGGAACAAATGCCCTTGATGTTGGACTTTTAAGTGAAAAAGAAAAGAATTTTGTTAACGAATATAATCAAAAATGCTTACAGCTTTACAAAAAGTATTTAACAATGGAGGAGTACGAATGGCTGATAAACTACGCGAAGAAAATATAAACATAGATTTTAACAAAAGAATTCAGTTTATTTCTGTAATTGACAAAATGAAAAGCATATATCGTCAAACCCTTCTCGCAGATGGCTCAAGAGAAGAGACGGATGCCGAGCATTCATGGCACCTAGGAGTGATGGCAATTCTTCTTTCTGATTATGCACCGGAGGGTACTGATATAACAAAGGTTATTAAAATGGTGCTTGTGCACGACCTTGTGGAGATCTATGCAGGGGATACCTTCTGCTATGATGTAGAGGCTGGCAAAGATAAGCGTGAGCGTGAGGTTAAGGCGGCAGATAAGCTTTTTGGAATCCTTCCGAAGGAGGATCGCGATGAGCTTCGTGCACTTTGGGAGGAATTTGATGCCGAAGAAACAAATGAATCACTCTATGCTGCATCACTTGACAGGCTACAGCCCCTTATAAATAACTTTTTCACTAATGGACACACCTGGAGAAAAGGCTCTGTTAAAAGGGAATCTGTTGAAGCAAGGGAAATGATCCTAGAAAAGGGGCTTCCTATTGCGACAAGGCTTGTTAAAGATATCATAGATGATAGTAACAAAAAGGGGTATTTTTCAAAATAAAAGTCTTTTTTTATTTTGTGTATTGCAATATTACTTAAAATAGGGTATAATTAAAAAAATTTTTTATGGTGGTGGTAATTTTAATGTATTTATCAAAAAAGTATTCATCAATAAGCCCATCTTCTACGCTTGCTATAGACTCTAAGTTTAAAGAGATGAAAGCAAATGGTATAGATGTTGTTGGGTTTGGTGCAGGTGAGCCTGATTTTGACACACCTGAACATATAAGAAATGCGGCTATCAAAGCTATTAATGATGGATTCACACGCTATACACCAGCATCAGGTACTGTTGAACTTAAGAATGCAATTGTAGAAAAGTTTAAGCGTGATAATGGACTTGACTATGAAGTAGCAAATATTGTAGTATCAAATGGTGCAAAACACTCCCTTGTAAATGTACTTGGTGCAATTTTAAACCCGGGAGATGAGGTTATTATTCCCACGCCTTGTTGGGTAAGCTACATTGAAATGGTAAAAATTAGCGATGGTGTACCGGCGCTTGTAAAGGCAGACGAAAGTGAAAACTTCATCGTTTCTGCAGAAAAGCTTGAAAAAGCAATCACTGATAAAACACGTGCCATTATAATAAATACTCCCTCTAATCCTACAGGTATGATTTATTCGGAGGAGGAACTTAGAAAAATCGCCGATATCTGTGTAAAGAATAGCATTTATGTTATTTCTGATGAGATTTATGAGCATCTTATTTATGGTGAAAGCAAGCATGTTTCAATTGCTTCATTTAATGAAGAAATCAAAGACCTTACAATTATCGTAAACGGTGTAAGTAAGACATATGCAATGACAGGCTGGAGAATTGGATACACTGCATCAAATAAAACAATTGCAAAGATTATGGCAAATGTGCAAAGCCATTCTACAAGTAATCCCAACTCAATCGCACAGAAGGCTGCTGTCGCAGCACTTAACGGTCCTATGGATGAGGCCTTTAAAATGCGTGATGAGTTTGAGAAAAGAAGAAACTACATGGTTGAGCGTATAAATAAGATTGATGGTGTTTCTTGCATTATGCCTGAAGGCGCTTTCTATGTTATGATGAACATATCTAAGCTTATAGGAAAAAGCTATGATGGCGAAGTTATAAATGGATCAGACGATTTCGCTAATCTTTTCCTTGATAAGCAAATGGTTGCGGTTGTTCCTTGCAGTGGTTTTGATAGTGATATTCATGTTCGTTGGAGCTATGCTACAAGCATGGAAAACATCAAAGAAGGAATTGTTAGATTAGAAAAATTCATAAGTAAATTAAACTAGAATAAAAAAAGCCCGTGCAAAGGCAGTTTCATATAGGGATTATTCGCCCAAAAACCATTCTTTTGGCACATA
>CAZYYT010000073.1:3673-9605 GCA_964651775.1 uncultured Oscillospiraceae bacterium | reverse complement strand
GTTATAAATATCTTGCATTACCCATCTTGAAAGTGTTTTTGCACCTTTTTCATGAAAGTGGAACAAGTCCATACCATTAGTCTTTACCTGGTTGTTTAGGTGATTTGCACGCTGTTCTTCAGTTATCCAACCATTTTCAACAAGCTTGTAAAGGTTCATTTCTTCCTTAACATATTCGGGAACAGCTTCACCTGTCTGCTGTTCAGATGATGTGATTGAAAGGCCCTTAACAACATTTATATAGTCGTTATAACGCTTATTCATGTCAACAAGTGCAATGCCCTCCTGTAATGCATAATTTTTCATTGCGCTTACATAGGATGAATATGTATTGCGGTTACCACCATTGTTAGCTATTGTTACCAAAATAGGATGTGCACCCTTTAGGATAACTGCATCGACCATTTTGTCAAGATACTCAACATATTCTGTGGTTGTAGAACCGTTTTTAATAGTGTGCAACACACCTTCGTTATCAGTATATGTGAAATCTTCATTTATTTTTGCTGCATCATTTGTACCAAAGCTGATAAGTACAAAATCACCGGGAAGAAGCTTTTCTAAAATACTGTCTTCAAATCTGCTGGGTGTAAGATAGAAGGTTTTTGCACTGTAACCACCAACTGCTGTATTTACAATAGTTGCATTATCTTTAAAGAAATCTCCAAAATAGTAGCCCCAGCCCTGCTGCGGGTACTGATTGGGAAGAAGGTAGTTCATCATATGAGAGTCACCTGCAAGATAAACTGTTGTGTTACCCACAGTGCCCCTTACAGTAGCGTTAAATTCCACGCTCTTTCCATTTGCAGTTGCGGTAAGTTTAACTGCCTTATTATCTGCACTGCGATTTACCTTACCTGTAGATGAAATAACACTTTCATCACTTGACTGCCATGTTACATTATGTGTAACACCGCTTATTACAACTGTGCTTACAAGGTTAAGGTCATTAATAACACCTGCCATACTCTGTCCGTTTGAAATACTATTCCATGTAAGATTTGAAGCAAGCGTCTGAGCATCGTATTTAACAGTTATGTCATCAACAATTGTCTGATTTCCTGCATTTGTCTGATGACGAACCTGTGCAACCTTAAGTGTTGGGAGTTGCGCAGACTTGTTAAGATAGAATTCACTTGTATAAACGTTACCCATCTTGAAGAACAAGGGCTTGCCGTTTATGAAGATTCTGAAAATTTCATCCTCAGTATATGCTACAAAAGTTACATCAACCCAATTGTTATTTGTAAGTGCAGGCATACTAACGATATCTGTAGAATCAGTATAATATCCTACCTTATCGGCGGTTTTTCCTACATATGGGCTTGAAACGTTAGTAGAAATAGTCTCACGCTGGTCTGCAGAAACCCACAAGCTAGAGTTTGCCGAAGTGTTTGAGGACTCATAAAAATTAATGATGTTTGTTTTGGACAAATAGTAGCTATATGTATGACCCTCTGTTACTACTGAAAACTGAAGCGGCTCACCCGCCGCGCTTTCTATACTAGGATACTTTACCTTAAAGCCTGCGGAGTATGTACCAACTGCATTACCATCTGAGCCAAGCTGCACTTTATTTATTGCAGGAAGCGTAAAGCTTGTACCATTAACGTATTCTGTTACAGCTTTACCATCGTTTGTAAACCAAAATGCATTAGATGCTGTTGTACCAGTACCAACGGTGCCACCGGCAAGCTGCTGTTGTGTGAGTGTATCTGATTTTGTACACCAATACTTTACCTTACCTTCATCACCATATATATAGCAAGGTGTTGTGACATCTGTGGCTGTTTTATATATTTCACCCAAAGAAGCCTTAATAATATTTCCGCCAAGATTAATATCATAAACCATATTTGCTTTTTCTTCGGCAGAAACAATCCTCTTACAAACAACTGCTTCGAACTGAAGCGCCTTATTATTTGGGTTTGCGGTTGTCGGCTCATCAATAATATGGAGCTTTGATGTGTACAAACCATTCTTATAGGTCTGCGTAGGTGAAAGTGTTAACAAATTTCTAAGCCCTGCATTATTTGTGCCCCAAAGATATGGCGCACCATATAGGCTTTCATAGTTTTTGTCATCAAAATTGACGACCTGTGATTCTGTTGAGGCAGGCATATCTTCAATAGTAAACATATCTTCTGCACTTGCCACAACACTTGTGAGTGAGAGTGTACCAACCATACTAAATACCATCATAAGCACTAATATAGCCGACAAAACTTTTTTCATATATATTCCCCCTTTTATTTATTAATTTCATTTTACAACTTTTTTATATTAAAGTCTACTCCATTTTTTACTTTTATCTAATAATTTTATTCAATTTTTTACTTTTGATAAATAAGAAGCTGTATCTTTACAGATACAGCTTCTTATTTATCTTTCTTCTCTAAAATATGGAAGTCCCAAGCTTGCCGGGGGGTGATTTTCGCGCTTACTGCGAATGCTTGTAATTATAAGAACAACGATTGTTACTATATAAGGAAGCATTTTAAATATTGCAGATGCACTTCTGCTAAGCCCGGGGATATACAAATATGCGATATAAAGGCCACCAAATATTGTCGAGCCCAAGATACCGATATCAGGACGCCAAAGTGCAAAAATTACAAGGGCGATTGCAAGCCACCCACGGTCACCAAAGCCACCATTTGTCCAAGATCCGCCTGTGTAGTCCATAATGAAGTAAAGACCGCCAATTCCTGCTATTGCACCGCCAATACAGGTTGCAAGGTATTTATACCTGGTTACATTAATACCCGCCGCATCTGCAGTTGCAGGGTTTTCACCAACTGCACGAAGGTGAAGACCTATTCTTGTTTTACGAAGAATCCACGCAGCAACAAGCGATATGATAATTCCGAGGTATACCAAAAACCCGTATGAGAAAAATATTTTACCAAAGGCGCCTAAATCATCCGCAAACGGAAGTGTAGACTTATAATAGTCGGCTGTTGTTTTAACTGAAAGGTTACCACCCTCTCCAAAAATTTTGGTTAGTGACCCACCAAAGAAATCACCAAATCCAACACCAAAGGTGGTAAGCGCAAGACCTGTTACGTTTTGATTTGCACGAAGTGTGATTGTCAAAAAGCTATAGATTAATGCTAAAAATGCAGATCCGATTATTGCTGAAAGAAGCGGGATAGCAATGCACCAAAAGGGTTGCGGAACCTCAACCGCTTTTTCATAGAAGTAGGCACCCATAACGCCCGATATACCACCCATGTACATTATACCGGGAATACCAAGGTTAAGATTGCCCGACTTTTCCGTTAAAATTTCACCTGTAGAGCCATATAAAAGAGGAATACCCTGCACTATTGCTTTATTTATTATTGTTGCAAACATTCTTACGCCTCCTCCTTATGCTTTTTTCTTATATGAACCTTATAGTTAACGAAAAATTCACTTCCTATAATAAAGAACAAAATAATTCCCGTTAAGATATCAGAAATACTCTGATTAAGCTGGAATGTAGTTGCAATTTCACCTGCACCGCGCTCAAGAAATACTATAAGAAACGATGTAAGCGTCATAAGTATGGGGTTGAATTTAGCAAGCCATGAAACCATTATTGCCGTAAATCCCATACCTCCGACAGTTGTTGTTGTAATTGTGTGGTCAGTGCCTGCAACAAGCAGTAGCCCTGCAACACCACAAAGCGCACCCGAAATTGCCATCGTGCGTAGAATTACCTTTTTTACGTTAATTCCTATATATCTTGCGGTGTTTTCACTTTCTCCAACTACAGATATCTCATATCCCTGCTTACTATATCTAAGATAAATATACATACCGATTGTAATTACCGCAACAATTATAACATTAAGCATATATTTCTGCTCAAAAAGCATAGGAAACCATCCTGAGTGCGTCGATGGGTTTATAACTCCAACGTTATTTGAATCACGCGGGTTTTCCCAGAAAACTATGCAAAACGCAACAAGCTGAGTTGCAACGTAGTTCATCATAAGTGTAAAAAGCGTTTCATTTGTATTAAACTTAGCTTTAAATATAGCCGGGATTATACCCCATATTATGCCTGCAATTATGCAAAAAATCGCCATCAATGGGATTAAAAGTACATTAGGTATTTTATCACCAAAATATATCATACAAGCAGCAGCTGTAAGGCCACCGACAAGCGTCTGTCCCTCTGCGCCGATGTTCCAAAAGCGCATCTTAAAAGCTGGTGTTACTGCAAGTGAAACGCAAAGTAACATTGCAAGCTTTTGAAGCATATTCCACACCTTTCTTGATGTGCCGAAGGTTCCCTCAAGCATTGAAGAATAAACCTTAATGGGATCATACCCTGTCAGCATTACAATTACACCTGCACATATGATAAGTGCAAGGATGATTGCTATAACACGCACACCCCATGATTTATACCAAGGCAGTGCATCTCGCTTTACTATTTGAAATTTTGGTTCGTGAAAAGCTTTCTCGTTTGTCATCTAATCACCCCTTCGCTTTGTCATCAAAAGACCGATTTCTTCTTTTGTAGTAGTTCTTGCGTCAACGATATCACTTATTTTTCCACCGCAAAGAACTACAATTCTGTCACAAAGTTCAAGGAGTACGTCAAGGTCTTCACCAACAAATATCACTGCAACGCCATTTTTCTTTTGGTCGTTAAGTAGATTATAAATCGTGTATGAGGCATTAATATCAAGTCCTCTAACTGGATATGCCGCCATAAGAACTGTCGGTGCGGCTGCTATCTCACGTCCTACAAGTACCTTTTGAACATTACCGCCTGAAAGTCTTCTAACAGGTGTGTTTGCACCCGGTGTTACAACACCAAGCGTTGATATGATTTCTTCAGCAAGGTCCTTTGGGGCTTTTCTTTCAAGGAAAACGCTCTTACCCTTACGGTAACTTCTAAGCATCATGTTGTCTACTATATCCATATTTCCTACAAGTCCCATACCAAGCCTATCCTCGGGCACAAATGAAAGTCTGACACCCATATTGCGAATTTCCATAGGTGTTTTATCTATCAAATCTTCAATCTTATTTGTTTTAGGGTCTAAATAATTTATATTACCACTGTTAAGCTTTTGAAGGCCTGCAATGGATTCAAGAAGCTCTCTCTGTCCACTTCCTGCAATACCTGCAATACCTAGGATTTCTCCCGAATGTGCAGTGAACGAAATATTACTTAAAACTGTAACGCCCTCACGGTTAATGCAATTAATGTTCTTAACCTCAAGCCTTTTTTCCATACCCTTAGGCTCTGTTCTTTCGATATTAAGTATAATCTTCTTACCAACCATCATTTCAGTAAGTTCATTTTCATTTGTGTCTTCAGTATTTACAGTACCTATATATTCTCCTTTACGAAGTACGGAAACCCTATCAGAAAGTGATAGCACCTCGTGAAGCTTATGTGTGATAATAATAATTGTTTTTCCATGCTCGCGCATTTTACGAAGGATGCTAAACAGTCTTTCTGTTTCTTGCGGGGTTAAAACTGCTGTCGGCTCATCAAGAATAAGAATATCTGCACCCCTATATATAACCCTTATAATTTCAACTGTCTGCTTTTCAGAAACTGACATTTCGTAAATTTTCTTATTTGGGTCAATTGCAAAGCCATAACGCTGTGCAATTTCACGGACCTTTTTTGAGGCAGTTTTAACATCAAACCTATTTTCATCTTCAAGACCTAAAATAATGTTTTCTGCAGCAGAAAACACATCAACAAGTTTAAAATGCTGATGTATCATTCCTATTTTATAATTCATGGCATCAAGTGGGGAATGAATGTTTGCTTGTTCTCCATGAATCAGAATTTCTCCTGAATCAGGATGATAAATACCAGAAAGCATATTCATCAAAGTTGTTTTCCCCGAACCATTTTCACCCAGTAATGCTAAGATTTCACCGTATTCTATGGAAAGATCAATTTCATCATTTG
>CAZYYT010000073.1:0-3663 GCA_964651775.1 uncultured Oscillospiraceae bacterium | reverse complement strand
TGAAGATTTGCCCCTCATCAGGAAAATATATTCCCGAAATCATATTCATAAGCGTTGTTTTTCCACTTCCGTTTTCGCCCAGAATAGATAGTATTTCCCCCTTTTTAGCGGTAAGGCAGACCTTGCTATTTGCAGTAACACTGCCGAAGGTTTTAGTAATATTTCTCAGTTCAATCGCCGGTATATCGCTCATCGGTTTTCCTCCTTGGTCGATTAAGCTTGGTTTCACGTTAGTTTTAATTTCATATAAAAAAGGTACACAATTATTACACCCTTATAATGTAAAATTAAATAGGCGGGGTGGCGCTTGACCACCCCGCCTTACTTAAATACAATTATTTAATTGTAATACCATCGATGTCCAAATCAAAGTAAGGAGCACTGCGGTATTCTGATTCATGGAAGTATCCATCTGCAATAACCTGTGTATCAGGTGTGAAATTAGCGTCTGAATCAACGTCAGCCATATATTCTTCTATAGCCTTACCACCAACAGTGAATGTAGATGTATCAAATACCTTGATTTCACCTGCGATAAGCTTAGCCTTAATTTCTTCAAGCTTTTCTGCTGTACCTTCAGCTGCAACCTTATCATTAAGGCCGAGAATCTCAACAACACCATCCTTAAGACCGCCACTGAAGTCCTGAGTGATTTTTGTGCCATTAGTAACAGCTGTTATAATATGCTCAAAGTAGGGCTGCCAGTTGATCTTTGAAGATACAAGTGCTGTGTTTGGACCCCACTCACGTGTGTCAAGGTTGTACGAAACGTTAGGAACGCCAGCTTCTTCACAAGCCTTAGGAGCACCCTCAGAGTCAGCATGCTGGCTTATAAGCACACAGCCATCAGCGATAAGTGCGCCAGCAGCTTCTTTTTCAAGAGCAATATCAAACCAAGAGTTAGTGAACTTAACATCCATAGTTACGCTCGGGCAAACACTTCTTGCGCCGAGGAAGTAAGAAGTAAGACCTGACTTAACTTCTGCATAGGGATAAGCACCAACGTAACCCATCTTAGCCTGGTCAGCAGTAATCTTGCCGTCTTTGATCATTTCGTTAAGCTTAAGACCTGCAGCAACACCTACAATATAGCGACCTTCATAAATAGAAGCAAATGCATTGTAGAAGTTTGGAAGCTTTTCTGTGTGTGCCTTTGTACCTGTTGCATGACAGAAAGTAACTTCGGGGAATTCTTTAGCAGCCTGAATCATGAAATCCTCATGTCCAAAGCTATCTGCAAAGACAAGGTCACATCCTGCATCTGCAAGTTCAGCAGCTGCTTCGTAGCATTCGTTACCTTCGGGAATGTTTGTCTTAAACATTACCTGTTCATCTGAAAGGCCAAGAGCCTCTGCAGCTGCCTTTGCAGCATCCATAAAGTTTTTGTCGTAGGTGGAGTTTTCATCATGTAAGAATATAAATCCTACCTTAATGTCTTTGTCTCCATCTTTTGCTGCATCGTCCTTCTGTCCGCAAGCAGCAAACGCAAGCACCATAACAAGTGCAAGCACCAATGCGAGAAGTTTTTTCATTGTGTATACCTCCAAAAATTTAATTATTTAAATGGCATCTGCCAATTAAAATCAATCTAAAAACTCTATTGAGCCTCCACTTATTGACTTAATTCTTGCAAGAGATTCAATGCGATATCCCTTATTACGTAGTATATCAGCACCCTTCTGGAAGCTTTTTTCAATTACAATTGCACAGCCCAAAACCTCTGCCCCGGCCATTTCTGTAATATTAATAAGTCCTTGAAGCGCTCCGCCATTTGCCAAAAAGTCATCGACAATAAGCACCTTATCATTTTTATCAATATATTTTGAAGAAACTCTTACAGAGAAGGTCTTTTGTTTTGTAAATGAGAAAACATCTGTCTGATAAACCGAAGCATCAAGATTCTTCGCATTATACTTTTTTGCAAATACAAAAGGCACACCAAGCTCAAGTGCAACAAGTGTTGCAATTGCAATACCCGACGCTTCTATAGTAAGTACCTTTGTAATTTTTGTACCTTCATAACGTCTTTTTATTTCAAGTGCAATCTCTTTTATTAAAACAGGATCAACACGATGATTTAAGAATCCATCAACCTTAACGATATCTGTGCCCAAAATAACACCATCATTAAGAATTCGATTTTTAAGAAGCTCCATTTTACCACCTCGTAGAAATGAGAATACTCCGACATTATATACCATTTTTTTATAAAAGACAACACTATTTTTAATTTTTCATAAACTTTTTCCATAAAAAACTATTAATAAGAACTTCTGGTGATTTTTGCAATAAATCGGTTATTTTTTGCAATAACATTGCAAAAATATTGTGATACAATAGATTAAAATAACAATAAGTATTTAGGAGGTATTTTATAATGGAAGTAAGACATGGTTCTAACGCAAAAGACGTTAAGGGTTATACTACCGAGCGTCTCAGAGAAGAGTTTCACATCTCAGGTCTTTTCATAAATGACAACATAAAGCTTGTTTATAGCCAGATTGACAGAATAATCACTGCAGGTGCAATGCCTGTTCTTTCTGAGCTTAAGCTTGAAGCAGGTGATGAACTTCGTGCAGATTATTTCTTACAGCGTCGTGAGATGGGCTGTATCAACGTTGGTGGTAAGGGTATTATCACAATTGACGGTACAGAATATGAGATGAATCCCCGTGATGGTATCTACATCGGTATGGGAAACAAAGACATTTCTTTTAAGAGTATTGATGCAAACTGCCCTGCTAAATTTTACATATCTTCTTGCCCTGCACATAAATCTTATCCAATTGTTAAGATTGATATCACAAAAGCTAAAAAGGTTCCGTGCGGAAGCTTTGAAGAATGCAACAAGCGTGTAATTAACCAGTATATCCACCCAGAGGTTATGGAAAGCTGTCAGCTTTCTATGGGTCTTACCCAGCTTGATCCGGGTTCAAACTGGAATACAATGCCTTGCCATACACATGACAGACGTATGGAGGTTTATTTCTATCTTGATATGGGTGAAAACGATGCTGTTTTCCACATGATGGGTGAAAAGAACCAGACAAGACATATCATTATGCATAACGAAGAAGCTGTTATCTCCCCGAGCTGGTCTATCCACAGCGGTGTTGGTACAAAAGCTTATTCATTTATATGGGCTATGTGTGGTGAAAATCAGGAATTCACCGATATGGACAATATTCAAACAAAAGAATTACTTTAATAGGAGGAAAAATTATGTTTAGTCTTAAAGGAAAAGTAGCACTTGTAACAGGTGCAAGCTATGGTATCGGTTTTGCAATTGCCAAGGGCTATGCAAACGCAGGTGCAAAGATAGTATTTAACGACATTAAAGAGGAGCTTGTTGATAAGGGTATTGAGGCATATAAGGCTGAAGGTATCGATGCGAAGGGCTACGTTTGTGATGTTACTAATGAAGATGCCGTAAATGCTATGGTTGCTCAAATCGAGAAAGAGGTTGGAACAATTGATATCCTTGTAAACAATGCAGGCATCATTAAAAGAATCCCTATGCATGAGATGACAGCTTCCGAATTTAGACAGGTTATTGATGTTGACCTTAACGCTCCCTTTATTGTATCAAAGGCAGTTATTCCATCAATGCTTAAAAAAGGTCATGGTAAGATTATAAACATCTGCTCAATGATGTCAGAGCTT
>CAZYYT010000072.1:0-9625 GCA_964651775.1 uncultured Oscillospiraceae bacterium | reverse complement strand
GAAAAGCCTATGTAGTCCGCAATTTCCTGACTGAATATCGACCAGCAATAGACTGTGCCGATACTGCAGTGTAAAAGCAGAGCAGGAATTGCTGCCCTTAACCAACGGTCTAGTTTACGTGATTCGTTTTTCTTATTTATATTTGTTGTGTTCATTTGTTCTCATTTCCTTTACATTGCATTAAAACTGGCATGTAGATAAACATGTTTGTTATTTTACCACAAAAAAACAGTTATATCAACAATTTTTGAGTTTATTATTAATTTTTTGAATTTTTTACAACAACTTTATAAAGTGCAATAAGCGCTATTACATTGGGGATAACCATAAGATAGTTAAAGAAATCTGAAAGCTCCCAAACAAGGTCGTTTGAAAGTGTTGTACCAATAAAAATGAAAAGAATTGCAATTACAGAGTAAATTTGCACTGAAAAAGCCACTGCTATAGCAGTGGCAGGATTGACATAGCTCAACATCTTGGTTGCATAAAAATAGCGTAGCAGTCATAAAACTACTACGCTATAAAAAGTCTAACTTTTTAGGGTCACATCACAGCTCAATCACATGTATATAGCGGTTTTATTTTATTAGAGAAGCTTCTCCTCCATTATTACATCCTCTGTTAATTCTTTTTTTGCAAGTGGCAGTCTTCTGACATTATAGAGCATAATTAAGTTGTGAACATCAAATACTGATTGCATTTTCATTTCATTCTTTGTTACATAATCCTTAGTTTTCTCCCAGAATTTGTTTGTTTCTTCTTCGTTACGTTCAAGGATGCTACGCTCGGTATCTGCCAATGATGAGAGAAAGTCACAGTATATACGAAGGTATTCTAATGATGATACTTGACAGTTTTCTAAATTATCGGCTTTAATATTTTCCAATATTGGTATAAATGCTTCATTGAGCCTAACAATTTCTCTAAAATCTTCGACATTTCTATTTTTGCGAAGCTCTGAAACTTTTGTTAAAAAGCCTTTAACCTTATCAGCATAAGTACCAAATGCACTTTCAAAGTAATCATCACTCAATTCCTGTAAGGTCACAGAGCTATCCCAAAGTGTCTTTGCCATAACCCACTGACCAAGACCAATTGGCAGAAATGACCTCGGTGTTTGGCAATTTCCCAGTCCGGATAAGTCAAGCTTTTTAAAGGCATGAATATCTTCATAGATAATTCTTGCCATTTCCACACCACCAAGGTCATTATAGAGGTCAACATAAAAATGGTAATCGAATAAAATATTTACCTTTGCCGCTCCATACCTTTGCCATTGCTTGTAAAACTCTAAAAGCTGGGTTGGCTGCATAAATAATTTGTTTTTGTTATACTTAAATTCCGGCACCTTAACATTTTCAATCGCATCAAGTTCACCAAGAGTAGCTCCGTATCTTCTGCTATATGGTGCAAATTCCAAAATAAATCTGTCAGGATTATTTATTTTTTCACTTATCGGTGGCCACATCATATCGCAATATACTGCAAACATAATTTTGGTTGATATATTGCGTTTTGTAAGCTCGGCATCCAATTCGTTCATGATTTTTATATAGAAATCAGACGGACGGAGCTTTTTACACTCATCACATTCGCACATTTTGTTCATGCCATCTGCAAGCACATAGTTAACCACATCGAGTTCAGGATGCTCTTCAAAATAATTAGCCGAGGTTTTAACCAGTCTTTTAAGCACATTTTTGTTTGAATAGCAAAGCTGCATATGCAAGGTGCTTTCTCCTTCGTATTCACAGGACCTTTTTCCGTCTAACAAAGCAAAGTTTTTAATTAATTCATCATCTAAATAAAGCTTTATTTCACCCTTCTCCATACTCTTTTCGGGAAGGTTATATGCTAATGGAATCCACCCGTGTCCAACACCGTAATACGAAAGTCCACGTTTTTTAATTTCCTTTATCAGCTTTTGCTTAAAGGCTTGGTATTGCTCATGAGATAGCTCCTCAGGCTTTAAATGCTGATTATTATCATGCTCATACCATCTTCTATAAAACAATTCAGATTGGATAAACTGTATAAAATAAGCATTTATTCCCATTTTTGCTGCCCAATCAATATTATCAAGCATATTTTCTAAGCTTACAGCCCCTTCATCGCACACACATCTAACCTTATTTGAGGCAGTGTGGTGGATATGTACCTCGGCCTCTAAATAGTTGCTATCATTTGGAATAAGCTCGCCATCTGCGCCATGTCTTACCCATTTAATTCCCAATTGCTCCAAAAATCTGTATACACCAAAGAGAATACTTCTATTGTTGGAGCCGCGTATTTCACCATTTAATTTTACCATGTCAACATCAATTGTATCGATTTCTGTATCGGGCTTTGCGTTTAACCCTAAAACAATTTTGTTTGTGTTATCAATATTCTCACCGATTACAGTATCAAGACTATTTTTGCTTAAAAGAGAAAGATATTTTTTTAATTCTTCAGCCGCAAAAACGGTGGTTTCATTTTTTTCTTCGAGAACAATTGTAAGCATATTTTTTCACTCCTAAAAATTTGATTTCTCTGTTGCTTTTTTATACAAAACAACATACTATAGCTTTTGTTTTTATTTTAGTTACATTCAGCAATACGATAAGGCTGCTTTTTCCATTCTTCAACACTGTCAAATTCCGCTGCATAATGAGGGTACCAGAATGCAATATGATAAGCTCTGCCTCTTCGTTCTTTCATAAGGCCTTCGACTCCCTCTTCCATAAATATTCACCTCCAAAAGTGCCTAAACTTTGGTGTTCATAACATAAAACTACTACACTATAAAAAGTCTGACTTTTTGTGGTCACATCATGAGAGCATTCTTGGACACCTGCGTTTTTATTTAAAGACTTGGTGAGAAGATTCTATTAAAGCCTTCACCAAAGAAGATATTTTCACATGTATTTTCCCACGGATTGTAGTTATAGGGAAGTCTTTCCTGCTCCAATTCTTCAATGCTATCAATTTCCCCTGAAAGATATAATTCAATTTTATAGCGTGTGGTGTCAAATCTTGCACACATTGTCGCACGACGCTGTTCAATTGTTTCCAAGCCAAAGCTCATAAAGTATGTAGTATACATCTTTCTTTCAATTTCCATAAGCTTTTCAAAACGTTTTTTTATAATACTTGCTTCGTCTGCGAGGGCGTAAAGCTCTTCCCTATTCTTTTCATCATACGCCTTTTTAAGTCTTAACCCATAGTCTGCCTTAAGCTCCAAAACATCGAGCATAGCTTTGAACTGATCAAAGCATTGCTTAATCGGGCCTTCATTTGCGCCACGGTCACGATAAAGTTTGACAAGCTTTCCATAATACGACTTAAGGTCCATGCCCTCAATATTTTTATCAAGAAGTCCAAAAAGCGGGTCATTGTAAAGAAGGAACTTTGTTGCAAGTTCAGGCATTTCGTTTTCGTGGATTTGGTCAGCAAGATTAATATCCTTAAATGATGCAAAGTCAGTATCATAAAGGAATTTAAGCTTTTTATCAATATCTGCCTCATCATACTTGTCACCATAGTCAAGCTGTGCATAGATAAGCATTTCCGGAAACATAACAAAATGCGGGCATTCACCGCAATCACCCCAGATTGAAAGGAAAACCTTTTTAATACCTGCACGTTTACTTGCATTCATACCGGTAATTGCGTTTTTGATTGATGGTGTGTATTTAATAATCAAGCTTTGGTAAGAACGCACTGCACCTATCCAATAAACCTCGCCACTTCCAAGCTCTTTACACTTATCTATCATACGAATCATTTTGTCTTCATCCTCGGTATGATAATTCCAGAAAACCTGAATTGCTTCTTTGGGAACGCCATCAAGTAATTCTTTGCTAAAGTTAACGTGCTCATCAATCCAATAGCTATCTGC
Source organism: uncultured Oscillospiraceae bacterium (assembly GCA_964651775.1). Classification (GTDB taxonomy): domain Bacteria; phylum Bacillota; class Clostridia; order UMGS1883; family UMGS1883; genus UMGS1883. The sequence continues at coordinate 5,745 of CAZYYT010000072.1, read as the reverse complement.
CGGTGGCTCCTTTTCATAAGACATATGGAAGTACAAATCAGGGGCCATGGAAGCCTCAAAACCATGCTTTTTAGTAAGCTCATATACCTTTTTAACATGTTCATTAAACACCCTAACCATTGGCACATCACCATGTTTTTCCTTGTATGCACCTGTGTTTACATCCCACGCCTCATCAAGTCCAAGACAAATGTATTTTGACCTTAAGTTTTCCTTGCAGAATATAAGCATGTCTTCGATAAAATCATATGTAGCCTTTTCCCCAACAAGAAGCGTGTTCGGGGTTGCCCTAATATCACTTGTACTATGATATTTAAGGTATTTTTCAAGATGGCGAAGCGTTTCAATCTGCGCCATAAGTTCAACGCCCAAATCGTATGCGTAGTCATCAAGGGCGCGCATTTGCTCAGATGTCAATCTACCACGCATATAGCCGAAATAGGGGTAGTTCTTAAGCTCATACATATCCTCTATATAAAGAACAAATCCGTTAAGACCCATAATGGCAGTGTGGCGGATAAAATATTCAAGACCTTTTATGCTGAGGGGGTTATTTCTTGACATATCAACTTGTACAGCATTTGTTTCAAAATGTGGTGTTTCCGCTGCTTCAAGCTCTGTTTTTTCATTGTAAAGAGCTTCACGCAAGAGCATCAAGCCCCTAAAAAAGGATGCTTTTCTCTTACCATAGCAAATAGTAGCCTTATTGTCCTTAAAGGTAACCTTATGCCCTTTAATATTTTCTTTTTTAACATTGATTACCACGTCGGCACATTTTTCATCAGTAATTTCAAAAAACAAATCCTCTTGCACCTTTTCAATACCACTTAATACATCTTCTGCGTTAGTAAAATGAAATTTGTAAATCTTTCTCATATCTATACCCCCTTAGTATAATTTAATCTAAGTAAAAATTTCTACTTAAAAATTCATCCTGATAATCTTTTGAAAGTGTAATAAATTGTGCTGAAAAACCACATACACGCACTATTATATTATCGTATTTTTCAGGATCTTTTTGTGCGGCAAGCAAATCTTCTTTATTAACGCAGTTAATTTGCAAAATTGAGGCCTTTGATGACGCACATCCACGCAAAAACGCATTCATAAGCTTTTCATTCATTTTTGATGCCGGCAGAACAACATTAATTACTGCCCCCTGCGAAAGCAGTGTATAATCAAAATACTTTAATCCCGCAAATACATCTGTAACTGACTTTATCTTGTGAAGTCTGGACGGGGTAAAGCCTTGTGAAAGCATATCACCATCAAATCTTCCGTTAGGAGTTGCTAGGATATTCTTCCCCCACCAGATAATCTCAGTATACATATAAGATCCAATTTGCCACTGTCCGCCATAGGCCGAAGGCAAATTTCTTGTTTTGACGTATATATCTTCAGTAATCTTTGCAAGCATTTTTGCTGATTCTTCCGAGCCGTCTCCGTAAAAAGGTGAATTTAGTGCCTTACCGCGAAGAGACTTATCCTGCCAATTATTCTTACAAGCATCTATCAATTCATTAATAGTACACACCTTTTTATCGAAGCAAAGGGTTTTGATTGCAAGAAGTGAGTCGATCGTATCCGGAAAAGCAGTTAGGAACATATTCTCCCAATTATATGTACTGCCACCGTTTGTGTAGTCCCTCCTTTTTTCAAGTGGACCATACATAAGTGCTGACGTAACGCAAAATGGTGCAATTCTTGACCAATTTCGTGTACCTTCAGCTTCGTCTTGCGCTTTCTTTTTAATTATTTCTAAAATATTGTGTAAAACATTGTCATAAACCTCATCAAAGGTTTTGCAGTCCGCTATTGACTTAAAGCTAAGCCCACATCTTGCAAGTTTATCTTTTGGCATATGCATTGCCCACTCCACTGCTTTAAGGGTATTAACATACTGTCCCCCTTGAGCTTTGTAGTAGTCATCAATGCTTACATCCCAACAGCCTGTCACTGTGTAGTCCATTGCATGATTTTTATCAAATCCGTGCCTTTCTATTGCCGGTATAATGGCATCATCATTACAGTATAGCAAAATACTTTTTTGATTTAATATGGGTCTGTTAATAAGGGCAAGATATTCTTCCGATGAATTTACGCTATAGCGACATTTTATTTTTGGATACATATTATCAAGTTCAAAATGCCCTTCAAGGAAAAACTTTGTTATTTTGTTAAACACTTCATTCCCGTTTTCATCGCATCCACCAACTGTTATGCCATTCTCGTATTCATAGTCGGCGTAGCCCTCCATTTTTTTGTTTTTGTCAACGTGAGAATCCCAGATACTTAAAAATTTACATATCAATTCATAGATTTCCTCGTCTGAAACACCGTTTTTCTTATCATTTTCATAAAGCGGTGCTAAAAGCACATCTACTCTTCCCATTGAGGCATAGCCAATGCCTTCTATTGAGCCAAGCACTTTTCTCATAAAGGCAAGCGTTTCAAGTCCCTCATAAACTGTTTCAGGCTTATTCCACGGAACTCTTTTGGCTGTATCCGCTATGAGCTTAAGTGTTTTAATTTGCTTTTCGTCAGTTGTACTTTTCAGCTTTTCATTTGCAGAATCACTGAATTTTTCACTTATTTGCTTTAGTGATAAAAGACCCTGCATAGCACAATTTATAAAGTCCCTTTCTTCTTCACTTTCACAATTAGAAAGCATAGCACACGCTTCATCGTAAACGCCCTTTAATCCTTTTTTTAAAATCTTTTTGAAAGGTAGTTTAAAATGCTCCAAATCCATATAAATATCATTACTGCAAATAAGTTGCTCTTCAATATTTGCAAGGTGGCTTTCATACATTTCCCTGTTTTCTTCTTGAGGTAAAGAACGATTATGTTCAATAAGCCACCCGTTTGCATGGCGCATTCCTCGAAGGAAATGTCCATCACTGTAGGGGTGCAGTGCCCCTGTTTCAAAATAAAATGGCATATCATCAAACAATACGGGCTCAATATTTTCTGTAATAACGCTATACTGCTTTGACTTTAATTCGTAATTATTAAGTTTAGGGTTTTCATCAAAAAATTTATCCAAAACAGAATAGCACTCTTCTTGTAGCTTTTCTGCATTCAAAGGTGCCTGCTTTAGATAATAGGAATTAAGTTTATCCTTTAGTTTAGTATATTTCATGAAAATCCACCCCCATTATTTATATTTTATATATACATATTAAAATAACAATGTAAAATAAAGTTCATTTGGAATAAACGGAAATTTATTGACATTTATTCCAAGGGGTGATAAATTAGTTAAAGGGGTGTTTTTATGAAGATCTTTTATATTGATAAACTCATTGCTACTCATAAGGTAATCAGTAATGATAGACCTTTTACCTACTCAAAAAAAAGAAGGTTTCACCATCTTGCATACCACACAAAGGGTGAAAGTACGCAAATTTTAAATGATAAAGAGGTTTATATTCCCACAGACACAGTTATGTTTTTATCGCAAAATGAATCTTACTTGTTTCATGCAGATATGCCCACTGAAAGTATTTCCGTTGAATTTACCGGCAACACAGATATGGAAAGCTTTGCAATAGATTGCTCCGGCAATCCGAAAATTAAGTCCTTGTTCCAAACACTTGTGTCCCATAAAAATTTAGAGGACAAAAACAACATGTTTTTGTCCCTTTCGGCGATGTATGAAATTTTCAATGAGATAGATAAACTTCAAGAAAAAAAATACAAATCCTCGACAGAGAAAAACAAAATCAAACCTGCTTTTGACTACATACAAGAGCATTGTTCAGACAAAATATTATCCAATACTGCCTTAGCAAAAATGTGTAATCTTACTGAAAGACGCTTTGTTACACTTTTTGGAGAAGTTTATGGTGTTACACCAAAGCAATATATTATTCATAAAAAAATAACAAAGGCGGAGGCGCTTCTCTCTTCAGGTCTATACACCATCGGTTATATTTCTGAAATGTGTGGATTTTCGGATATTTATTATTTCTCAAAAGCATTCAAAAGATATATGAACATGTCACCAACCGAGTATAAGAACAGCATTCAACTTATTTTAGGTTGAAAGATTTTTTTGTTTTTATCGTCAACACATACAATTTGATATCCATTGTGAATTATGCTTTTATTACCTAAAAAAACAAGCGGATTCTCGTTTTGATTGCATGGCAGTGCAATAATTTCATATTCATTGCACTTTCCCACCCAGTAAAATCCATATTTTTTAAAGCAATCATAAACGGGTTTATTAGATAGTATATATTTAACTGCATCACTTGTGCTGGGAAAGCTTTTGCTGTTGATTTTTTGCCATATAACCTCTTTTATATCAAGAGGGAAGTTATTTTCACTTATATCATCAGCATAGTATCCAATAAGAATTTGTCTGCCGCTTTGTGTAATAAGTATGCCACTATGCTTTGTTGTATCTATATTTTTATAAAGCTTGCCCGAAACAATATTCCCAATAGGCACAGCTTCCCCGCCGATAAGCCACGCTTTAAGCGCGCCATTTATTCCTGAGATACTAATATTAACGGAAAAATCGGTTATTTCAAAGGAGCCTTCCCCCAGTTCTGCAAGTTGTGAGAACTTAACTATTTTGTTATTCATAATATCACCTCATTATAAATATTACGAGACAAATTTGAAAATATTATTATTTATGAACTTTTTTTTAAATATATGAAAATTAAGCCATGGGGGGTTGAAAATTATTTATTTTGTGATAATATATAATTAAGAAGAATTTTCCATAAAAATTCTTGAAATATCTAAATATTTTTATTTAGGAGGTAATAAAAATGAACATTAAACCACTTGGCGACAGAGTAGTAATTAAAATGGTGGAAACTGAAGAAACAACAAAAAGCGGAATCGTACTTCCCGGTAGTGCTAAAGAAAAGCCGCAGTATGCAGAGGTTGTAGCTGTTGGTCCCGGCGGCGTTATTGATGGTAAGGAAATTGTAATGGAAGTTAAGGTTGGCGACAAAGTAATTCTCAGTAAGTACGCAGGAACAGAAGTTAAGCTTGACGGTGTTGAATATACTATTCTTCGTCAGAATGACATTCTTGCAAAATTAAACTGATTTTTTTAAGGAGTGAATTTAGATGGCTAAGGATATTTTATTTGGTGAAGAGGCCAGAAAGGCCCTTCAAAGTGGTATAGACCAGCTTGCAAACACTGTTAAGATAACGCTTGGACCTAAGGGTAGAAATGTTGTTCTTGACAAAAAGTTTGGGGCCCCGCTTATTACTAACGATGGTGTAACAATCGCAAAAGAGGTTGAGCTTGAAAACCCATTTGAAAATATGGGTGCACAGCTTGTTCGTGAGGTTGCAACTAAGACAAATGATGTTGCAGGTGACGGTACAACAACAGCTACTCTTCTTGCACAGGCAATCATCCGTGAGGGTCTTAAAAACGTTGCCGCAGGCGCAAACCCAATGGTACTTCGCAAAGGTATTTCTAAGGCTGTTGAGGTTTCGATAAAATGCATTGTTGACAGTGCTAAAAAAGTTAACGGCAAAGAAGATATTGCGCGCGTTGCGTCAATTTCTGCAGGTGACGACGTTATCGGTACACTTATTGCAGATGCAATGGAAAAGGTTTCAAGCGATGGCGTAATCACAATTGAAGAAGGTAAAACAGCTGAAACATATAGCGAGGTTGTTGAAGGTATGCAGTTTGACCGCGGATACCTCTCTCCCTATATGGTAACAGATACAGAAAAAATGGAAGCAGTGCTAGATGACCCTTAT
>CAZYYT010000071.1:6736-9691 GCA_964651775.1 uncultured Oscillospiraceae bacterium | reverse complement strand
AGCTACTGGGGACTCACCTGCATAGCAGGTGGTTTATTTTTTTTGCAAACACAAATAAAAAACACAGCTCTCACAAGAAAGCTGTGTTTACGTAATTTTAATTACCTGAAGGTCCCAATGTAACACCAGGGAATCTTGCAAGTACCTGTGCTATTCTTACAACGTCTCTACCATCTACTCTACCATCTGCATTAGCATCCGCTGCCTTATTCTGTCTTGGTGTCAAAGAAGTAATCTGACGAGCAATGAACTTAGCCAAATGAACAACGTCCTGACCATTTACAGTTTCACTAACATCATCGTTAGCATTACCATATGCGAAGAGTTTTGCTGTAACTGTAATGCTTGCTGTAACTGCTGAATCTTTTGTAAAGATATCTTCACCAACATACCAGTTGTCAAAGCCCTTACCGATAGGTGTTGCAGCTGTGGGAAGTTCATCCACTGTCTCACCTTCAATTACCTGCTTTGTGACGATATCTGAACCATCAGCATTTTTAAATACAACATCATACTGAACTGTTGTTACAACATATCCTGTACTTGAAAGTGGGCTTGCATTATCAGTCATGCTTGTGAAACCTGAATAAACGTCAACTACAGTATCTTTAGGAAGACTAAACTTGAAGTTTACACTTCCGTTTTCATCAGCTGTCTTCTGGTCAATGAAGAGAACATCTTCATTTGTGAGATTAGCTAAATCTGTGTTTGCCTTAACTACAAGAAATGACACAAGGTCTCCTGCTTTAATTCCACTTTCTGCAATAGGAGTTACAGTTCCGTTATTAATATCAAGTCCTGCAGCAAGTGAAGATGTTGTCATAGTAAGCACCATTACAAATGCTAACACCAATGATCCAAATACTTTTCTTTTCATCTTATTACCCTCTCTTTATGAATTCGATTTCTTTAAATGAATCTTAATCTTACATTTATTATAGCACTGCTTTCCTTTTTTGTCAATCATATAAAGGCAATTTTTTGCATATAATCTCTTGTGATTTTTAACAAAAATTAAAGCGTGGATATGGGCAATTTGCCATATCCACGCTTTTTATTAGTCGTTCAATATATATATAATATTTGCTGATGGATTTGTTGCATCCCTGTAGATAACAATCACCTTGCTAGCATCAGCAGTTCCGATTTTTTCGAGATATCCTTCAAGGCTATCAAGTACATTGACTTCTTCTCCTGTAAACTCGTAAACGGGCTTATTATCTGTACGAATTACCCTAGAGCCTGAATCTGTCGGATCCGCCTTTTGAGCTTCGTCTACGGAGTCTTCATAGATAAAGTAACCAAGTGTAAGGTTTCCTTCATCAAGGTCATAAATCGGTGTACCATACATGAAGTAGTACGGTGTTGTACCACCACTTGTCTGATGTCTCTTGTTGGTATTCTTAGCAGCTGAAAGTGTTGTTGAATCATTCAACTGCACAGGATTTGAAGCATCATACCAAATCATCATAGAGATGATTTCTCCATCCGTATTTACAATATAACGGATGATGTCACCCTCTTCAACCTCTATTGGGTCACTTTCTGCACCTGAAACATCTTTATAGCCTTCCTCTGAAACCTTATATTCCTTCGGTTCACCTATTTCGCCATTCTTAAAGCCATAAATAACCATCTGGCTACCTACATGCTTTGTTTCTGATACAATCATATATGGGCTTGACTGAGTGTACTGAAGGTTGGGGTCTGTACCATATACCAGTACAAGACCTACTATAGAACTGTCATTAAGGTCATAAGCATCAACCTTAACTGTTGCACTTGCAGGGAATGCCTTTGTGTTTGTAAGTTTTGTATAATCGTCATAGTTTCCTCTTTCATCAGGGACATAGAGAACAACTGTGCTTGAGTTAACACGGAAGTTGATTGACCCCTGCTTAAGAGATGTTGCGCTTGAGGTTACTTCACTTTCACCATCTGCAAGCTTAACGTCATATTTCAAGGTATCTTCCTCTGCGCCGGAGCCTGTAGTAGCTATAGTATCAATAGAGTCAACAACTGTACCCGACATCGAATACTTAATTGGCTGATATATATCAATTTTTGACTCAAGCTGTTCATCTGTGATTCTGTCACCATCAAGCTTAAGTGTTGTTTTTACATCACAAACTGTATCTGTACCGCTTGCATTTATAAATCTAATTGCATAGCCTGTTCTATCTTTGTTTTCACCTGCATAGAGAATATATCCATACTTATAAGAATCAGTTGTGCTTGTAGAGTAGTTTACCGCTGCAATCTGTCCTGTGTAGTCAAGATAGAATCTTGAGTAATTCTGACCAACCTCAAACGGTGCCTTAGGCTCTGATGATGTGCCTACATATGAGTCATACTCATTTGTAAGATAGTATGTCTTATCATCAATTTCAACTTCTCTTGAGTCATCTGTCCTAGCAGTTACTTCACCTGAGTAGCTATTCTTTGAAACGTACATCTTACTATAGATATTACCCTTAGAACCTGCAGGCATTTCATAAACGTTAATTACGTTATAGCTTGAAAGCGTAAGAGAGTCAACATCTGTAAGCTTTCCGTCCACATAAACATCGGGCTGCTCAAATGTGCTTGTAGGAATCTGATAGTAGGTATTTCCGTTGTGTGTTGTACCATATTTAAGGTTAATTTTACCTGATGAACGCTCATAGCTCTTTACAACACCAACAAAATAGTTTGTAACCTTTGCAACTTTAACGTAATTATTCTCAAGAACCTCAACCTGACCATTTGTAAGCTTGTATGTTCCACTATTTAAATCATCACCTGACATACCAGCTATAAACTTACCATTATATATAAATGTGAAGCCTGAGAGAGAAGCTGTGCTCAATCTGTCTGATTCATTGCGATACTTAATTGCGTTACCTACAATGCTCTCGATAGATGCTTCCCCGATAACAGTTTTTTTATTTGCATTTGTCTCACTTAATGTTGTGA
>CAZYYT010000071.1:0-6726 GCA_964651775.1 uncultured Oscillospiraceae bacterium | reverse complement strand
CTGTCTGTCAAGCGTAGAATAATAAGCTTTTATTGATTTACCAAGAATATCTTCAAGGTTAATTCTATCTGCAAGAGTTTTTGAAAGCTCATAGGTTTTTTCATTACCATCAGATGTAATCAAAATCTCATTCTTACCAATATCGGGGTACTGGTCTGTAAGACTTGTATAGTGTGTACCTGAAACGTATCCTTCGATTTCGGTAAGTGTGTCACGACCTTCTCCACCAACAGAAGTGCTTTGGTCTTTTTCGTAGCTTATATTACCATCTTTGTCTATAACAGGTTTAATCGTAGCTGCATTAAGGGCATTACTTGTAAGAATTGCAACAGTACCACGGCTTGAAGCCTGTGTAACATCTGACATTATCGCATTTGCGGTAATACCATTTTTGCTTGCTGCTGCAATATAACCTGATGACCATGTGTAGGGTTGATTAAGTTTAATAAGCTTACTAAGTTCACTCTGTGCAACAACCTCATAATCTATTGCACAGATAATCATCTTAATCATCTGCTCGTAAGTAACAGTATCTTTTGCTCTGAAAGTACCATCTTCGAATCCATTGATAATACCTGCATCAACGCAAGCTTTTACATAGGGACGTGCCCATGCGCTTGATGAATCGCTATCAAGGTCCTTAAACCCTGTTACTGCATCAACAGGAAGATTTGATGCAATACCTTCAAATCTTGCGATTACTGCGGAAGCCTCTGCTCTTGTAATAGAGCCTTCAGATCTAAAGGTTCCATCCTCATAACCTGTAATAATGCCATGTGCAACAAGTTTTGTCACTGCATCTGACATTTTAGTTCCCGAAGTAATATCAGAAAATGCTATACTAGCATTTTGTGTGTTGACAGCTGTTTCTTCTGCCATAATTCCCACCGATGAGAATAACATAAGAAGCGCAAGAACAATTGACAACATTGCTCTCATTTTTTTCATAGTATCTCTCCTTTACTTTATCTGAGTTATGCAGAAAACCCTGCATTTTTATTTTACAACTTTGTAGCATATAAGTCAATAGTATTATTTCCCATTTACTCCTGTATTTCATCGGATTTCTGCCTTTTTCGACAAATTATAAGAGAAAGAATTCCTATAATTACACATATAACTGCAACAGCCTGGGAAACTCTTATATTCCCAAGATATAAGCTGTCTGTCCGAAGTCCTTCGATAAAAAATCTGCCTATTCCGTACCAGATTATGTAACAAAAGAAGGTGAATCCGTAAAACGGACGTTTTTTATTTAAAAGTGACAGAATTGTAAACCCTAAAAGATTCCATAATGATTCATACAAAAATGTTGGGTGAACACTTTCCCCACCGTTTATACTCATCCCCCAAATAAAGGCACACGGTCCGCCAAAAGCCTCTGCATTGACAAAGTTTCCCCATCTTCCAACCATTTGTCCGATTAAAAGGCCGAGAGAGCATATATCAAACATTTTAAGTATATTTCCTTTTTTTATTTTAAAATATACATAGGCTGTGAGAACTGCACCTATGAATGCACCATAAATTGCAATTCCACCCTCCCATATTTTAAAAACATCCAAAAGATTGTCTTTGTAGCTGTCCCAAGAGAAGATAACGTAATATGTACGGGCAAATACAACGGAAATAGGAAGTGCATATAGCACAAGCTCCGTTATACTGTCGGGGTTTTCACCCTCTCTTTTTGCCACATGTGAGCAGTAAAGCAATGCAAGTACGACGCCAAACGCTATAATTACTCCGTACCAGTGGATGCCGCCACCGTTTGAATACTCAAGCAAAATAGGGTTTATATTAAATTTTAGGCCAAGTCCGGGAAATGATATATCATTTGTCATCACTTTTTGGCAGTATGATTGACATACTGCACGCCTCCTTATCAAAGAATTCTTTTATGCGTGCATTTGCCTTCTCCACTGTTACCGCTTCGCAGATTTCGGGATATTTTAAAATATCTATTCCTCGATGATATGCAAAAACATACTCGTTACCAAGATTTTCAACACTATCAAGCAGTGCATAAAACTTACCCTGCATAACCCTTTTTGTACGTTCAAAGTCATTTTTATCAAGTCCTGTTTTTTCTGCCCCTTCAAGTGTTTTATAGATTTTTTCTTCTACTGTTGAAATATTTTTTGATTCTCCGGTAAAAGCTGCATAAGCGCAGCTATCTTCATATTCATAGAAAGCACCAAACGTGTTATTTATCTCCCCGCTGTCGTAAAGTTCCTTATAAAAATCACTACTTTTACCAAATAAAATAGATAGTGTTAATGTCGTTAAAATCTCACGCTCAAGCATTTCATCTCCTGTGCCGCCTGTTTTGTTATCTTTAATTCCAAGCATAAACATAGGCATAGGTACGTCGAATTTCACTTCTATTCTCTTTTGGTTTGCTTTTTCAGTTTCTGTTGGGAATACCTGGGTGATTTTTCCGTGGTTTTCGCCTACTTTAACATATTTCTCAACCATCTCCCCAACCTTTTGCTCATCAATATCGCCCACGCATATAACTGCCATGTTCAAAGGATGGTAGAAAGTTTTGTAGCATTTATGAAGTAGCTCGGGGGTTGTTTTCATAATTTCATCCACACTGCCTGCAATATTTGTTCTTACAGGGTGGTCTTTATACATTCCCTTAAGGCAGTTGTAAAAAAGAGTTTGGTCAGCATCGTCTTCATACATCCTTATTTCCTGTGCGATAATCCCCTTCTCTTTCTCTACGTTTTCTTCCGTAAAATGGGGCTTTTGTACAAAATCAAGAAGAATTGCAAGATTTTCATAGAAATAGTCCGTACAGCTGAAAAGATAGTTTGTTATGCCGAAGCTTGTAAAGGCATTGGCACTTGCACCATACTTTGAGAATTCATTAAACGCATTTGTGCCATCCGGCTGTTCAAACACCTTATGCTCAAGAAAGTGTGCAACACCATCTATCACCTTTGTTGTGTTTTCTTCACCGGGCACAACAAATTCAGTGTTTATTGAACCATACTTTGTGCTGAAGGTCGCATAGCTTTTTGAAAATCCCTTCTTTTTTATTACAATAACCTTAAGCCCACTTTCGTGAGTTGCAGAAAAAATTGTTTCGTCAAGTGCCTTGTTATATGTTTTTATAAAGTTCATTTTCCCCACCTCACTCTTTGTCAATGTAATAGACTGTGTCAAGTATCATTGCCGCTGCAACGTCTTTTATTTCTTCAAGAGTAACCTTTTCTACTTTAGATTTAATATCCTCAATAGAAATATTTGTGCCCAGAAGAATCTGCATAGTATAATACTCTTCCATAGATGCGATACTGTCATAATTGGACTGAAATATATTTACAAGCTGTTTTTTTGCCGCATCAATTTCTTTTTCAGTTATTTCGCCATTTACCATTTTACTTTGCTGCGCCATAATCTCGTCAAATGCCTTTTGGAAGCATTCAAACTCAACTCCGCTACGAACAATCATAATCTGTTTGAGTCTGTCTATGCTACTTGTAACAAAGTAGCATAGACTAAGCTTTTCACGAACATTTTCAAAGAGTTTACTTGTAGCACTGCCACCAAAAATAGTGTTATAAACAATCGCCTGCGGGTAGTTTTCGTGTGAAATTTTTTTGGATGAGCGCCACCCCATACAAAGTTTTCCTTGCGTTACATCCATTTTGTCGACAATTGTCTTAACCTCATCAACCTTATTAATAAAGATAGGCTTTGTAATATCCTGTGTACGTTCTCCAAGATTTTCCGCGATTTTCTTCGCCACACTTACTGCTGCAGCTTCTTCAAAATTACCCGTGAAGATTATATCAACTCTGCTTTCTTCAAGAACTTTTTTGTAGTGACTGTATAGGTCTTCACTGTCAATTTCGTCAAGCGCATCAACATTCCCTAACGGGTTTATACCATAGGGTTCATCCTTACACATTTCCTCTTGAAGTCGAAGCAAACTGTATGAACCCTTATCATTTTTCTGTGCAAGGATTGCATCCTTAATATTTTGCTTCTCAGTTTCTACAATCTCTTTATTAAATCCGCTTCCTGTGCCTGCTTTAAACACAAGCTGCATGAGAAGCTCCATAGCCCCGTCAAAGTTATTGCTTTCAGTTACAGAATCTGCAATAGTTTTTATACCAAGCTTGATTATCTGCTGTTCGCCATATTTTGTTGCTCTTGCAATCATGTCAGCGCCGTAAAGATTTTCAAACGCTTCCGAAATTGCTTTTGAATCGGGATATTTTTCGCACCCCATTCTGACTACTGCAGTAAGTAGAGTGTTTTTAGCAACCTCCTCTTTACAAAGAGGCCTGTGAAAAAGCATGCATGCACGAAAGGCCTTAAATTTTTTATCGTTAATAAGGTATAAATTTACACCCTGCTTAAGTTCTGTTTTTTTCATTTAATCATCCCTTTTGTAAATAGTTGTCTATGTAGGCAGCATTGCTGCCCTTTATTTTTTGATAATATCGTTTGTAGCGTTCTTTGTGCCTTCAGCCACATCACCAACGGCATCAGCCGCACCATTTGCCAGATCCTTTGTGCCTTCAGCCACATCATCTACAATATTATCTCCGTTTTTGTCCACTCCATCATTAACTGTTTTGTCATCAACTGTTTTGTCATCAACTGTTTTGTTATTATTTGTGGTATCGTTTGTGGTACCGTCCTTGTTTTCAATAATACCATCACGATCGTCGGCAGTGCCATTGTCGTTTCGCCCACCCATGTTACAAGCCGAAAACAGCATTACGCATACTACAAGTAATAAAGTAAGTTTTTTTCCATTAGATTTCATATAAAGTTTCCTTTCTTTGGGGAATTGTTTATTCCCATAATATCCGTTTTTATTATTACCCGTTTTTATAAAAATAACAAAAATATATCGGAAACAAAATACGACAAAATTCATAATATGTTATTGTAGGGTGACCTACTTATTATATATAATATTTTAGAGAGGAGACTCACTATGTTCTTTGGAAATAATAGCGGTTGCGGTTGTGAATGGATTATCTGGTTGATAATCATCATCCTTCTTCTTTGTTGCTGTTGTGGTAACAACGGTTTAGGCGGTTGTAACAGCGGTTGCAACAACGGTTGCGGTTGCTAATTTAGGGCATATTAGGGAAGCTGTTTTGCAGCTTCCTTTTTATTTTTCATTTTTTCAGTAAAAATGCGAAGTGCCTTACCTCTGTGGCTTATGCTATTTTTCTCATCCGAAGAAATTTCTGCAGATGTTTTTTTATACTCTTCTACAAAGAAAACAGGGTCGTAGCCAAACCCGTTTTCACCACGTGGCTCATTCGTTATTGTGCCCTCACATGTACCCTTTGCTGTTATAAAACCATCGCCATCAACATAGGTTATTGCACAAACAAAACGTGCACTACGCTCACCATAGGGTACATTTTCCATATTTTTAAGAAGAAGCTGTACCCTGCCCTTATCATCAAGCCCTTCGCCACCGTAGCGCGCACTGTATATACCCGGTGCACCACCAAGTGCGTCCACCTCAAGGCCACTATCGTCTGCAATTGCAGGAAGGCCCGTAGCCTTATATATTTGCGAAGCCTTAAGATATGAGTTTTCCTCAAATGTTGTGCCTGTTTCTAAGACATCTATATCAATGCCTACTTCCTCTTGACTTATTATTTCAAAACCCTTAAGAATTTCACTAAATTCTTTTATTTTATTTTTATTTTTTGTTGCCACAACAATTTTCATCTTGTTTCTTCCTTCAGCTTAATTGTAATTGTTTGCGTTTTTTCCTCACCTGCTTTTAAGAAAGCAAGCTTAGTGTTTTTACGCATAACATCTCTTCCGTCAGCAGTGCAGTTGCCCGGCTCAAGCCCAAGGGCATATTCACCACTTCCCATCATCTTCCACTCGGTGAAAAACGGAAGTTCTTCTATATTATAGTTTATTGATAGAGTAGTATTGATTTCCGGATTATATATTTCTGCCTTACCCTCTGCCATATCATAGTAATAGCACTGCTCAACAAAGCCTGATTGTGGCCTTTCCATAACAAGCGCATTCATAATGCCCTCTTCGGCACGCTTATCCCTCGGCCTTACGCCACTACTTTCTACACTTACAACAGAATTTTCACTCAATAGCGGATACCCCATATTAAAGTGATATAATATCATAAAAGGTGTTTCTTTATCATCAATGTTTTTCACTGTATCTTTAAGTGTAATTTCGTTTTTATCAAGCGGACATATGTATTCTCTTGTTAAAAGAAGCTTATGCCCAAAAAGGGATGCATCACGAATGGTAAGCTTTACGTGAATACGGTCATCTATCCAGTATCCTACATTTTCTGCAGGTGTGTTTGCAATATTTCCGTGAAGGGAAAGCACCTCCCCATCATCTGTGCATGGACTACCTACTGCAGTTAAACCACACGTTGTTAAAAAGCCTGCCGTAAAGGATTTTAAAAATCCAAGCCCCTCTTTATCGTAATACTGGGGGGAAACATAACCACAAGGTGCGAAAAACCCAAGGTTTTTGCCATTAAAATAAAGCCTTGATATATCACCGCATCTGTCGGCAGATATTGTAAACATAATGCCTTTTCCGTTATTTACCTCGAAAAGACGAAGCCCGTCCCCCTTTCCACCACAAAGGCGATGCTCCTCTACACCACAAAGCTGTGATTCATGTCCTAAATATTCTTTCATTTTAATCTCCATTCTGCCGTTAAAGCGTCAGCACAAATAGAAACGAAAG